>JAISWU010000006.1 GCA_031270735.1 Holosporales bacterium | reverse complement strand
GATGTATTAGAAGAAGTCCCAAGTGATGAAGAAGGAGGCCCAGCGCAGGAGGAGGACACACCATTATCTAGGAGAGGTACATTACATCAGAAGGCGACGACTCTGATAGGTGGACTGGAGGATGTGAGGGAGAGGATAGGAGCGCTGGAGACCAGCAGTCACGCAACGATACCTGTAGGAGTTAGTGGGTATCCACCAGGTCTCCACAAAGCGCGCGAGATACTTGACTGGTGTGGCCCCATAGGAACAGAGCGCGACTACGTGGCGTGGAAAATATACAGCATGGCAAGTATGATTGATGATATGAATATCGAGGAGCACACAACAGGGTGGACGTTCAGAACCCTCCAACGAGGAAACCCCGCGCGAAGGTGGAGCTCCTTCCTATCAACGGCATATACACCAACCAGCTTGTCCACTACAGTATGGCACGACTTCGCGTGGATAGGCGTCCAATCTGCAATCGTCTACCATAACCCACAGACGACAAGCGATAACTATAGTGGGCCAATCAATCTGCCACCAATGCCCCCACACAGTAAGGCCGAATTTGCGATAATTACCCTATATACACAGAATGGCACTACAGGGCCTGGATTTACACCGTACGAGAACGAAGCAGCGAGGGGACTGTCGTTGCAATACAACACGTCGGAAACTGATACTCCACCAAGCACCACTGTGTACTACAGATTAGTCCCACCGATTGAGGCGTGTCTCAACAACGTTATCACAGGAACCAGCGACGCGAACCCTGGGATACCAAGCGCGGTTCGGTACAGAGCCATCATAGGAACATACACGGCTCCCCCACCACCAGATGAGCCACCGTTCGAGGAACCCTCAGAGGAACCAACCTAACCCACCACACACCAGCAACGCACATGACAATCCACCAATCATGTGCGTTGCCGTGTGCCGGAGTGATGAGAGGTTCATGAGCCGTCATTAAACTAGGCACACGCGGCATCTATCATCCTCTGCAGCAATGCTTCCATCGAGATGCCGTTGAACCTGGCAATGTCAGGAATAAGAGATTGATCTGTCATCCCTGGTTGTGTATTAATCTCGAGGAAGTATGCATGCTCACCGTCGTACCTAATATCAGCCCTGGCCACATCTCTACAACGACACACATCATGAACGGTTTTGGTCATATCATACATCTCCTGCCTCATAGATTCCGGTAGATCAAACTCCATGAGGTGCGTCGAGCCACCTACGTCGTACTTACTGGAATAGTCATAGAACGTGGACTTGCACGTAATCTCTACCATCCCGATTACCTCACCATTTAGAATCATCACAGTAAACTCCCGACCCGGGATATATTGCTCAAGCATGACATCTCTGCCAAAGTTCCAGTTTGAGCTCTTGACCTTGATGAGATCATCTTCATTGAAAATCAGAGATACCCCGACGCTGGATCCATTCATCACTGGCTTGACCACAAACGGGTACGGCATCTGCCGGCCACCCGGAAGATTTACATTTGCAAGCTCGTCAGATGTTATGTCCACCCAGTCTGCAACTCGTACCCCGGAGAAACGAGCCAGTTTCTTACATATAGACTTATCGAAAGAAATTGCAGAACTGAGGACTCCACTGCTGCTGTATGGCACGCCGTACATGTCGAGCACGCCCTGCATAACTCCATCCTCCCCTCCAGTACCGTGAAGCATGTTGAACACGAAATCAGGAGCTGCTGCATAGAGTATATCGGTGAAGTATCGCAGGTCTTTTTTGACGTCGATCTCGACAACTTCATATTCCATCCCTGCCAGGCATCTCGCTACATTACCACCGGACCTGAGAGACACCTCTCTTTCAGATGACCATCCTCCAACAAGCACCGCAACTTTCTTTACTGATGATGACACCACGAGGCTCTCTACATAACAGGGATTGTGTGCATAGTACATACTATTCTCGTCACTGTCAAAGAGAACACGCAGAGGCGTACTGTACATCCCGTACTTACGGTGTTGAAGGAAGCTGCTTTATGTGCTCTAATCACATTAGTGGTGATGGGAGATAGTTTAGCGGTAGAACTACCGGCTCTGGACCGGTCAACCCTGGTTCGAATCCAGGTCTCCCAGCCAAATTGTACGCTTCTCCATAGATCTATAGAGATGTCACGGAGCAAGTTCAAACCGACTTGATGTGATTGACAGCATTCAAGGGGTGTAGTACAATCTTGTATGAGGATTGCGCCGTTGGTGCGTTCCGTTGAACTTTTGTGTACACTAGAAGGGTGTTTGATGCCTACAATTAATCAGCTGATTAGGTCGCCTAGGAGGCCGAAGGTGGTGAGGAACAAGGTTCCTGCGCTTGAGGGATGTCCGCAGAAGAGGGGAGTGTGTGCTCGTGTTTTTACGACTACTCCGAAGAAGCCGAACTCAGCTATGAGAAAGGTTGCGCGTGTTCGTTTGACTAATGGGTATGAGGTGACAGGTTATATCCCTGGTGAAGGTCATAACCTGCAGGAGCACTCTGTTGTGATGATAAGAGGTGGTCGTGTTAAGGATCTCCCAGGGGTGAGGTACCATGTCATAAGGGGTACCCTCGATACGCAGGGTGTCAAAGACAGAAAGCAGGCGCGGTCTAGGTACGGCGCGAAGAAACCGAAATAGTTTTTAAGAAGGGATTGAGGTATGGCGAGACGTAGAGCCGCTGAGAAGAGGAAGGTCCTGAAGGATCCGAAGTACGGTGATATCGTTGTTACAAAGTTTATGAACTGCCTGATGTATGAGGGCAGAAAGTCGACGTCTGAGAAGATACTATACGGCGCATTCGATAGGATCGATGGTAAAGGTGGGAAGACCTGCCTTGAACTCTTTACAGATGCAATTACAAATGTGAAGCCAGCGTTGGAGGTAAGATCGAGGAGGGTAGGGGGGGCAACATACCAAGTCCCTACCGAGGTTTCCCCGTGGCGAGCTCAGGCCCTATCCATTAGGTGGTTGATTAAGGCCGCCAGATCCAGGTCTGAGAAGACCATGGAAGAAAGGCTAGCTGCTGAGTTGCTTGATGCATCGGCAGGGAAGGGGACCTCCGTTAAGAAGAGGGAAGACACCCACAAAATGGCAGAGGCGAACAGGGCGTTCGCGCATTATAGATGGTAATGAACGGGAGGATTTGAAAAGACATGGCGCGCGCAACATCGATAGAGAAATACAGAAACATTGGTATCATGGCTCACATCGATGCCGGTAAGACAACTACGACCGAGAGGATCCTCTACTATACGGGGAAGTCATATAAGATTGGTGAGGTCCACGAAGGTGCCGCTACGATGGACTGGATGGACCAGGAGCGTGAGCGTGGTATCACAATAACCTCGGCTGCTACTACGTGCTTCTGGAAGGATCATAGGATAAACATCATCGACACTCCTGGGCACGTCGACTTCACAGTTGAGGTCGAGAGAAGTTTGAGAGTGCTCGACGGAGCGGTTGCTGTCTTTGACGGTGTTGCCGGAGTTGAGCCACAGTCCGAGACCGTGTGGCGCCAGGCCGATAAATACAGGGTGCCAAGGATATGCTTCGTGAACAAGCTCGACAGGATGGGAGCTGACTTCTATAACTGCGTCAACATGATCGTAGACCGCCTCGGTGCTAAGCCTGTGGTGCTGACTCTCCCGATAGGGTCAGAGTCGGACTTCAAAGGACTTGTGGATGTTGTTACTATGAAGGCGTACATCTGGCATAACGAGGATCTCGGTGCAAAATACGATGTTGTTGATATCCCCGGGGACATGCTGGAGTCAGCGACTGAGTACCGCCAAAAGATGTTGGATAGCGTTGTTGAGGCGGACGATGTCGCGATGGAAGCGTACCTCGATGGTAGAGAGATAGATGTAGCTCTAGTACAGAAGTGCATTAGGAGCGGTACCATCAAAGGCCTCTTCGTTCCCGTGCTCTGTGGCTCAGCTTTCAAGAACAAGGGGGTGCAGGCGCTGCTGGATGCTGTCGTTGATTACCTCCCGTCTCCGCTCGATATAGGTGACGTGCCATGTACAGATACGGACGGCAATGATACTGTGAGGAGACCTAGCGACGATGAGCCGTTCTGCGGGCTAGCGTTCAAGAACATGAACGACATATTTGTTGGTAGCATCATGTTCGTCAGGGTGTACTCAGGCGTTCTGAAATCAGGTACGAGTGTGCTGAACTCCGTTAAGGATAAGGACGAGCGCATCGGACGCATGTTGTTGATGCACGCTAACAATCGTGAAGATATAAAAGAGGCAGCGGCCGGAGACATAGTGGCCGTATGTGCATTGAAGCACACAGCTACCGGAGAGACACTGTGCTCTCCAACAAAGCCTGTGATACTCGAGAAGATGGAGTTTCCGGATCCTGTGATAGAGATAGCTATCGAGCCTAATACGAAAGCAGATCAGGAGAAGATGGGGATAGCGTTATCGAAGCTGGCGGCTGAGGATCCATCGTTTAAGGTGGCATCGGACAGTGAGACTGGCCAGACGATTATTAGGGGTATGGGCGAGTTGCACCTTGAGATCAAGGTTGATATACTGAGGAGGGAGTACAAGGTCGACGCCAAGGTTGGTGCTCCGCAGGTTGCTTACAGGGAGACCATAACGAAACAGGGCGAGATCGATTATACCTACAAAAAGCAAACTGGTGGAGCCGGGCAGTTTGCGAGGATGAAGCTGATTTTCGAGCCTCTAGAACCGGGCTCCGGGTTCGTCTTCGACAACAAGATTGTCGGCGGGGTCATCCCGAAGGAGTACATCCCAGGTGTTGTTAAGGGGTTGAACTCTGCAATGGGTACAGGTGTCATTGCTGGGTTCCCATTGATCGATTTTAAGGCTACGTTGGTTGATGGTGCATATCATGACGTTGACTCAAGTGTGTTGGCATTCGAGATTGCGGCGAGGGCTGCGTTCAGAGAAGGAATCCCAAAGTGTGCACCGAGGTTACTTGAGCCGATCATGAAGGTTGATGTTGTGACCCCCGAGGATTACATGGGCGATATCATAGGAGATCTTAACAGTAGGCGAGGGCAAGTCTCTGGTATGGATCAACGTGGGAACGCTAGAGAAATTTCTGCAATGGTACCCTTGGCAAATATGTTTGGTTATGTTAACATACTGCGGTCTATGAGTCAGGGACGTGCTCAGTTCTCTATGAGTTTCGATCACTACGAGCAGGTGCCTCAGCAGATAGCTGATGAAATTAAGAGCAAGATGTCATAAAATGGCAGGAGTGTTTTTTTAGAAAGGAGTGGTGCTAGAAAATGGCGAAGGAAAAATTTGAGAGGCTGAAGCCTCACTGCAATATAGGAACTATAGGTCACGTTGATCATGGTAAGACCACGTTGACCGCTGCGATTACAAGTGTGTTGTCAAAGCTCGGCAAGGCTGAATTTAAGGCCTATGACCAGATTGATGGTGCGCCTGAAGAGAAGGCGAGAGGTATCACCATTTCTACAGCGCACGTCGAGTATGAGACAGATCAGAGACACTACGCTCACGTTGACTGTCCGGGCCACGCTGATTACGTCAAGAATATGATTACAGGCGCAGCGCAGATGGATGGGGCCATTTTGGTTGTGTCCGCTGCAGATGGCCCGAAGCCGCAGACGAGGGAGCACGTGTTGCTTGCCCGTCAGGTTGGTGTTCCGGCTCTTGTCATCTACCTCAATAAGATGGATCTTGTGGATGATCCAGAGCTTGTCGATCTCGTTGAGATGGAGGTCAGGGATCTGTTGAGTTCGTACGATTTCCCAGGTGGAGATATTCCGATCGTACGGGGGTCCGCATTAGCGGTTCTCGAGGACAAGGATAAGGCCCTGGGTGAGGAGTCAATAATGAAGCTGATGGAGGCTGTCGATAGTTATATCCCGCAGCCAGTCAGGGCCATTGATAGGCCATTCCTTTTGCCGATTGAAGATGTCTTCTCAATTTCAGGACGTGGGACAGTTGTTACTGGGCGTGTGGAGCGTGGCATCATTAAGGTTGGCGATGAAATTGAGATTGTTGGTATCAAGCCGACTCAGAAGACCACCGTGACAGGTGTCGAGATGTTCAGGAAGCTCCTGGATCAAGGTGAGGCTGGTGATAACATCGGAGCGCTACTCAGAGGTACCAAGAGGGAGGAAGTGGAGAGGGGGCAGGTTCTCGCTGCTCCAGGGACGATTACTCCGCACACAGAGTTTGAAGCTGAGGTCTACGTATTGACGAAGGAAGAGGGCGGACGCCATACCCCGTTCTTCGGAAACTACAGGCCGCAGTTCTACTTTAGGACCACAGACGTTACTGGTACAGTGACTCTCCCGAGTGGAGTTGAGATGGTGATGCCGGGAGACAACGTGCGTATTAAGGTAGAGCTCATAGCACCGATTGCTATGGAGGAAAACCTGAGGTTTGCTATCCGCGAGGGTGGCAGAACTGTAGGTGCCGGTGTTGTCTCGAAGATCATTAAGTAAGTAACCATTTGAATTGGACGGGAAGAAGGTATGAGTTCGGTAAAGAAAAATCGCAGCATTCGGATCCGCCTGAAAGCTTACGACTACAGGCTTCTTGACCAGTCTGTGAAAGAAATTGTCGGAGCTGCGAGGCGGACTGGAGCAGAGGTGGTCGGACCAGTCCCACTTCCTGTGAAGATTGAGAGGTTCACTGTGAATCGCTCTCCTCACGTGAACAAGGAGTCTAGGGAGCAGTTTGAGATTAGGACGCACAAGCGCTTGATCGATATAATGAACTGGATGCCGCAGACCGTTGATGCTTTGATGAAGCTCGACCTCGCCGCAGGCGTCGATGTCGAGATTAAGTTGTAGGCCGGTGAGGAATCTATGAGAATAGGGTTGATTGCTAAGAAGGTTGGGATGATCCAGCTGTTTGATAGCGATGGTACGCAGGTACCTGTGACGGTGCTAAGGGTAGATCCATGTACTGTTGTATCGTTGAGAAGTAAGGACAATGACGGGTATGAAGCTGTCCAACTTGGAGCTAGAGAGGACAAGGGGAAGCATATCAACAAGCCACAGCAGGGGTACTTCAACAAAATCGGTTCGAAGTTCTTCAGAATTCTGAAGGAGTTTAGAGTCGGCAGCTCATCGGAGTATACCGTGGGGGATGTTGTTGACGTGACTCACTTTGCGCCTGGTCAGCTGGTCGACGTGACAGGCAGAACGAAGGGCAAGGGATTTGCTGGTGCTATGAAGAGGCACGGATTCGGTGGACTCAGAGCTAGCCACGGTGTGTCTATCGTCCATAGATGCCATGGATCTACTGGTAACAGAACCCTGCCAGGGAGGGTGTTTAAGGGCAAGAGAATGGCTGGGCACATGGGAGACGTCAACGTCACTACATTGAATCTAAAGGTGCACTCTGTTGATAAAGAGAGGGGTGTGATCTTGGTGCGTGGTGCTGTCCCCGGTAGCAAGAACGGCATAGTGTACGTTCGTGATGCGATAAAGAAGGCGGGATAGTAATATGAAAGTTCAAATATTAGATTGCGAAAACAATGTGTCTGGTGAGTTGGAGTTGTCCGACTCGGTGTTTGGTGTCGTCCCAAGGAAGGACATACTATCGAGGGTTATTCTCTGGCAGCTAGCGAAGAGACGTAGCGGTAATCACTCGGTGAAGAGCAAGTCCGAGGTTAGCAGGACAACTCGTAAGTTTGTGAAGCAGAAGGGATCTGGTGGTGCTCGCCACGGATCCAAGAAGGCTCCTCAGTTCAGGGGAGGTGCGATTTCGTTCGGCCCTGTTGTGAGGGATCATGGATATAAGCTTCAGAAGAAGGTGCGGCGTCTTGGGTTGAGAATGGCTTTATCCGCTAAGGCTAAGGAGGGTAATTTGGTGATTGTTTCATCGTTGAGCAGTGACCATAGGCTGAAGACTAAGGAGATGATCGCACGGTTCGATGGGATAGGATCGGCATTGTTTGTTGATACAGCACGCGACTGTAACGTTGTGGATGCCCTGTCGAATGTGGTAGGATATGACTTCGTTCCGCAGATCGGTGCGAATGTTTACGACATCATCAGGAAGAACAAGTTGGTAATCTCTGTAGATGCAGTGAAGGAATTAGAAGGTAGGTTGATATGATAGACGGGACACAGGCGACTCTTAGAGACTACGATATCGTTAGATATCCAGTTGTGACGGAGAAGTCTACCATGCTCCTTGAAAAGGGGAATGCGTATGTCTTCGTTGTGGATAAGCATGCTGCCAAACCGGAGATAAGAAACGCTGTTGAGCGGGTGTTTGGAGTTAAGGTTGTATCGGTTAATACCATCGTGAGTAAGGGGAAGCGGCGAGTGTTTCGTGGGAGGCGTGGCAAGCGTGCAGACTTCAAGAAGGCGGTTGTGAAGCTGGCTTCGGGTAATGTGATTGAGTTAGGAGTTGGAGTATAAAAGGATGGGATTAAAGCAATACAAGTCAGTAACAACCTCGCAAAGGCAGCTTGTTAATATCGATAGGTCTGAACTCTGGAAGGGTAGGCCGTTCAAGAAGCTGACGAAGCATAAGACAGAAACCGCGGGCAGGAATGCTCATGGACACATTACAGTCTGGAATAGGGGAGGGGGGCATAAGAAGAGGTATAGAATTATCGATTATGTCCGTGGCAAGAAAGACATGCCGGCTGTCGTTGAGCGTATCGAGTACGACCCCAATCGGTCAGCGTTCATAGCGCTCGTCAAGTATGAAGATGGCGAGCGAAAGTACATCATAGCTCCGCAGAAGCTGAAGGTTGGTGATTCGATCATCGCGTCAGACAAGGCTGATATCAAGCCGGGGAATGCGATGCTATTGAAGAACATCCCGGTTGGAACGGTGGTGCACAACATAGAGCTGAAGAAAGGTAAAGGGGCCCAGCTTGCGAGAGCCGCCGGTTCGTCTGTTCAGCTTGTTGGTAGGGATGGTGAGTATGTAATCTTGAGACTGCCGTCCGGTGAGCAGAGATTGGTTAATGGGCTGTGTACTGCGACTGTTGGTACCGTGTCTAATCCTGATCATCAGAACAGGAGCTATGGTAAGGCCGGGCGGAACAGGTGGCTCGGAAAGAGGCCGTGTGTCCGAGGTGTTGCGATGAACCCGATCGATCACCCGCATGGTGGAGGAGAGGGTAAAACTTCCGGAGGTAGACATCCAGTGTCTCCGTGGGGTATATCGACGAAAGGTAAAAAAACCCGTAGCAATAAGCGCACTGGTAAGTATATAATATCTAAGCGAAAATAGGGAGTGTGTGAAGTGCCAAGGTCCGTTTGGAAGGGTCCGTTTTTTGACCGGTGCTTGCTTGAGAAGGCAGAGAAGGTGCGTTCTTCTGGGAGGTCTGATGTGATCAAGACATGGTCGAGACGGTCGACGATTATTCCACAGTTTGTGGGGCTAACGTTCGGTGTTTACAATGGCAAGAAGTTCGTGCCGGTGTCTGTGTCAGAGAATATGGTCGGACATAAGCTTGGTGAATTCTCTCCGACCCGTACGTACTACGGGCATGGGGCTGATAAGAAGGCGAAGAGATGACTATGGTCAGTGGTAACGCGAAAGCTATTTTAAGGAAGATTAGAGTGAGCCCGCAGAAGCTGAATCTTGTGGCTGCCATGATAAGAGGAATGAAGACCTCGCAAGCTGTTGGTGTATTGACCCATTGCAAGAAGCGTATCGCTGTTGATGTGAGGAAGACATTGCAGTCTGCTATGGCGAATGCCGAGATGAATCATGGTCTGGATAAAGGGGCGTTATACGTCAAGGAAGCTTATGTTGGGTATAGTCTGAAGCTGAGGAGATATAGACCAAGGGGGAGAGGAAGAGGCGAGGTTATAACGAAGCCCTTCAGTAACCTGACTGTGGTGGTGGAGGAAAGGAACTAGAGTAGCATGGGACAAAAAGTAAACCCCGTAGGGATGAGACTAGGAATACTGAGGACGTGGGAATCACGCTGGTTCGCTGGGAAGGAGTACGCTGATCTCTTGCGCAGAGATCTCGAGATGCGGGAGTACATTCAGAAGAATTACAAATCTGCCGGAGTCGCGAAGGTTGTGATTGAGCGGCCTGCCAAGAAGGCGTCTGTTGAGATATATGCATCGAGGCCAGGTGTGCTCATAGGCAAGGGTGGATCAGACTTAGATAAGTTGAGGAAGCAGCTATCCAAGATGGCTGGGACTGAGGTTGGCATTAATGTAGTCAGCGTCAGGAAGCCGGAGTTGGATGCATACCTGATAGCAGAGGGAATTGCGTTTCAGATAGAGAAGAGAGTCTCCTATCGTAGGGCCATGAAGAAGGCCATGCAATCGGCTATGAAGCTCGGGGCTCAAGGAATTAGGATTAATGTGTCCGGTAGATTGAACGGCGCTGAGATTGCGAGGACGGAGTGGTATCGTGAGGGACGCGTTCCTCTTCATACACTGCGTTCCGACGTGGATTTCAGCATAGGTGTTGCGAAGACGACGTACGGAACCTGCGGTATAAAGGTCTGGATCTACAAGGGTGACTACGAGGTAGGCGATCTGTACTCCAGAGATAAGAAGATATGATGGAGGTTTGTTGATATGTTGTTCCCCAAGAAAACTAAATACAGGAAGGCATTTAAAGGTAGGATCAAGGGAATCGCGTGCGCCGGTACCGAGATAAACTTTGGTGCGTACGGACTGAAGGCAATCGAGCCTGCAAGGATTACGGCGAGGCAAATAGAGGCGGCAAGGCGGACGATTTCGCGGTGCATGAAAAGAGCCGGTAGGATATGGATTAGATTGTTTCCTGATCTGCCGGTATCAAAGAAACCTGCTGAGGTTCGCATGGGAAGTGGTAAGGGCTCACCAGAGTATTGGGCATGCAGAGTAAGACCTGGTCGTGTGATGTTTGAGCTTGATGGTGTTTCAGAGGAGATGGCCCAAGAGGCCTTCGGTCTGGCTACAGCGAAGCTTCCGATAAAGACGAAATTTGTAAAGCGTGTTGGTTGATGGTGATCGTATGAAGTTTGCTGATTTGTTGCAGAAGGGAGCTGACGAGCTGTACAAGATGTGTACAGATCTGAAGAGAGCGCACATGAACATGAGGATCTCAGTGAAGACAGGGCAGGAGGTAAAGACCTCTGCCATGAGAGCATGTAGAAGGGATGTAGCGAGGGTTATGACACGGTTAGCTCAGTTGAAGAAGAAGGAGGCGAAGTAGTGCCACGTCGGGAGTTACAAGGAGTTGTCGTTAGCGACAAGAATGATAAGACCGTTGTGGTGCAAGTTGAGCAGCGGCTCATGCATCCGGTCTACAAGAAGTATGTTAAGCGCCATAAGAAGTACGCAGCACATGATGAGGCGAATGAGTATAAAATAGGGGACACCATCAAGATCATTGAGTCTCGGCCAATTTCTAAGACCAAGAAATGGGTCGTCGGCTCTAAGGTTGAGTTGAGGGGGTAACGATGATCCAGGCAGAGTCGAGAATGGGAGTTGCTGATAATTCTGGTGCCAAGGAGGTTTTGTGTATCAAGGTTCTTGGTGGTTCGAAGAGGCGGTACGCTGGAGTTGGTGATGTGATTGTAGTCACCATAAAGAGTGCTATCCCGAGGGGAAAGGTTAAGAAAGGTGACATTCACAAGGCTGTGATAGTTAGGACTAAGACCCCAGTAAGGAGATCTGATGGAATGCAGATTGCGTTTGACAGCAACGCGGTGGTCCTGATAGACAAGCAGGGCGAGCCAATTGGTAGCCGTATATTCGGGCCGGTGACGAGGGAGCTCAAGAGTGCAGGGTACATGAAGATTGTTTCGCTTGCTCCGGAGGTTTTGTAAAATGACACAGCCGAAATTTAAGGTAAAGAAGGGGGATGTCGTCCAGGTCATCACAGGCAGGGATAAAGGCAGACGCGGTACTGTTACCAAGGTTCTCTTGGATGAGGGGAAGGTCGTGGTGGAGAACATCAATACAGTGATGCGGAATGCAAAGCCCGACTACAAGCACCCCGATGGCCCGTACCGGAAGGCGATGCCAATAGATATATCGAACGTGTCGCTAGTTGATCCGACGACGAACGCTCCTGCGAAGGTTGGATATAAGGTTGAGGATGGTAAGAAGGTGCGGTACTTCAAGAAGTCAGGCAATGTTGTAGGTGGTATCGGACGATGAGTTACTCCAAGGATAAATATTTTTCAGAGATCAGAGGCAAGCTCAAGGAAGCGTTTGGTTATTCCAATGATTTCATGGTACCTAGATTGGAGAAGGTAGTTCTAAACTGTACCTCATCTGACGCGGCTAAGGATAGCAAAGTTGCTCAGATGATAGCTGATGAGTTGACGGTAATTGCAGGGCAGAAGTCCGTCATAGTCAAAGCTAAGAAGTCAGTTGCCGGTTTCAAGCTACGAGCAGGCGTGAACCTCGGAGCGAAGGTTACTCTCCGTGGTGATAGGATGTATGAGTTTATGGACAGGCTCGCATACATAGCGCTCCCGAGGGTTCGGGATTTCCGGGGCCTATCGTCGAAGTGTTTTGATGGCAACGGGAATTTCGCGATGGGAGTGAAGGAGCAGATTATCTTCCCCGAGGTTAACTATGACAGGATAGATAAGATCAGGGGATTTGATATAGTGATCTGCACAACAGCGAGGGACGATAAGACAGCCTTGTCGTTGCTCAAGGCATTCAATTTACCATTTACCAGTTGAGATAAAGGAGGGAAGTAAGAAGGGATATGGCCAAAAAGAGCTCTATTGAGAATAACAAAAAGAGGATGAGGATGGTCGAGAATAAGAAGGCTACGAGAATCAAAATGAGGACCGAGATAAGAAGGCCAGATATATCCTTTGAGGATCGCCTTGCGTTGGTACACAGGTTAGCTGAGATGCCGAGGAATTCCTCAAGCGTGCGAGTCAGGAACAGGTGTTCGTTGACTGGACGCCCAAGGGGATATTACAGGAAGTTTGGGTTGTCGAGGATAGCATTGAGAGAACTTGCTTCCGCCGGTATGCTGCCGGGCGTAGTCAAGGCCAGTTGGTGAGGGGGGTATGAGCTTAGTTGATTCAGTCAGTGATTTCGTAACGAGAATCAGGAATGCGCAGATGGCACGGAAGCAAACCGTGGATTGTCCGATGTTCAAGCAGGGTGAGGCCATAGCCAGAGTTCTGTTGAATGAGGGATACATCAGAGGGTTCACCATCGTGGAGAACGAGGGAGTCTGCTATAAGATTCTCAGGGTGGAGTTGAAGTACCATGAGGGTAGGCCTGTCATCAGCGAGATAAAGAGAATATCGACGCCTGGGCGTAGGGTTTACTCTTCGATAAAAAATTTGCCGCTCGTTAGGAATGGACTTGGCATAAGTATTATCTCGACTAGTCGGGGTATGGTGTCTGATGTAGATGCAAGAAAGCTCTCCGTTGGCGGAGAGGTTATTTGCTCGGTGTTCTAGAGAGGTAACTGCTATGTCTAGAGTAGGGAAACATAAGGTTGAGATTCCGACCGGGATAAGCGTTGTCTGTGAGAACAATGTGTTGAACATCAAGAAGGCCGGGATCGAGCAGAGGTACTGTGTTCCGCAGTGCATCAAGGTCAATGTTTCCAGCGACGGAATTTTGTTTGAGCCAGTAAATCAAGAGCAGGCGACTAGGGCCCTTTGGGGTACGTCACAGAGGAATGTTAGTAACATCATCCGAGGACTTGTTGATGGATTCAAGGTTGAGCTCGAGATGGTGGGAGTTGGATACAAGGCAGCAGTCAGTGGTAAGAAGCTGGTGATGCAGCTTGGATTTAGCCACGATATAGAATATGATATACCAGATGGTATCTCTATAGCTTGTCCGAAGCCCACATTGATGATAGTGAGTGGTTACTCTAAGAAGCAGGTTGGTGACGTTGCTGCCTTGTTGAGAGGATACAGAAAACCGGAGCCGTACAAGGGCAAAGGAGTCGTGCGGTCTGGTGAGTTCGTCTATAGGAAAGAAGGGAAGAGGAAGTAGCCATGAAGACATCTGGTGAATTGAGAGAGATACGTAAGAGGAGGCAGCGCTACAAAATCTCCAGGACATCTTGTGGGAGGTGTAGGTTGCTTGTCCACAGGACTAACAACAACATATATGCACAGATATTGGATGTTTCAGGTAAGAGCACAGTGGCTCACGTTTCGACGTTGTCGAAAGCTGTGAAGGAAGTTGTGAAGAACGGCGGAAACAAGGAGGCTGCTGCCTGCGTTGGGAAGCTTATAGCGAAGGCTGCGCTTGATAAGGGCATTAAGGAGGTTGTGTTCGATAGGTCTGGATTCCTGTATCACGGTAGGGTGCAACTTCTTGCTGAGAGCGCGCGCGAAAATGGACTTGTTTTTTAGGGGGCTATAGTGGCTAGAGAGAACGATAGGGATAACAGAAAGAAGCATGGCGAGTCTCAAGAGTCACAGATAATTGAGAAGCTGGTAAGCGTGAGACGTGTTACCAAGGTCGTGAAGGGCGGTAAGAACATGAGGTTCTCTGCTCTTGTAGTTGTTGGAGATGGTAAAGGCCGAGCTGGCTACGCTTCTGCGAAGGCGCGAGAAGTTCCTGACGCTGTTAAGAAAGCTTCCGAGAAGGCGAAGAAGAGTATGATAAGGGTCTCTCTGAAAGAGGGGCGCACAATCAGGCATGACGTGTCTGCTAGGGTTGGGGCTGGTCTAGTCTTCTTGAGGGCGGCTCCGGCAGGAACCGGTGTGATTGCCGGTGGTTCGATGAGGGCCGTCTTTGAAGCACTCGGTGTTCAGGATGTCGTCAGTAAGTCTGTCGGCTCAGGGAACTACCACAATGTTGTGCGCGCGACGTTTACAGCTCTTCGTAGAGTGGAGTCACCGAGGCAGGTAGCCGCAAAACTCGGGAAGAAGTTACCTGAGATATTGGATCGGAGATCTAGTACACATGGTGCTGAAAAAGTACAGACGGCCGTGAAGTAGGAGGAGTGTGAGATGGTAAGTGTAGATTCTGAAGGGACCGTACGGGTCAGGCAGATAGGGAGTCAGATCAGGCGTGATAAGAAGCAGGCGCTGTATTTGAAGTCGCTCGGACTTAGAGGGATTGGTTCGGAGAAGGTGCTTAAATGGAGCCACTCGGTTGGTGAGCTGATCAAGAAGGTCAGTCACATGGTCGAGGTTATATCGTAGGTGATTTGTTATGGCTAGTGAATTTAGACTGAATACCATTAGGGACAACAAGGGGGCCCGTCAGAAGACGAAGCTGCTTGGTCGCGGCATTGGATCCGGTTTGGGAAAGACCTCTGGAAGGGGAGGGAAGGGCCAGACGGCTCGCTCCGGAGTAAGCCTCAATGGATTCGAAGGAGGTCAGACTCCTATCTACAGAAGGCTCCCGAAGCGTGGGTTCGTTAATGTCAATCGGGCCAAGCTATACGAGCTGGATTTTTACAAGATTACAAGGATTATGGGGAAAGGGCTCTTGGAGAGTGGAGCGGCAATAGACAAGGATCTTCTGGTGAGGATAGGGTACATGCCTTCATATATGGATGGTATCTCATTGCTTGCCAATGGTACGATAGACACTGCAGTGAAGGTATGTGTAACACGTGCCAGTGCGAAGGCCAAGGAGATGCTGGAGAAAGCCGGCGGAACACTGGTGATAGAGTAAGGGTAGTAGATGGCATCTCCGATAGAACAGCTCGCAAAGAACTTCAGCCTCTCATCATTCAAGAAGGCAGCCGATCTGAAGAAGAGGATTTGGTTTACGGTGATCATCCTGGTCATCTACAGACTTGGTACGTACATTCCACTTCCTAGCATCAACCCAGCTGTCGTTGCTGAGTTTACACGGAACCATGCGGGTGGTCTGTTTGGGATACTCGATATGTTCTCAGGTGGGGCCATTGGTCGTATGACAATCTTCTCACTGAACATCATGCCGTATATTTCGGCGAGCATCATAATTCAGCTTCTGACATCTATGTCGCCCCAGCTGGAGGCTATGAAGAAGGAGGGTGAGGCTGGGAAGAGGAAGATCAATCAGTACACCAGGTATGCGACGGTGTCGCTTGCGTTGATGCAGGGATACGGAATCGCCGTTGGGCTCGAGAGGATGATGGGGCATTCCGGGAGTGCCGTGTTGGATCCGGGGATGATCTTTAGATTCTCTACGATGACAACCCTTACGGGGGGGACGTTGTTCATCATGTGGCTGGGTGAGCAGATATCCTCCAGGGGTATCGGGAATGGCTCATCGATTATAATTTATTCTGGTATCGTAGCAAACCTTCCATCAGCTCTGTTTAACACATTCGCCATGGGAAAGCAGGGGGCGATCTCCGTGATGTCGTTGTTCATATTGATAGTGATGGTAGTTGGAGTGATCGCGTTCATCGTGTTCATGGAGAAGGCCAATCGGAAAATTCCAATACAGTATCCAAAGAGGCAGATGGCTACTGGTATGCCGGCACAGCAACAGGGTACCCACCTCCCTCTAAAGCTGAACAATGCTGGTGTTATTCCTCCCATATTCGCCTCATCGATACTGTTGCTTCCGATGACGGTGTCTGGGTTCGTCGATGTGGATCCGGAATCGATCTTCGGGATCATCTCAAGAATCTTCAGTCATGGCCAGCCGCTGTACATGGTATGCTACGTAGCAGCAATCGTGTTCTTCGCATTCTTCTACACGGCGTTGATGTTTAACCCAAAGGACACTGCCGACAACTTAAAGAAGTCTGGAAGCTACATTCCTGGGATACGTCCTGGTGAGACCACGGCAAATTACATCGAGGTGATCCTTACGAGGTTGACGCTGATCGGTGCGATATACCTGTGCTTCATATGCATGCTTCCGGAGATCATATTGTCTCAGATATCACTGCCGTTCTACTTCGGTGGTACGAGCCTCCTGATCGTAGTGAATGTGTCGATTGATACGGTGGCGCAGTTCCAATCTCACATGATTGCCCAGCAGTATGAGGGACTGTTCAAAAGAGGAAGGGCGAAGGGGTTGATATAGTATGAGAAGTCTATGGGTCGTACTGTTAGGAGCTCCCGGCTGCGGGAAGGGAACGCAGTCTGAGTTCCTGGTTAATGATTATGGGTTCTCCGTTATATCGGTTGGTGATATACTGAGAACAAGCCGGGGGACGCCAGTTACGGAACGTGGCAGGACTGTTGGTGAATTGCTGGATGCTGGAGAGCTACTACCTGATGCTGTAATCCTGAACCTCGTCGGGAGCGAGTTGAATAAGCTAAGCTCCGAGAAAAGAGCGAGGCTGTTGTTTGATGGATTCCCGAGAACTGTAGGACAGGCAGAAGGTCTGTCGGGTCTAGCGAATGAGTTCGACCAGGATGTAGATCTCGTTTTGAATTTTGCGGTTGGAGATGATATAGTGCTTGGGAGGATTCTTGGTAGATATAAGTGCTCGAACTGTGGTAAAGTGTTCAACGACTTCTTTTTGCATCCGGTGGTAGATGGTGTTTGCGATTCCTGTGGTGGCAGAAAGTTCAACCGTAGGACAGATGATAATGAGGTTGCGTTGAAGAAGAGGCTATCTGAGTATCACGAGAAAACAGGGCCGCTGGTAGATCATTACTTGAGCACTGGGGTACTGAGGGTGGTGGATGCGAGCCTTGGGTTGGACGATGTCAGAAGGACGATACACAGTATCTTAAGTGAGAAGGAGAGGGAGTAGTGGCGCGTATTGCAGGTGTTAACATACCGACCCAGAAGAGGGTGGTGATTGGTCTGAGGTACATATATGGCATAGGACCGTATCATGCACAGAGCATCGTTAAGAAGGCTGGTATTCCAGATGAGAAGCGGGTGTTCGACCTAACTGATGCTGAGGTCTTGAAGATCAGGGAGATCATTGATAGCGACTATAAGGTTGAAGGTGATCTCAGGAGAGAGGTGTCCTTGAACATTAAGCGCGTTACGGATCTCGGATGTTATAGGGGGCTTCGTCACCGCAAGGGGCTTCCAGTCCGTGGGCAGCGTACTCATACTAATGCCAGAACCAGGAAGGGTAAAGCCATTCCGATTGCTGGCAAGAAGATGGTAACTAGATAGTAGGAAGATTATGGTACAGAAGACTGTTAGCAGAACGAAGAAAAAGGATAGGAAGGGAGTTGTCAATGCTGTTGCGCATATCAACGCTACCTTCAATAACACGATAGTTACTATCACTGATGAGGCGGGTGGTACTATTTCGTTCGGTTCTGGTGGTGTGGTTGGCTTCAAGGGGTCACGTAAATCGACGCCGTATGCTGCTCAGTTAGCTGCCGAGGATGCTGCTAAGAAGGCCGCGGAGCATGGTGTTAAAAACGTTCGTGTTGTTATTAGAGGGCCAGGAGCAGGAAGAGAGACAGCGGTAAGGTCACTACAGGCTGCCGGGTTTACGATTACGTCGATTACTGATGTGACTCCGATCCCGCACAACGGATGCCGGCCTCCGAAGGCCCGAAGAAACTAGCATATTTTATTGGAGTATTTCGCATGGATGTTCATGGTAAACTGATAATGCCGGGTCGGGTCGATGTGCGGTATTCTGATCCGAAGCTGAGGGACGCGACGATAGTGATTGATCCCATTGAGCGGGGCTTTGGGATTACGCTTGGCAATGCGTTGAGGAGGGTCTTACTCTCCTCCATAGAGGGTTCTGCCGTTACGTCTGTGAAGATAGACGGAGTAGCTCATGAGTTTTCAGCGATCCCTGGTGTGAGGGAGGATGTATCAGAGATCATCATGAACCTGAAGGCTCTCAGGCTTAAGCTCCATTCTGAGAGGCTAAGACATGTTCGGATAGCTGTTAAGGGAGCACAGGTGGTATGCGCGAAGGACATCGAATGCCCGAGTGACCTGGAGATCATGGATCCGAATCATGTGATATGTACCACATCTACTGATGCCGAAATACGTATGGAGCTGACCATTGAGAACGGCACTGGGTATGTACCTGCTGCACGTAATCCCGATCGTGAAGTCATAGGTTGCATTCCAGTTGATGCGATATTCAGTCCAATTACGCTTGTGAGTTATGAGGTTGAGCAGACGAGGGTAGAGCAGAGAACTGACTATGATAAGTTGATTCTGCGCATCAAGACTGATGGGTCAATCAAGCCGGATGATGCACTGGCTCAAGCCAGTGCGATACTGCGAGATTATTTCGCACTGTTTGTGAACTACGATGAAATCCAGAATCGGGAGATTGGCAAAGAAAGCGCCGATGATTTGCCATTTAATAAGAGCCTGCTGCGTAAGGTTGATGAGTTGGAGCTTTCTGTGAGATCTGCGAATTGCCTCAAGAACGAGAATATCTTCTACATAGGTGATCTGATTCATAGGACGGAAGCTGATATGCTGAGGACCCCGAACTTTGGGAGGAAGTCCCTTAATGAAATCAAGGCTCTGTTGGAATCCATGGGGCTGTCGTTTGGAATGACAGTGGCGGATTGGCCACCAGAGAATCTTGATGAGTTGTCCAAGAAATTGGACGATCAGTACGTTTAGTTGGAGGTGCTGTTATGAGACACGGATACGCGCAGCGAAAGTTGAATAGGACCAGCTCGCACCGGAAGGCGATGTTTAGGGCGATGGCATGCTCACTGCTAAGGCATGAGCAGATAAAGACTACTCTGCCCAAAGCGAAGGAGTTGCGTCCGATCGTGGAGAAGCTTATCACGATGGCGTTAAAGGGCACTCTCAGCGCCCGCAGAATACTGGTCTCTAGGCTTCAGAGTAACGAGGTCGTGAAGAAGCTGTTTGATGATATAGCACCGAGATGCCGGAACAGGCCTGGTGGATATACCAGGATAATGAAGGCTGGGTTTAGATATGGGGATGCGGCTCCTATGGCAGTCATAGAGTTGGTTGATCGAGTTTCAGAAAGTCCCTCTGGGGATGGGTAACACGAATATGAGGCTGTCTCACATCGGGGCTTTGATTACGCTGTCTGTCCTTGTTGGTGCCTGTGAGAAAGTGGTAATGAGCCGCGGGTACGTCGGCGAGTTCAGTGATTTCGACAAAATTGTTATCGGCAAGGATAGGGAGCAGAATGTTTTTGAAAAGGTAGGTTCTCCTACGGCTAGCTCGTCTGTGTCTACCGGAGACGGTAGTTATCGCTGGTTCTACGTAGCGAAAAAGACCGAAAAGAATGGGTTCCTAGATCACAAGACTATTGATCAGCAAGCTGTCGTCATCGTGTTCTCTCAGGATGGTGTTGTGAGGTCTGTATCGAGATTAATGAAGGGACAGGAGATCGACATCGTCAGTGAGAGCACAGAGAGTGGTGGTAAGACCGCCGGCATTCTCAGTGAGACATTCGGTGGCATAGGTAAGTACAGAGATAGGTTTGATGATTCGAAAAAGTAGATCATCCTTCTTTAGCTTCCAGAATCAGAATGCTTACTAAGTACTGGTAACTAAGGGGCCTCCCTCCACACCTCTCTAATCAGTGAATCACCTGGCGATGATTCCGGTTCCAATATTAGATTCCTTCCATAACCTCCGAGTCTACCGGAAGGATACACGGAGCACAGGGCGGGGTGTACTAAAGATGTACATGAGCATTCGAGCACCGGATCGACGTATCGGGAGAGTTACTGTGTAGGTTAGGGAAGGAGGCTACTCACTCCCCTTTTGGACTAACTCAATTATAACAATTTACTCCACTCTAGTTGTCAAGGCACGCTACCGCTCTATAGGCCTTGACAATACGTTTCGTAAATTGTGGTTAGGGTTTCGTTCCAAAGGGAAATGGTGTTTTGGTAGGGTGATGAGTGGGGTAGCCTCCCATAAACATTTTCCCAAACATGTTAACTCTTCCTTAAGGAATGGTGACAATCCTGACATTAAATTTGGTTGCTTATTTTGGGCATGATGATGAGGCGTCTCACATGTGTTTGAATTTGAACACCATGGGTGGAGTTATAACGCCAAAAAGGCAATCTCCGCCAGATAAGGTGGAATTGAATAGCTCCGGTAAATTTTCAGTGATATCATAGATCTGTTGATTCTTGAGTGGTTTTGAACTGTGTCTACGGACTATGTGATTCTCCAAAAACAGTCACTGTCGTCAAGAATAATTATCCCTGAGTCGCTATAGAGTGTCTCACCAGGTAATAGACTCATCGCTAAAAGGCATTCTGAAAGTGACTTTGCCGATGGTCCTGTCAGCTATGTCTGCGAACCTGATGTACCTAATAGATAGGCTTATGTTAGCGGGATACTCGGTTAATTCGATGACAGCTGCTGTAATAGCGGGACATTTCGTTTCAACATTTTCGTTCTTGTTTATTGGGTTGGCCGATTCAGCTGAAGTCTTTGTCGGGCAGTACAATGGATCTAAACAGTATGAAAAACTCGCAGCTCCAACCTGGCAGATGATTTACATGTCAATGTTTGCGTGCTTGCCATGCTTTTTGATCGCATATTTTTCAGATTATTTGAATATGTACCCTTCATATTACGCGAAAGAGGGTATTGAGTATCAGAAGATACTGATGTATTTCGCGATGCTGCCGTCGATAAGAGTTGCGTTAGCTGCGTTCTTCATTGGGCAAGGCAAAACGAGAATCATTGCCATATCCATTGTCGTCGGGATGCTATCAAATACCTTCCTGGCTTACTTTTTGATTTACGAAGTTAATCTTGGCTGTCTTGGAGCTGCTATCGCCACAGTGATCGCTGAATTTATTCAGATTGCAATTCTGGCATTTGTGTTTTTCAAGAGATCAAATCGCACCAATTATAGAACTTTTCAGAATCGCAGCTTCAATGGAAGTTTGTTCAAGGGATGCTTGAGAATTGGCTTTCCGATATCATTGGGAAACTTCATCATGATATTCGCTTGGTACATAATGCATGTTGCTGTAAGTCGCACATCAAAAGACGAAGCAACCGTATTTGGCATATGCTCAAGCTTGTACGTATTTTTCATATTTGTTGCCGAAGGAGTGAACAAAGGATCTGCAACGATAAGCGCAAATATGATTGGGTGCAGAGATTTGCAATCCATAGAAAAAACCAGGAAACTATTCGTGAAGATATCATTGTGCTTCGGATTAATCATTGCGATTCCTCTTGTGCTATATCCAGAGTGGATAATTAAACTTTTGAATATGGCCTCTGGCGATATTTCAAAGCTATATTCTGAGATAAAAATGTGCCTAATTTTGTTGGCTCTCGACGTGACCATTGAAACGCTACTGTACTCAATTTGGGGAATTTTGATTGCGGGAGGTGATTCAAAGTACGCAACTACTGTCAATCAAGTATGTTTCTGGATCATTGTTTCTGGTCCGATCGTAGTTTTGTATTGCATGGAGTCGTATGTTTCCGTGCGGCATCTCTACGCATTGGTAGCCGGCTGGCTGGCAATCAATCAAGTTATTTTATACAGGCGATACAAAAGCTTGAAATGGTATAACAAGCTGGTGTGATGGAACGAAAGAAGAGTCGTCAATCTGCACGACCTCTCCCCCAAAATTAATCGGATTTTTGTCATTGTATGTCTGGAGCGAAGTTGCTAACCGAATTATAGGAGTTTGATTGTTCGGTGAGTGATGAGAAGTTTAGTCAAAGCAGTATGCCTAGTGGGGTTATGTTCTGGAATGGGGTTAGCGTCTGATACGGTGATAGAGAGGGACGCATTGCGTGAAGATAGCCATTTTAAGGTTCCTAGTGATCGTTGCTGGTACCATGACGGTGTTTGGGTATGCTGCAAACAGTGGTGAGATCCGCCCCACAAACGAGGAGGCGGATGGTATGAACCAGATCCTCATGCGGTTCAGAGATTTGGGCGAGCAGGGCTCACCTAGGCACAGGGGACGGGCTAGATCCAGGGGCTCAGAGACAGGCCTGATATCGGTACGCAAGTGGAAGGGCTTTAGGCTAGTGCCCGGGCTGAAGGATGCGTTAGCAGGCATAATGGGCAGAGCAAAGGCGGGTCAATTCATCGCTGGAAACAAGACTATGGTGACCGAAGAGGAAGCAGCGGCACTTCACAAATTAGAAGGGAAAGTGCTGGGGGCGGAGTAGTGACCAGCGGAGTCAGCAAGGAGATGTGAGGTGGGAGAGGGCCAGTGACCGCGGTCACGGGCCAGCAGCTCCCCTCCCTTGAGGGGAGGGATAGGAGCGCCACCTCTCCGAGGGAAAATAATGATGCGGCATCTTCGTGGTAAGTCGTCGCCCAGTAGGAGCAGCGAGACGATGGTTACCTGATTTTCGTGAGAGAGCCAATGAGAGAGTGGCAGAATTCGTCCTCCTCGATTTTCAGCTGGACACCTATAGCTTCCACGTCGTCCTTAAATACGCTCGGGATCTTGACGTAATCCTTCCAAGTGGTGACTAGCCTTGCGTCCACTCTCCTGGCCATCGTGATGAGCTTCTGAATCTCTGTTATGGTGTACGCGTGGTGATCTCGGAAAACTATGAAGTCAGTGACATTGTACCCGGCTTGCTCCAGGGTCGCCTTGAATTTACTGGGATATCCGAGTCCACAGAATCCGATGACCTTTGCTGCAAGTTCTGGTGCCTGGTGCACAGCCTCGGTTTTCGCGTGATAAATCTTCATGTCCTTACTGATGGAGAGGACTCGATCCTCGATGGCCTCGTTCCTTTCACCGATGATCAGCACTATGTCTGACTTTCTTATTCCTGACTCTACGGTTTCCCGCAGGGGCCCAGCTGGTAATACCCTTTCGTTCCCGAAGCCCTGTACCGAGTCTACCACCAAGATACTCAAATTTTTTGCGACGGTGTTGTTCTGCAGTCCGTCGTCCATCACTATCACATCCGCACCGGCTGAGATCGCTGCTCTGCACGCATGTGCCTTATTTTTGCCTATCCACGTCGGGGCAACCCTCGACAACAGTAGCGCCTCATCTCCAACCTGCAGGTACGTGTGAATTCTATCATCAACTCTCACGACGTTTTTGATATAGCCTCCGTACCCTGACGATATTATATGCGGGGTGCGCATTTCGTTCTTCAATAACTCACATACTGCGGCAGCTATAGGAGTCTTTCCGGCCCCACCGACTACAACATTGCCAACGCATATTGTTGGAATCGCTACTGCTTCCGGTGTTACAGAACTATACCTCGCGCTAGATATGGCGTTATATATCTTCGATACTGGCTCAAGTAACTTGACAATGACACCATCATTCCTATCCCAGAATTTTGGCGTACCAAACAATCTCCACACGGCTAGACAACCCTCATCTATCTAATCCTTTTGGAGCGGGTGATGGGAATCGAACCCACGTAGCCAGCTTGGAAGGCTGGGGCTTTACCATTAAGCTACACCCGCTACTCTATAATCGTGGTGGAAGGGGTAAGATTCGAACTTACGTAGACTAACGTCGGCAGATTTACAGTCTGCTGCCTTTAACCACTCGGCCACCCTTCCCACTCACTACCGGTCAGTTTATATCAAGCCCGCAGGCTGTGTCAATTGCGACTGGACACTATGTACAACCTCACATCAATTTGAGGCGAACCACTTACCTTCCAGAACCATATCAAGATCCCCCCTAAACATTTTTCTCACCATCTTCATAATTCCTTAACCTTCCCCCCCTTATCATATACATAAGAATCTATATGGGGGAGGAAAGACCCAATGAACAAGTTAGTACTACTATCATCAATGGTGATGATAGGAACAGGAGTA
>JAISWU010000005.1 GCA_031270735.1 Holosporales bacterium | reverse complement strand
TGTCTTGCCAGACTACAGAGGAAGACCAAGTGCTACAGCAAGAGTTTGGAGATGTTGAAGCTGTCTGTGGCCCTGTTGCTGCATTACTGGAAATCTCCATACCCTTAGTTGTCAGTTCCTATTACTAACTACCTCCTGTGGATGTGATAGGGTGGCGGTTAAGGGGTTGGAAAAAGTTTAATGATGGGGAGGTGACGTGGATGTTGAGTTTTGGTGATGGCTGCGGTAGACTTCACAGTATCGTGTTTGATGATTAATGTGTGCATACGTGGAATTGCCCTTGATGCCTAAGGCAACTGCTATCTGGCTTCTTGAAAATACGTCGCTAACATTTGCGCAGATTGCACGTTTCTGTGGGCTCCACCTGTTGGAGATTGAATCACTTGCAGATGGGGATGTTGACACAAGAATGGCCGGGTTTGATCCGATCATGTCCTCGCAGCTTACAATGGATGAAATCAAAAGGTGCGAGAGGGATCCAGACGCATCGCTTCAACTCAGGCACAACGTGTATTTTGAAAGAAACAAGAAGCCGGCACGTAAGTACACCCCACTCGCAAAGCGACAGGATAAGCCAGATGCAATAGCGTGGATATTGAGATACTACCCTGAGATGAGTGAGAGGGATATCTGCGCGTTAATAGGCACTACCAAAACTACGATCAGAGCCATCAAGGAAAAGACTCATAGGAACACTGCCACACTATCACCGAGGAGTCCAGTAACGCTGGGACTATGTTTGGAGTCCGAGTTGGAGTTTGTGCTTGCAAAGCTAGCACGTAGCAAATCTTAAGGAGGGATATGTAGGAATGCCAAAAATTATTTTTAAGCACGGAACTAGTACCACAGAGGTTGAGGCCTTAAACGGAGAGACTTTGCTCGAAGCTGCGAATCGTAACGGAGTTAAAATCTTCGGTGGATGTGGCGGAGCAGGAGTCTGCGGAACATGTCATGTGGTCATTGATCCTGCATACACTAGCAAGCTAAAGCCAGCGTCAGACTCTGAAGCTGATGTCTTAGATGTGCTTCCCAATGCTGCCCCATTGTCCAGGTTAGCCTGTCAGGTAGTTATATCCGACGAGCTGGACGGCGTGACGGTTGCAGTTCCGTAACACTTTGGAGCAGCACGCAAAGCAATTAGTCCTTCCCGTTTCGTGGGCGTTCCCGCGTGATGCGGGGGGATTCGTCGTGAGCTCCTGTAATGAGTACGCGTTCAAATTTCTCGAAAAGTGGCCGTTCGCAATTCGCGAAAATTTCGTTTGCCTTGTAGGAGAGAAAGGGTCAGGTAAGACACATCTTGCGACGATGTGGGCGACAAGGTTAAGTGCCGATATACTCAGCCTACGACGCGATAATATCGTCAGTGGGTGGTTTGATCTCACCAGTGGTTCCTCCCAAAAATTTTACGTACTTGATGATGCGGACGAGTTGGGTGATGACATGCTCATGTTCTATATATACAACACAATTAAGTCTAAGAACGCATTTCTCCTGATGACTTCGAAGACGTATCCCAACAGCTGGCCGGTGAAGTTACACGACGTGAAATCCAGGATATCGACAATGAGCGTTGTAAGGATACAGAAGCCAGATGAGATAGCCGCCCCGTTGATTATCGAAAAGATGCTGCAGCAGCGGGGCCTGTCAGTCTGTGGTGAAGTGGTGCAATACATCTTGAATAGAATTGACAGATCGTACGAATCAATTAACCACTGGGTCAGCATCATAGATAGCAAGCTTGTCGGCAGGAAGATGAAGGTTTCACTTGCCTTGGTAAGATCGATCTTGAGGTAGTTAGTCTATCGACGCACGAGAACTTATCATCGCAACAGAGTAGGCCGAGATGCCTTCTCTGCGCCCCTCAAACCCCATACCCTCGGTTGTTTTGCCCTTCACATTAATAGCGCTTTCGTCGATCAGCAAACACCTTGCTATTGCTGCTTTCATTGCTTTCGCATACGCTGCGATGTTCGGACTTTCACACACTATTGTCGTATCTATGTTGACTATCTCCGAGTTGAACCTTATAAGGCGTTTGCGACAGTGCTCTAGAAATACACCAGAATCAACTCCAACCCAGGCCGAATCATTTATTGGGAAATGCTCCCCGATGCTCCCCTCCCCGAGGGGGCCCAGTATCGCATCCACTACACTGTGGATGCCGACGTCTGCATCAGATATCCCATCCAGTCCGGGATGATCTGGAATTTCGATTCCCATCAAACGTAGCGTCCGATTCCCATCGCATGAGAATCTATGCGCGTCATACCCGAAGCCAACGCGCTGTGTAGTACATTCTCCTACGTCAGATTTGTATGTCAACTTCTTATTGGCTACGTCACCATCAACCACGTGGATACGGATGTCATCAAGGCCACACAACGATGCCTCATCACTGAGTTCAACAGTTTTGTACTTCTCATACAGTAAGCAAAGTACATCATACTTAAAGCCCTGAGGGGTTTGCACAATGTGCACTTCATTCCTATCGATGCTACTCCCCCGTAACATCAGAGAATCAACTGGACGTATCGCAGGCACTACGGCTGACTCGCCATTCTTCAGGGAATCTACCACGCTTGTTACAATCTTCTGTGAACAGTAACACCTCACAGCATCGTGCACGAGCACGTACTTTGGAGAGCATTCTTTTATGGCATCAAGGGCTAGTCTAACAGATTCTCCTCGCGACGCACCACCAACGACAGGGTGTAATAATTTGGGATCCTTGATGTCACCACATGTCGATTCGTATGCCCACTCAAATCCGCAGGGTATCGCACAAACGATACCATCTACATCCTCATTCGACATCATCAGGTCAATCGACCGACGCAGCGGAGGCTTACCGCCGATGCCTACAAATTGCTTTGGGAGACTCCCGCCATACCGTGCCCCTACACCAGCGGCAGCTATGATTGCGAATACCTCACCCCTGCCTTGCCTTGAACTTTGGGACTTGCTTATTGATGACATAAAGCCTTCCCTTGCGGCGCACCAGCTTACAGGCACGATGCCTATTCCTCAATGTCTTTACTGAATTAACTACCTTCATCGTTTCACTACAAGCGCATGCGTAACAAACCACAGTATGTGTCATAATACCATCATGCGGTGGTTGGGTACAAGTCAGTTTCAACACGACTTGCTCAGGGGATTGACAACCTAAGGTAGGGTATATTGTCCATGCTTGGTGCAACCCGGACGGAGAAAATGCAATGTGAGAGTGTAAATACTGTGGCTCATCATGTTTAAGGAAAGAAGGATTAAAAGGAGGTATCCAGAGGTATAGATGCAAGAGCTGTAACCGTGTGCAAAATAGTTTAGGTATGAAGTATCAGACTTAAAGAGAGACAGCAGGAAGGTGGAGATATTAGAGATGGATGAGCTGTATACGTATGTTACAGAGTATGGACTGCTGTCGACAGAAACAGAATGTGTTTTAGTGCATTTGAGGTAGGCACTGGTGAAGCAGCGACATTGAGGAAGCTGTTAGATAGGCTGGGTGAGGATAAGTTGAGTGTGGTGTGCACAGATGGGAATCCTGCTTATCATGAAGAGCTTTCTCTGAACGCAGACATACGGCACGTTGTAACAAAAGCAGAGACATGTTTAGTAGAAAGCTACAACTCAGTGTTGAGATACTGTCTTGCCAGACTACAGAGGAAGACCAAGTGCTACAGCAAGAGTTTGGAGATGTTGAAGCTGTCTGTGGCCCTGTTGCTGCATTACTGGGAATCTCCATATCTTTAGTTGTCAGTCTCCTCAGTGGAGGCAGCGCGGTAGAGAAGTCCATGTTTGATTCGGAGCTACCATTTGTGTTATTATGCACATGGTTAGAGTAAACGGTATACAAGCTACGAAATGAGTAATTTAAAAAGATTTGTTATGGCTGCATTCGTTGTGGCCTTGCTTCCCAGTGGGGTACATAGTTCAGCCAGTGCGCAGCCGAAGTCGCAGAAGCAGTTGAAGTGGGAAACGGAGGACGCCGAGCGAAGGCAGGCCAAGGCGCAGCAAGATACAGCTGATAAGCAGAAGGCGATAGCACAAGCGGTAGTCGTTCTCAAGGATGGCACACTCATTACGGAAGCCGAAGTTAATGAGACCATGCGTGAGATTCCAACAGAAGTTGCTGACAGGATGACAATGGGACAGCTGAGGTTGTTTGTTACGATGTTGCTTACATACAGGCGGGTTGCTGAGCTAGAAACAGCAGGAATGCAACTAGACGAAACTGAGAAGAAACGGATCGAACAGAGGATTGGCAGTATTGTAGCGGCCATGTTCCTCCGGCGATCAGCTGAAGCACTGATGACTGATGATGCGATCAGAGAGCACTATGACAAAACTTTTGACAAAATGGTTAAGGGCAAGAAGGCTGTTGATGTGAATGTCATAATGGTAAGAGATAAGGCTGATGTTACTAGACTCAAGGCTGCCGCAAAGAGTGAAGCTAGCTTAAATAAGTTCCTGGGAGAAAACCCCGGTATCATTAATACTGCGCTTACGAACCGCTTACCTGATACGCTCCCCCCAGAGGTAGCGAAGGCCGTTTCAGAAAATGGTACTGGCAGGCTGATTGGTCCGTTTCCCGTGAGGAACGTTCTGATGTTCTTCTACATTACAAAGGTTTATGACGCTAAGAAGGAACCGCTGACTGACGCCATGATCCCTCATTACAAGAAGGTCGCACATAACGATTTCATGAAAAAGGCCTTGCGAAAATTGTATGAGGAGTACAAGGTTGAGGTTTATAATCATCGCAAACAGAAGGTTGATCCGTTTGATATTAAGGCACAGAGTGATCCTCAAGATACTAAGGATGACGATGCAGCTGCAATAGCAGCGCTGAAAGACGATTACGTTTTCGCTCAGGGAGAGAATGGCGATGTGATCGTGAAAGTCACAGTGGGAGATGTAAAGACATTCTTTGCTATACCTTCGTTGAGTGGCGGAGCGCTGAAAGATATGGGAATACGCTTCAAGATGCCACTAGGCTCTGTGATAATCTATGCCGTAAAGATGGTGATGGATGAGAGACTTGCTGGGCAAGAGATTAAGAAGCAAGATTTCTACAAAAACCCTGATGTCGTGAAAACTGTGTCACGTGAAACAAATGATGAGAGGTTCCATATTTACATCGGCAAGGTCGTGAATGTCGCAGACGCAGATATCACATCGACCTACCGTAAGTTGGTAAGTGTAATGGATAAAGATGACCATGAAGTGTCGGCGAAGCTAGTGCTGTATGACACAAAGGAGGAGGCGGAAAGTGCGCTTAGATCTGTGCTTTCGGGTGATAAGAAGTTTGCAACTCTATATGAGAGCGCTGTTAAGGAGAATAGGATGGAGTTCAAGAATGCTACGAAGCGCTCGGTTTCCCCTGCCATGTGGGGAGCTATCAAAGGTACGGCTGCGGCTGCATGCAGTAGGACTGTGGTTGAGGTTGAAACAAACGACGGCGATGTACGGTGGGCCGTGCTGTTTGTGGCAAACAGACGCGTTATTCCGTTACCAACTCTGAATGATCCTGGTGTGAAGCAGAAATGTACTGCGCTGGCATTCCAGGAGAAGGCGGTGCTGAAAATGAAGGATATGATCACTGAGAGGGTAGAGACCATATCAGGGCAACCAGCTAATGTGATACTAGATAACCCCGCCGCGTCTGAGATTCTCAAGCACATTATCTCAACTCCAAGAATGTAGGGACACTGAGTTAACGGCCTTTGTTTAGGTGATGAGTATGATGCGGTGGTTGAAGCATGTATTGTGCCGTGGGGATAGCGGTGGCAAGGTTGAGGTGGATGAAGCCGTATTTGACAAACTAGCTAGTGTGCTGAAGCAACATGACCTTAGGAAGATTGAGTATAGAAACGGTAGGGTCGTCATTAAGATGACTAGGGGCTCCATAGAGGATTGCGGTCATCACGGTAGTGGGCCACAGGGTGCAGTGATTTGTGCACAGGACGTAAAGAGCGATGCAGTGGCAGAACAGCAGCGTGTCTCCTCCACATCGGCGCCAGACTTTTCCAAACATCCCGGTGCGTTTAAGTCACCGATTGTGGGTACGTGCTACCTGGCGCCTGAACCGGAAGCTGCAAATTTTGTAGCAGTGGGAGATGATGTACAGGGGGGGCAGCCTATGTTTATCATTGAGGCTATGAAGGTAATGAATCTTATCAAAGCCCCGAAAGCCGGGAAGGTTATTCATATAGCTGTGTCGAACGCCGCTCCGGTGGAGTACGGACAGCTACTGGCTGTCATAGAGTAGTAAGTCTGTGTTCAAGAAAGTTCTTATCGCCAATAGGGGAGAGGTAGCCGTGAGGATACTCAGGGCGTGTCGTGTGTTGGGAATCGAGACAGTCGCGGTTCACTCGTTAGTCGATGAGAATCTGATGCATGTTAAGTTTGCTGATGAGAGCGTATGCATTGGTCCCAACAGCGCGACTGAGAGTTACTTGAATGTCTCTGCAATTTTAAGTGCTGCCGAACTGACTGGGGCAGACGCAATCCATCCTGGAGTAGGCTTCCTATCCGAGAACGAGAAGTTCGCGAGGCTAGTAGCAGAAAGCGGCCTAAAGTTTATTGGACCATCACCGGAGCATCTCGCGATGATGGGCGATAAGATTACTGCAAAGAAGACAGTTGCTGATATTGGAATTCCAGTTATCACTGGATCCGACGGAGTTGTTATAGATGTGGCGGATGCGAGGAGTATCGCGGATTCTGTAGGATACCCGGTGCTACTAAAAGCAGCAGCGGGGGGGGGGGGGACAGGAATGAAGGTTGCTACCTCACCAGCTGAACTCGAAGAGGCGTTCAAGCTTGCAAGAACTGAGGCGAAGGCTAGCTTCAACAACGACAGCATTTATATCGAAAAGTATCTCACGAACCCAAGGCATATTGAGATCCAGATCATCGCCGATTCCTATGGGAATGTTGTACACCTCGGTGAGCGGGATTGTTCGATACAGCGTAACCACCAGAAGCTCATTGAGGAAACACCATCCTTCGCGGTCTCACCAGAAGCAAGACGTAGCATCGGTGAGGTGGTTGTTAATGCCGTGCGGAAGTTAGAGTATGTAGGTGTTGGCACGCTCGAGTTCCTGTATGAGAATGGTGAATTCTTCTTCATGGAGATGAACACACGCCTGCAAGTTGAGCACTGCATCAGCGAGGTTGTGACGGGAGTTGATATTGTCAAGGAACAGATTAAGATAGCAGCCGGCGAGGCTCTATCATTCAGCCAGGATGGTATTGAGATTCGTGGGCATGCTATGGAGTTCAGAATCAACGCAGAGCACCCCGAGACGTTTATGCCGTCCCCAGGAAAGATAGAGGATCTACACTTTCCGGGTGGTAATGGTATTAGGGTCGATTCGCATGTCTACAGGAATTACGTTGTACCACCGTATTATGACAGCATGATCGCCAAGGTTATCATTCATGCAGAGACGAGGAACGAATGCTTGATGAAGGCAAAATGCGCGCTGGATGAGCTAGTGGTCGATGGGATCTCCACAACAGCTGATCTGCATAGAAAATTAGTACGCAATCGCGATATCATTAATGGAAATTACAGCGTTCACTGGCTTGAAGATAATTTAAGGAGTCTGTAAATGAACAAGATCCAATCGGATTTGCTTGCCAAAATTAACTTCGTAGATCACGGGTTCTTCGACAGAACTGGTGGGGTTAGTAATGGCCCATTCGAGTCGCTAAACGTCGGGCTACACAAGGGAGATGATCTTGACTCTGTATTACAGAACCGCAAAAAAATTGCTGACCATTTCGGAGTCTCACTTGATGACATGATAATCCTGAATCAGCAGCACAGTGACATTGTCCATGTTATTGATGACAAGAACGTAGGTACGTTTAGGCTCAAGGACATCGAGAGTTTTTTGTCAAATGAGGCCGTGCATGGTGATGCGATTATTACGAACATGAGTGGCTTGTTGATCGGAGTTAACACTGCTGATTGTGCCCCTATCCTACTATGTGACAGGGATACTATGTACATAGCCGCCGTACATGCTGGGTGGAGAGGTGCCGTTGGGAACATCATCGGGAATACAATTGCGAAGCTGAAGGAGCTGGGATGTAAGAATATTGTAGCAGCGATAGGGCCGTGTATTGAGAAGCAATCATTTGCTGTTGGTACTGACGTTACCAGCGTTGTGGAACAGAGGTACCTATCGAACGTCGGAGGCAAGATTTTGTTCGATATGCAGTTGCTCATCCTAGATAAGCTACTGAGAGAGGACATCAAGACAGTTTCCAAGCTCAACATCAACACGGTAACGAACCGTGACTTCTTTAGCTATAGACGCCAAGCTAGCAACTGTGGTGTCCAATTTTCTGGGATTATAGTGAGGTGATGAAAATGAACAGACAAACTTACTAGGAACTTGCTGTTGTAAGTTCCTGGAGTCCTTGTGGTAATCTCTGTGCTATCAGAGCCCCGATGTCAGCGACGATCCTATCATATAATTCAGTCACCGATAGCTCGCCGTCTAGTACTACGAACCTCCCAGGGTTCTTTTGTGCTAGATCCAGGAACCCAAACCTAACCTTCCTATGATACTCTAAACCCATGTCCTCGAATATCGTCTCTTTATTGCCAGCTCGAGATAGGGATCTAGCAATACCAACTAATGGGTCTATGTCGAATAAGTAGGTTCTCCTGGGAATTACGTCACCTGCGAATGATCGAAAGATATTGTCTATCAGAGTACGGTCAACACCCTTACAGATTCCTTGGTAAACTACTGTGGAATCTTGAGACCTATCGCTAACAACAATCTTACCGGCGTTTAACGCTGGTATAATTACGTTTAGCCACAGGTCTGATCTCGCTGCCATGAACAGTAGGGCTTCTGTATTGGGGCTTATCCCGTCAGATCTTCCTGTCAGGAGAAACGATCTTATGCCTTCTGCGACAGGCGTACTACCAGGTTCGCGTACAAAAATTGCATCCAGCCCCTCCGCAACAAAGTGATCATACAGGAGTTTCGCCTGGGTACTTTTCCCGCTTCCCTCTCCTCCTTCGAATGTTACAAGCACTCCTCTCCTTTCAGCTGCATCAGCAGCTTACATGGTGCCCGCAAACGGCAGGTACACCAGCAAAGCCGCCACCATCGCAATCACTCTTTTCATTTCTCCACGCCTCCTTAACAACTGTTATAAACATTCTTTCACGGCGTTTAATAACCTCGTGGACGACGCAGCGACAACATCGTATATGTTATCTCCAACTTGCTGCACATCCCAGAATCCACCGGATTCACGAATGAGGATTTCACCACTTGCTACGTCCCACACCGGTGCTCCGGTAACAACGACGGCGTCGTACTTTCCGGCGGCAAGGTACGCGAGGTCGAGTGCAACTGACCCGGTCCTCCTGGACATCATACCACACTTAGAGAGCGCTACGTCAACATCATAATTCGCCCGTACTGCTACAACTGCTTCCGATATCTTCTCCCTGCCTGACACACGTAACCTGCAGTGATTACCGAGGTACGCTCCAGATCCCACCTCTGCTTTGAAGCACTCTCTGCGCATCGGGTCGTACGTAATTCCAGCTACAACCTTGCTATTTTCTTGGAGTGCTATGTTGATGGCAAAGAATGGGATTCCCCTCATAAAATTATTTGTCCCGGCAATCGGATCAACGATCCATACTGATGACTTGTTCTCATTTTCGGTAACGCCAGACTCCTCGCACAGGAAAGAGTATCCAGGCCGTGCCTTCGATAGCTCATACATTATCTTGCTTTCGGTATTCCTGTCAGCAGACGTTACAAAGTCACTTAGGCCCTTCCGTGATACCTGTAGCTTCTCTAATTCTCCGAAGTCTCTGACGAGCCTACTCGCAGCCTTCTCGGCAGCCTTCGCCATAATAAATAGGCATCCACCATTATGCATTTGGTTACTTCGCTCTCTCGACGTACGTAGCATCTGTTGTGTCCACGACAACCATCGTACCGATCTCTATATGTGGTGGAACCATGACTCTAACACCATTCGACAGGGTTGCTGGTTTGTACGAAGACGTCGCAGTCTGTCCCTTGACAACTGGCTCTGCTTCCACGACTTCCAGCACCACTGTAGTCGGTAACGATATGCTGATCGGTTCGTTCTCATACATGCAGATGTTGACGGTCATTCCATCAGACAGGAATGCAACGCCCTTCCCGACAAGATCAGAGGGCAGCTGCATCTGCTCGAATGTATCCTGGTTCATGAAGTGCAGGTCATCTCCTTCTCTATACAGGAACTGAAATGCCACCTCATCGAGGAACACTTTCTCGACGGTATCCGCCGCCCTGAAGCGCTCATTTAGCTTGGTGCCTGTCTTGATTTCCTTCATCTCAACCTGCATGAACGCACCGCCCTTACCGGGTTGCACATGCATCGTCTTTGTAACGACCCACAGCCTGGAGTTGTGCTCCAGAACGTTTCCTACCTTTATGTCATTCGAATTAATCTTCATACCAGATCCAAGGAAAATATCGTGGTAGCGGAGGAGGGACTTGAACCCCCGACACGCGGATTATGATTCCGCTGCTCTAACCAGCTGAGCTACTCCGCCAACTATTATGCTTCACATTCTACACGAAACCCACCGTGCATCTCAATGCGTAAAAGCTGGCAGGAGCTGGTTGACTTGCCTCATGAAACACTGTACGGTGTGCTACAATGGATTTTGTGCAGATGTTGGCAGTGTTGTGTTAAAACAGGCCATTGTAGTGACGTCACTAGTGGTAGCGGTGATCGGAGTAAAGCTGTACGTTGATCATGAAGTGAGGCATATCCGTCGGCATTTTGATGGGGAGATTCGTAACCTGCAAAGTGATAAGAAGACGTTCTCGGAGATATATAAGACCCATAGCTTCTGGGGAACGCCAGAGCACTTATCCGGACTCGCCTCAGCCAAGAAGTATGCCATGCCATGCATCGAGTACGTACAGAACTTTATAAATACGACTGAGCTGAAAACCATATACGACTTTGGCTGCGGGAGCTACGAGTGGATGCAGCATGTCGTTGTTCCGAAGAATGTTCAGTACTATGGGGTAGACGTCGTAGATAGCGTGATCCAAGCAAACAAAGAGCAGTACGAGAAGGATAACATACATTTCGTTGGCATTGATTCAACTGACGATTTCATGAAGTACAAGGGTGATCTGCTGATAGTGAAGGATGTGTTCGATTGTTGGAACACTGAAAGGACACAGTATTTTCTGGATAACGTACTTCCGAACTTTAGATATGCGATCATAGTCGGATACTACAGTCTGAACGGGAAAAATAACAGGGCCTGTGACGCAACAGGGCCCGCTCACAACAGAGACATGGAGGCTGCTCCATTCAACCTGAAATGCAAGGAGTCCAAGATATATGAGATTCACTTCGATGAGGAAGGGAAGCAGTCAACGGCATATAAGAAGATTGTTCTATGGGTCAATCCGACCTACGTGTCACAGGGTGGAAATGGTGAATCGTCATAGTTAACCGGTTCTCCCAGTTGATGCATGTGAGTTATGAATGCAGCGACAATATCGTTCGACCTCATGTTCACAGGGTGTTCTCATGCAACGACCTTACTCCAATGGAGTATGTTGGTAGAATTCTGGAGGTATCCAGTCTGTCTCAAATGGTGTGAGCTTACACAATGCAAAAAACATTGTTGACATCGTCAGGGATGTGTATTACATTATCCGTTGTGAGGAGGACGGATGATGGCAGCGATTCGCTCCTGGCTTCTGTGGGTCTCATGTGTTCTAGGAATTGGTAGATCAAGAAAAATAGGTAGTGAGCAGGTGGCGTGTGTAACACACAACTAACATTTGTTCACTAACAAACACAGTTAATTTAAGACAGTTGATTCTGTGATGTTAGCAAGTGGATTGAACATGAGAGTTTGATCCTGGCTCAGAACGAACGCTGGCGGCATGCTTAACACATGCAAGTCGAACGGTACAAAGGAAGGACTTGTTCTTCTGATGTATAGTGGCAAACGGGTGAGTAGCGCGTGGGAATATACCTTCTAGTCCTGGATAACGTCTGGAAACGGACGCTAATACAAGATATGAACGAGAGTTGAAAGATTTATCGCTAGGAGAGTAGCCCGCGTTAGATTAGGTAGTTGGTGGGGTAATGGCCTACCAAGCCTGCGATCTATAGCTGGTCTGAGAGGATGACCAGCCACATTGGGACTGAGACACGGCCCAGACTCCTACGGGAGGCAGCAGTGGGGAATATTGGACAATGGGGGAAACCCCGATCCAGCGATGCCGCGTGAACGATGAAGGCCCTCGGGTTGTAAAGTTCTTTTACGAGTGAAGATAATGACGGTAACTCGTGAATAAGCTCCGGCTAACTTCGTGCCAGCAGCCGCGGTAATACGAAGGGAGCAAGCGTTGTTCGGAATCACTGGGCGTAAAGGGTGCGTAGGCGACTGAGAAAGTCTGATGTGAAAGCCCAGGGCTCAACCCTGGAACTGCGTTGGATACTACTCGGTTAGAGTGCTGTAGAGGATGATGGAATTATGCATGGAGAGGTGGAATTCACAGATATGCATAGGAACACCGGTAGCGAAGGCGATCATCTGGGCAGCAACTGACGCTGAGGCACGAAAGCGTGGGGAGCAAACAGGATTAGATACCCTGGTAGTCCACGCTGTAAACGATGAATGCTAGACGTTGGGGTCGCGAGGCCTCAGTGTCGCAGTTAACACGGTAAGCATTCCGCCTGGGGAGTACGGTCGCAAGATTGAAACTTAAAGGAATTGACGGGGACCCGCACAAGCGGTGGATTATGTTGTTTAATTCGTCTCTACGCGTAAAACCTTACCAGCTCTTGACATGTACCTTGACTGGACGAGAGATCGTCTGGGTCACCTCGGGTGGAGGTAACACAGGTGCTGCATGGCTGTCGTCAGCTCGTGTCGTGAGATGTTGGGTTAAGTCCCGCAACGAGCGCAACCCTTGCCACTATTTGCCAACAGGTAAAGCTGGGAACTATAGTGGGACTGCCGGTGATAAGCCGGAGGAAGGTGGGGATGACGTCAAGTCTTCATGGCCCTTATGGGCTGGGCTACGAACGTAATACAATGGCCGCTACAAAGAGGTGCGAACTGGTGAAACAGGGAGCGAATCTCAAAAAGCAGTCTCAGTTCGGATTGTCTTCTGCAACTCGAAGGCATGAAGTCGGAATCGCTAGTAATCGTAGATCAGAATGCTACGGTGAATACGTTCTCGGGTCTTGTACACACTGCCCGTCAAACCATGGGAGTCGGTTCTACCTTAAGCCGGTGTGCTAACCAGTAATGGAGGCAGCTGACCACGGTGGGGTCGATGACTGGGGTTAAGTCGTAACAAGGTAGCCGTAGGAGAACCTGCGGCTGGATCACCTCCTTTCTAAGGAATTATTAAGTTGAGCGAAGTGAGCTCAACGCCACGTCACCTGCTCGCTATCTATTTAATGAATGAATGAGGTGCGAAGCCCGACTAGGTTGGGTTTGCCGTCATGGCTCCGTAATGTTGGGGCTAGTAGCTCAGTTGGTTAGAGCACACGCTTGATAAGCGTGGGGTCGGAGGTTCAAGTCCTCCCTGGCCCACCAGGTCTGCTCGGCTATGGCGAGGGGCGTGAGGTCCTTCTGTTAGTTTGGGGGTATAGCTCAGTTGGGAGAGCGCGTGCTTTGCAAGCACGAGGTCATCGGTTCGAGCCCGTTTACCTCCACCAGTTTTTCTGGCTAGATGGTTTTCGAGCTTGGTTGAGCGCTTTGATCATTCGTGGGTTATTGAAAGGGGGTGTAGCTCAGCTGGGAGAGCACATGCTCCGCAAGCATGGGGTCGTCGGTTCGATTCCGATCACCTCCACCAGTGCGGTTAGGTTTGGTATAAGCAGATTGGACATTTTAAGTGATCTGTTTGTATCTGGCGTAGCCAGAGAGTTCTTGAAACATAGTGAATCGAAATTATCCAATGCGCATTGCGCGGTGATTGAGCCGTGGAGTGCGTATAGACACTTTTTGCGATGTGAGATTGGTGTGGATGTTTCTACGATCGGGGGCGGCAGCCCCGCTGTCTCTCCCTTCGGAGAGGACAGCGGTGGCACGCCGTTGGCGTGCGTGCAAAACAAAGTTTTGCGGCTGCCGCCCCGTGGTGTAGACACAATCCTCGCCTGCCTCACATAATAGCACTGAGAAGAAGCAGGTCCAGTGGAGACATCCCCTGGATTCTGACTTTTAATCAAATAAAGAAAAGCAAGCGCAAGAAGGGCATTTGGTGGATGCCTTGACATTGGGAGGCGATGAAGGACGTAGTACGCTGCGAAAAGTCACGGGGAGATGCGAACAATCTTAGATCCGTGAATATCCGAATGGGAGAACCCACCGCATTTGCGGTATCTGTACATGAATACATAGTGTGCAGAGGCGAACGTAGGGAACTGAAACATCTAAGTACCTACAGGAAAGGACATCAAACGAGACTCCGTTAGTAGTGGCGAGCGAACGCGGAACAGGCCAGTTGTCATTGTGATATAACTAGAACGTGTTGGAAACCACGGCCATAGAGGGTGATAGCCCCGTAAAGGTAGGAAGACAATGATACATGAGTAGGGCGGAACACGCGAAATCCTGTCTGAACATGGGGGGACCACCCTCCAAGCCTAAGTACTACCCAATGATCGATAGTGAACAAGTACCGTGAGGGAAAGGTGAAAAGAACCCAGAGTATGGGAGTGAAATAGATCTGAAACCGGATGCCTACAAGCAGTTGGAGCGGGCGGCGCTGAGTAATATCAGTGTTGTAGAGCCGTGACAACGTACCTTTTGCATAATGAGTCAGCGAGTTCGTGTCAGTAGCAAGCTTAAGCCGATAGGTGGAGGCACAGGGAAACCGAGTCTGAATAGGGCGACAGAGTTACTGGCATGAGACCCGAAACCGAGTGATCTAACTATGGGCAGGTTGAAGTTGTGGTAACACACAATGGAGGACCGAACCCACCACTGTTGCAATAGTGGGGGATGACCTGTGGTTAGGGGTGAAAGGCCAATCAAACTCGGAGATAGCTGGTTCTCCGCGAAATCTATTGAGGTAGAGCGTTAATTGATTACAGTTGGGGGTAGAGCACTGAATGGACTAGGGGGAAGCGATTCCTACCAAATCCAAACAAACTCCGAATACCAACTAGTACAGATTAGCAGACACACAGTGGGAGCTAAGTTCCATTGTGAAGAGGGTAAGAGCCCTAACCGTCGGCTAAGGTCCCAAAGTTGTAGTTAAGTGGTAAAGGAAGTGGGGAGACCAAGACAGCCAGGAGGTTGGCTTAGAAGCAGCCATCCTTTAAAGAAAGCGTAATAGCTCACTGGTCTAGTTAAGTTTCCCTGCGCCGAAAATGTAACGGGGCTAAAACTACACACCGAAGCCACGGGTTTGCACAGACTGAGGTTTGTGCAAGCGGTAGCGGAGCGTTCCGTAAGCCTACGAAGCCAAACACGTGAGTGATGGTGGAGGTATCGGAAGTGAGAATGCTGACATGAGTAACGTTAAGGCATGTTAAAGACATGCCCGCCGAAAGTCCAAGGGTTCCTACGCAATGTTAATCAGCGTAGGGTTAGTCGGCCCCTAAGGCGAGGACGAAAGTCGTAGTCGATGGGAACACGGTTAACATTCCGTGACCTTTGTGGAGATGACGAAGATAGCAAGCTGTCGGTCCTTAATGGATTGGAACCGGCAGTGAATATTTTCCAGGAAATAGCCCACAAATATAGACCGTACCCTAAACCGCCACTGGTGGACGAGTAGAGTATACTAAGGCGCTTGAGATAATGGTGTTGAAGGAACTCGGCAATTTGCCCTTGTAACTTCGGGATAAGAGGGACCCGCCGCTGGGCAACCGGTGACGGGTGGCACAAAAATGGGGGTAGCGACTGTTTACCAAAAACACAGGACTATGCAAAATCGAGAGATGAAGTATATGGTCTGACGCCTGCCCGGTGCCGGAAGGTTAACAGGAGGTGTGCAAGCATCGAATCGAAGCCCCGGTGAACGGCGGCCGTAAATCTGACGGTCCTAAGGTAGCGAAATTCCTTGTCAGGTAAGTTCTGACCCGCACGAATGGCGTAACGACTTCCCCGCTGTCTCCAACACCAACTCAGTGAAATTGGATCCTCCGTGAAAATACGGAGTTCCCGCGGTCAGACGGAAAGACCCCGTGCACCTTTACTACAGCTTTGCAGTGGTATTAGATGATTGATGTGTAGGATAGGTGGGAGCCGGCGAAGCTAGGACGTCAGTCTTGGTGGAGGCGTAATGTGAAATACCACCCTTCAATTGTTTGATATCTAACAGAGATCCATGAATCTGGATCCTGGACCCTGCATGGTGGGTAGTTTGACTGGGGCGGTCGCCTCCCAAAGAGTAACGGAGGCGTGCGAAGGTAGGCTCAATCTGGACGGAAACCAGATGTTGAGTGCAATGGCATAAGCCTGCCTGACTGCGAGACTTACAAGTCGAGCAGAGACGAAAGTCGGTCATAGTGACCCGGTGGTTCCATGTGGAAGGGCCATCGATCAACGAATAAAAGGTACGCCGGGGATAACAGGCTTATCTCCCCCAAGAGTTCACATCGACGGGGAGGTTTGGCACCTCGATGTCGGCTCATCACATCCTGGGGCTGAAGAAGGTCCCAAGGGTTTGGCTGTTCGCCAATTAAAGTGGTACGTGAGCTGGGTTCAGAACGTCGTGAGACAGTTTGGTCCCTATCTGCCGTGGGTGTAGGATGATTGAGAGAGGCTGTTCCTAGTACGAGAGGACCGGAATGGACATACCTCTGGTGTACCTGTTGTCGTGCCAACGGCATAGCAGGGTAGCTACAGTATGGAAGAGATAAGCGCTGAAAGCATCTAAGCGCGAAACTCGTCTCGAGACTAATCATCCCAATCAGAGTCGTGGTAGACCACCACGTTGATAGGTCAGGTGTGGAAGCGCAGCAATGCGTGGAGCTTACTGATACTAATACTTCGAATGGTTTGTTTTTCTTTATTTTAAAAAGTCAGAATCAAGGGGATGGGCGTTGCATTGCGTCTGTTCCTGTGTAGTGCTAGTTTTGCAGCTGTGTCTTTTGCAATGTGGATGCATTGGGTTGGCTAGGTAGTTATGGCGGGTGTGACACACACGATCCCATTCCGAACTCGACAGTGAAACCACCCAGCGCCGATGGTACTTCTGCTTAAGCAGGAGGGAGAGTAGGTCGCTGCCTGGCTTATCCAGTGCATTCGGTATTGTTGATAGTTTCGATTCGTGTGTTAATTATATTGGGGAATTAAGTTGTTGCTGTGTTATTCTGTGTTGTGCTACAATCACGACCGGAGTGTATGTTTTAGATTTAAAGAGGAAAAATGAGAGGATTTAGGTACGCTGTACAAGTAGCAATTGCTACCGCGATGTGCTGCGAGGGTAGCTGTATGGAAGGGTTTAGAAGGAGCGCAAACAGCGCTAAGGGCCGGATCGGGCTGATGGGTGCAGCAGTGAGCCATTTTGCGAACCGTATGAGTGATGACATCCCCCACAGAGCCAAGCACATGATGTGGATGGCAGCGAAACGGTATGCACAAGAAATAGAACGCATGGCCGGAGCATTGATCGACGAGATAACGGCGAATGCGACAGAACAGCCGGATGGAGACATAGAGCTGGCGGGGAGACAAATCGCAGATATAGAGGAGGCAGCTGTACGAGCACGTGGGGCGCTGAGACTGCCACAGAACCGTATCCCAGGGGTCTACTACAATCTGGAAATCCCGATAGCGAGACAAATGCAAGTCGAATGTGCGGGAGGAGAGTCTGCAGAACTAGCGGACATTGTAGAGGGCCCGGCGGAATGGGCGAGCGAAACGTTGGTACGCGCGATGGTACAGTGTCTGCTGGGGGAGGAGGAGGACGCAATGAGAACGACACTTGGGGAACACGGAGCACAACTAGATGAAATTGAGGGGGTAGTAAAGGGCGAACTACCAATTCCAGGTGAATGGAGCAAATGAACCCCAGTAGAAGAATAGCAGCTCGGATTGCTTCATCGCCCAGCGTGGATGTGGGTCTGGTATGAGCTCCAGAAGTAAAATTAAGCTATGTCAGTTTGGTGGAGAGATTATGTTGCAATTGTATGACATGGTCTAATACTTCGAATGGTTTGTTTTTCTTTGTTTTGAAAAAGTCAGAATCGAGGGAATGGCCGCCGTATGGCGGCTGTTCTCAGAACAGTGCTAGCCTCGCTAGTTGTGTCTTTTGCAGCATGGATGCATTGAGTTGGCTAGGTAGTTATGGCGGGTGTTACACACGCGATCCCATTCCGAACTCGACAGTGAAACCACCCAGCGCCGATGGTACTTCTGCCCCATAAACATTTTCCCAAACATGTTTGTGGTGGGAGGGGTAGAGTGATGTGGCAAATCCTGGTAGTATACGAGCTGTAGCTAGGACCATCATGAACGTATGCGTAGCATCATTCAAATGCTCGAAGTAGTTGCTTTAAAACGGCCTAGCATATGTTGTCTCACGGCTGGAGCAGTAGCGAAATTTTGCTTTTGCAAGCACGCGTATCCCCAATTAATTCTCCCGTCACTCTCCGTGTTGCTGTACGTGTTGTGGCGAGCAAGGCAGGGTAGTCCGTTCGTGTATGGGTTGTTGTTTGGCATCGGGTATTTTGCCAGTACATTATATTGGATTGCAGAGTCGTTTAAGTGTGTTGGACTGGAGGCTCTACGGTGGCCAGCGGTGGCTTGCCTAGTACTGTACCTGTCTTTGTACATAGCTGCCGCGAGTTTTTTGTCAGTGCGTCTTGCAAAATCGAGATCTGGGTTCTTGATCTTGTTTTCGTGTTTTTGGGTACTAGCTGAGTATGCAAGAGGAGTAGTGTTCACAGGTTTCCCGTGGAATCTGTTGGGATATCTTACGTACGACCTCCCGTACCTATCGCAAGTAGCATCCATATTTGGAAGCTACGGAGTATCATTTTTTGTAGTCCTCATAATTGCGCTGCTTACGACGAGGCAAACATGGCTGTGGGGGGTAGCAGTGTGCACGGCCGTTTGTTCATACGGGTACTTCAGCCTACACGCCCAGAGTGACGTAGTAGCTCCGGCGGAGAGTGTACACGTCCTGGCGGTACAGCCTTCCATCTCGCAGAACGATAAGATCGATAGGACAAAGCATGATCAAAATTTGAGTAAGCACATTGCTCTGTCAGAGTTTGGTAAAGCACATCATGGAAAGACGTTGGTTGTTTGGCCAGAGGCTGCCGTTGATACTTCTCTGGCGGGACGCGAGGACATACAGCGCTACATAGGGAGCCTCATTCAGTCTGAGGAATTGTACCTACTTACCGGAACCGATAGGGTAGATAGCAACGGCAGGATATACAACGGAGCAGTTATGCTGGGAAAGGATGGCGAGGTACCGCAGACGTATGACAAGAGGCACCTCCTCCCGTTCGGAGAATTTATTCCGGAGTTCCTCCTGGATCTGGGTCTACGCAAGGTAACTCCTGGAGCGCTGAATTTTTCTCGTGGTACATCTTCGCGTACTCTTTCGATTGACGGCCTAGAGAAATTCAACTTGGTAATATGCTACGAGATTGTATTCCCAGGGGAGGTAGTGGATGATCGTGGCAGTAAGTGGATTCTGAACATAACGAATGACGCTTGGTTCGGCGACTCTGATGGACCATCTCAGCATATGAGATCAGTGTGCTTCAGGGCAATTGAAGAAGGGCGAGCAGTGGTGCGTGTAGCAAACAACGGAATCTCATGTGTGATAGATTGTAACGGGAGAGTCGTCAATAGGCTAGGAACGAACGAGATCGGAATACTCGAGGCCGATATGCCAATGCCGTATCGCAACACCTTCTTTGCCGTTCATGGCAACAAGACAATCTTACTACTGGTGTTTTGCTTGATCCTAATCGTTCTCGGGTTGGAACGTGTTCGTAGACGCACCTGCACAGGTTGATAATGACACCTATGCTTGGCTCGGTGTAAACTGTGTTATAGCAGTGTTAGCTGGTCAGCAAGGTAGCATGTCGTACGTTGACATCACCAAAAACAAACGGTACGTCGAGATTTTCAAGAAGCTTGTCGAGGTATACGTAGATACAGGTGAGGCGGTTGGATCTAGGGCTTTGTCGAAGGCCCTTCCGACTCCGCTCTCACCAGCCACAATCAGGAATGTAATGGCTGATCTGGAGGACCTCGGTATCCTCTGTGCCGAGCATACTTCAGCCGGGAGGAAGCCAACCGAGAGTGGGTGGCGGTTCTTTGTGAATACGTTGATTGAAGCTGCTGATCTATCCGATCTGGAAAAGGAGGCGCTACTGTCAGCGACGAGGAACGCTACCGGGGATAGCATAGAGTCTACTCTCGAAAAGGCCACCAGTATCTTGTCGGAGTTGTCGAGCTGTGTTAGTCTCATCATGGTGCCGACAGTTAATTCATCTGTAAAATATATAGACTTCGTACTGCTGGCACCAGGAAGGGCTATCGTCGTTATCGTCAATGAGAATGGCGTCGTAGAGAACAGATTAATTGAGGTGCCGCAGGATGTTTCATGGAGTGAGCTCAACCAGGCTACGAGATACATTAACACGAAGTTCACAGGAGTCACACTCGAGGAAATCCGAAACAAGATCCAGGATGAAGTCGACTTCCAGAACGATGGGATAGACAGGCTGACGAAATGCGTGATAGAGGAGGGACTCGGGTACAAGGTACCTGAAAGTGCGAACAACGTTATTGTGAAGGGGCAGTCCAATCTGGTTGAGCAATCAGCGGAGATCGCAGACTTCGGAGATCTTCTCAGAAAGCTTGATGAGAAGAAGACCCTGAAGACCATCCTAGATAAATCCATTGAGGCTCAGGGGGTGCAGATTTTCATAGGCACCGAGACCGACATGTTCAAGATGTCAGGCTGCTCCATGATTGTCTCACCATACAAGAACGCCAGAAAGAATATCGTGGGTGCGATAGGTGTGATAGGCCCGTCTAGGATGCGGTACAGTAGAGTCATCACACTTGTTGACTACACCGCCAAGCTTCTCGGAAGCATTGTTTGATATGTGGACCACGGCGCTCCACAGGGTGCGAGATTTCGCGAATGCTATAAGATGCTTGGCAGTTGATATGGTGAACATGGCTGGCTCTGGTCACCAGGGAGCTGCCCTGGGATTTGCTGATGTGATGGCAGTTATGTTCAACGGTGGAATGAACTTCGCTCCTGGAGATGAGTCAAGGGATAGGCTTGTGCTGTCAGTGGGTCATGCCAGCGCCATGCTGTATGCCGCAATTTATCTCTCGGGAAAGACACGGCTAACCAAGGAAAATCTAATGAGTTTCCGGAAGCTCGGTAGCTTATGCCAAGGACACCCTGATGTTAACAAGGAGATTGGGGTTGAGATGACGACGGGAGCGCTTGGACAGGGATTAGCAACTGCAGTAGGTATAGCAATCGCCCTCAAGAAGAAGCGGCTGCAGAGTAAGGTGTTTGTGATAGTTGGTGATGGGTGCCTCATGGAAGGGATATCACATGAAGCGCTGACTTTAGCATCATCACTATGTCTCGATAACTTCATCGTCATGTTCGATGATAATGACGTGTGCATAGATGGCAGGGCGTCAAACGTAACGACTAACAACATCGACAGACTGATTGCGTATGGCTTCAACACGCTGAGTGTGGACGGACATGATATCCAGCAGATATCAGATGCGGTAGAAGCCAGCAAAAAATCGGACCGTCCGGCGTTCATAGCATTCCGTACCTCAATCGGAAGGGGCTCTGATATTGAGGGTACCGCCGAGTGTCATGTCATGTGTGTGCCACAAAGCGGGGCCATGCAGCTGAGGCGAGCCACCAATATGCCACTCGAGGAGTTCGCTGTTCCGGATTATTTAGTTCCAAAGCCCATGCCTGCTAACTCTGTACCTAACCCACATTGTGTAGCGATATCCAACATACCGGAGTGTGAGATGTTGGAAGACCTCAGAGCAATGAGGTATGAATTTGCCAGAGATAGTACTATGCGGTCCACCAGGTACTGCAGCGGGATTGTGTTCGAGAGGCTGACTGCTAAGTACGATATGTTCATTGGGGGCGCTGCGGATTTGTCGGAATCGTGCTGCACTATCTCGAACAGTAGTACAAGACTTGGTAACGACAATTGGACAGGAAACTACGTTCACTATGGGATCAGAGAGCATGCAATGGGATGCGCGATGAATGGACTAGCCCTGGAGGGATTCATTCCATTCGGAGGTACCTTCCTTGTGTTCGGTGATTACATGAAACCCGCTCTCAGAAATGCGGCTCTCATGAGGGTAGCCCCAATCTTCATATTTACCCACGACTCTGTTGCAGTTGGAGAAGATGGAGCGACACATCAACCGATTGAACAACTCTCTGCTCTTAGGGCAATTCCACACTTCAACGTGTTCCGCCCGTGCTGTGGAGTTGAGGTGGTCGAGTGCATAGAGCTAGCGATCCGCGACAGATCGACACCATCTGCAATCGTACTGACCAGGCAGAATCTCGAGGCTGTCCCAAGGCAAAGCGTCGGAACTAACCTATCTGCGAACGGTATGTATGAGCTAGCTCCGTTCATGAATAGCGGAAAGCAGAAGGTGACGACAATCGCCACCGGCTCGGAGGTGCAATTAGCCCTCGAGGTTCAGCGAACTACTGAGAGGCTAGACGTAAGAGTAATCTCCGCTCCTTGCTTCGAGCTCTTCGATAATCAGTCTAGTAGTTACAGGGCTGGGATACTGAACGGGAGGAAGCTAATCATGGAAGTTGGTAGCAGCAGTTGTCTTCATAAGTACAAGACCAGAGAAGATGACATCATCCTTGGGATAGACGAGTTCGGAGAATCCGGTAAGCCAGCTGAGCTCTTTACCAAGTTCGGATTTTCTGTGCGACAGGTGAGAAAGTTGATTGAGGATGTGAAGTAGGACCCAGGAGATGTGATCGTTGTTCCGTACGAATATGGAAAAGAGTCACGTATCTCGTATCACCGACATTTTTATTTCTCCGGTTAGAGCCCGCCGGAAGCAGTCCTGCTCTCTCACGGAGAATACGTAAATCGGCATCTTTTTTTGAGATGCTATTTCGAATGCGGTTTTGTCCATTACCCGTAAGTTACGGCTGATTGCATCGTTGTACGTCAGCTCTGGTATATGCTGAGCATCTCGGTGTTCATTGGGGTCCATGTCATATACGCCGTCTGTTTTCGTTGCCTTCAGAAGTACGTCACAGCGTGTCATGGTCGCTGCAATTACAGCAACAGTATCAGTTGAAAAATATGGAAGCCCAGATCCTCCACAAAAAATGATGATACCATCGCAGGCAGACAGTTTGTTAACAGTAAAGATATCACACGAGAGTATATCAAACGGCAATTGTAACGGCGACACGATGTCTACCTTGAGCCCGTATGATCTGAGCGCATCCCTTATGACTATGGCATTTAGAGCAGTAGATAGCATACCGACAGAGTCGGCCGTTTCAGTTGCCATAAACTGGCAATCTTGGAAATCGCGTCCTCTTACTATATTGCCGCCGCCAACAACGAGACGCACCCCAACACCATCCTCCAGGGTATTTCTTATATTGCTGCACACACCAGCAATCGCACCGCTATCGAACCTGCCACTAGGGCCAGATAGTGTCTCCCCAGAGATCTTGATTAGTACGCTCTTCACTTTATGAACGAGGCAACCTCCTCTGCAAAATTAGTCTCTGCTTTTTCGATACCTTCACCAAGTACGAACTTGGTGAATCCAGTGATCTTCACGTCATACCCACTGTCTTTATTGAAGGCGGCAATCGCATCAGACACCTTAGTCTTTCCGTCGATTGCAAAGAGCTGATCCAGCAGTACGCACTCCTCATAAAATTTTCTGATCCTACCATCAGCAATTTTCTCTGCAATGTCTCTGGGTTTCCCAAGCTCAACAGCCTGAGCTATTGCTATCTCTTTCTCTTTCGCTATAACCTCGCTTGGAACACAACACTGACAGAGGTAGGTTGGGTTTGCCGCTGTAATGTGCATCGCAATCTTTCGCCCAAACTCATTGAGTTTACTGCTATCAAATTCTCGCTGTGTCTCCAGTGCTACAAGGACTCCTATCTTTCCCATCTCTGGGCAGATTGCCCCATGTACGTACGTCGACACAACACCACTCTCAACCCTAACAGCTTGAGATCGCCTGAACGAAATGTTCTCGCCAACCAGAGATATCAGGGTATCCATCTCGCCCCTCAGCGGGGCACCAGTCGTTGTCTTGGCATCCATGATATCGTCCGTTACAAGAGCGATATTAGCAATCTCCCTGACGAGCTCCTGAAACTTGTCGTTCCTTGCAACAAAATCTGTTTCAGAGTTTACCTCTACAATGGCTGCAGATTTTTCATCCGCAGATGTGGTAATCGCAACAAGCCCATCTGCTGTAGGACGTGATGATTTCTTGGCGGCATCCATTAGGCCTTTCTTGCGCAGGTGATCTTCGGCAGCCTGCATGTCGCCGTTGTTTTCGACGAGTGCTCTCTTGCAATCCATCATACCAGCTCCAGTTTTATCACGTAGCTGCTTTACTAACGCTGCACTTACCATGTACTCCTCTGCATACGAATCAGACACTCTGCATCATCGCAGAAATTATCTAGCAGCATACGATGATTTGGTAGGAGAATTAAAGAAGTAATTTCGAAGGAGTTAACATGTTTGGAAAAAGTTTATGGGGAGGTGGAGAATGAGCTATAACGCTTTTCATGCACGGTGTGCTACAATGCAGTAAGTTTCCGACGGGGAGATCTATGGTATTGAGGCTTTTGAGACATGAAAAAGTTGGTCAATAGGGATGCAAAGCTGAGGAAGTCAAAAGGCGAGAATGCCAAGGTTTCTAACTGCGGAATAGTGACGCAGGTTATTGGAGCAGTGGTGGATGTTTACTTTGAGGGTGAGCTGCCATCGATCTACCATGCCCTCAAAATACAGGTCGATGATAGTGAGAAGATGCGCACAGATCTAGACCGTGCCGATGATAGCGGTGCTCACGAGGTGCGAACTGTGTATCTCGAGGTTGTGCAACACACCGGCGAAAAGACAGTCAGGTGTATTGCGATCTCATTAACAGACGGCATCGCACGGGGAATGCCAGTGCAAAATACTGGAGCACCGATCATGGTTCCTGTCGGACGTAATACGCTTGGACGTGTGCTGAATGTTACTGGGGATCCCATTGATAACTGCCCACCTGTTCAGACAATAACGTACCTACCGATTCATAGAGAGCCACCAGCGTTTGCGGAGCAGGTTACAACACCTGAGATGCTGGTTACCGGTATCAAGGTGATAGACCTACTGATGCCGTACGTTAAAGGCGGCAAGATAGGCCTGTTCGGTGGAGCCGGGGTCGGTAAGACAGTCCTCATCATTGAGCTGATTAATAACATTGCCAAGAAACATGGAGGGTTTTCTGTGTTTGCTGGAGTCGGTGAACGTACAAGGGAGGGAACCGATCTCTTTGAGGAGATGATTGCATCTGGCGTCAACAAAGCTCCGGGTGAAGAAGGCTCCAAGGCTGCCCTAGTATACGGTCAAATGAATGAGTCTCCAGGGGCGAGGGCTAGGATCGCGTTGACCGGACTTACGATGGCGGAGTACTTCAGGGATACTGAAGGTAAGGACGTCCTGCTTTTCATCGACAACATTTTTAGGTTCACACAGGCAGGGTCCGAGATATCTACATTGCTTGGAAGGGTCCCGTCGGCAGTGGGGTACCAACCTACTCTCGCCACTGAAATAGGAACCCTGCAGGAGAGAATCACGTCCACAACGAATGGGTCGATTACCAGCATCCAGGCCATATATGTTCCAGCCGATGACCTCACGGATCCGTCTGCTGTCACTTCATTCATTCACTTAGATGCAACGACGACCCTGAGCCGGCAGATTGCGTCATTCGGTATTTTCCCAGCAGTGGACCCATTGGATTCAAATTCCAGGCTAATGGATCCGAAGCTGATAGGAGAAGACCACTACAAGGTAGCTACCGATGTGCAGTGCATCTTGCAGACGTTCAAGTCACTGCAGGATATCATAGCGATTATCGGTATGGATGAATTATCTGATGACGATAAGCTGACTGTAATGAGAGCCAGGAAGATTAGGCAGTTTTTGTCGCAGCCATTTCAATCAGCCGAAAACTTTACCGGACGCAAGGGAGTCTTCGTGAATCTCGCTGACACCGTAGAGGGGTTCAAGGCGATAGTAAACGGAGACGTGGACCACATCCCGGAGGGTATGTTCTCATTCAAGGGTACGATAAATGACGTAATAGATACCTATGAGGCCACGAGGAATTAACATCAACGGAAGCCACAAGCCACCTGGACTCTAATTGTTCCCTTTCTTTACTGCATCAGCCGCGAAGATAGACTCGCGTAGCTGATCGCTTATGGATGATAGGTTACCGGGCGAATGTGGAACGAACACTACGTTCGACTTCGAGTTTGCGCCAATGTCCTTGAGCGTGTCGATGTACTGGATTATCAAAACCATGTCCATTACATTCGATGGCTGAGATCCAGTCTGCTTGACGAACCCATCGACTGATTGGCTGAGACCATCGATGATAGCGCGGCGTTGTCCAGCGATACCCTGACCGTGCAGGATACTCGCCTCTGCTTCCGCTTCGGCCTGCTTTACCTTTAGGATCTTTTCCGCCTCTCCTCTTTCAGCGGCTGCCACTCTGAGCCGCTGTGCTGTATTAATCTCATTCATAGCGGACTTAACGTTTGCGTCTGGATCGATGTCTGTTACTAGAGCCTTGATGATCTCGTAGCCGAAGTCTGACATCGGATCTTTAAGATCACTCCTAACAGCATCAGCGATGTCGTCCTTCCTAGAGAACACATCATCGAGCTCCATAGTCGGTACCTGCGCTCTTACAAGGTCAAACACAAAGGCCTTAATCTGCTCCATCGGATTGTGGAGCGTGTAGTATGCCTCATAAATTTTCTCGGTAAGGACCCTGTACTGAACGGCGATGACAACATGCACGAAGACGTTGTCTTTAGTCTTAGTCTCAACATCAACATCGAGCTGATGGATCCGGAGTGACATCCTGCTCTTCACAGACTCCAGTAGTGGAATCCTGAATTGCAACCCCGCGTACGCAATCCTACTGAACTTACCAAGCCGCTCAACGATTGCGCACGTCTGCTGACTCACCACAAAAATAGATGATACAGCCAGACCAATCAGGCAAAGGATTAAGATCTCAACAACGCAGCCTTCATCACCAAACAACATCTGGAAGATCCTCAAAGATCAGTAACAATGGAGACATTGTACCCTGCTAGCTACTTGGATTTCCATCTGGAATTAGTGGCTGTACAAGTTCACATCAATTTGGGGCGAACCACCTACATCCAGAACCCTATCAACATACTCCATTGGAATGCTTCCCCCTCCCCCCCCCCCCCCCCTAAACATTTTTCTCACCCTATTAACGTTTCCTTAACCTTTCCCCCCTTATCATATACATAAGAATCTATATGGGGAGGGAAACCCAATGAACAAGTTAGTACTACTATCATCAATGGTGATGATAGGAACAGGGATAGTAAGAGGA
>JAISWU010000001.1 GCA_031270735.1 Holosporales bacterium | reverse complement strand
TGTCTTGCCAGACTACAGAGGAAGACCAAGTGCTACAGCAAGAGTTTGGAGATGTTGAAGCTGTCTGTGGCCCTGTTGCTGCATTACTGGGAATCTCCATATCTTTAGTTGTCAGTTCCTACGCCGTGACTTCGTTGACAGATTTATGTGCTCAACGTATAATCACCGTGTTCCAACAGGATTGTTAAGGCTCGCCGGTGACGAGGGTATCATACGACTTCAAGTCAATCCAATGCAAGTGGCAGGATGAGCTAGCTGGGTTCTCCGTGTCCAATGCAGAGATTCTGTCATCCAAGGATGCCTGCTACATCCTCGAGATGCTGCCGTACCCGTCCGGCAAGTTCCACATGGGCCACGTCAGGAACTACACCATTGGGGATGTAGTCGCCAGGCGGAAGAGGATGGAGGGGTATAAGGTCATTCACCCGATCGGATGGGATTCATTCGGGATGCCAGCTGAGAATGCTGCTATGAGCAATGGGAATCATCCGCGTAAGTGGACGGTATCAAACATCAGTGACATGGCTGAGCAGCTCAGGTGCTTCGGGTATATGTATGATTGGAAGAGGGAGATTAGCACATGCTCTGCGGAGTACTATACGCAGGAGCAAAAGATATTCCTAGATTTTTACAAGCTTGGGTTGGTATACCGAAAGAGGTCCTACGTTAACTGGGATCCGGTTGATCAGACAGTCCTTGCGAATGAGCAGGTGATAGATGGGAGAGGTTGGCGCTCTGGTGCCGTAGTAGAGAAAAAATTTTTGGAGCAGTGGTCCATCAGGATTACGGCTTACGCCGAAGGGTTGTTAGCAGGGCTCGAGGATCTAAGGGGAGTGTGGCCAGATAAGGTTCTGAAGATGCAGGAGAACTGGATAGGCAAGTCCAGTGGTGCGATAGTCAATTTCAAACTCGTTGAATCTGATGAGAATATCATCGTCTTTACGACGAGGCCGGATACACTGTTTGGAGCCTCGTTCATAGCGATCTCGCCAGATCACAAGATAGCGAAGAGGCTGGCACAGACGGACGATACCGTCAGGAACTTTGTTGATGAATGCAGTAGAATGTCGACCACTGAGGAGGCTATCGAGAAGGCTGAAAAGAAGGGCATCTTCACTGGTCTCCACGTTAGGCATCCTGTGATGCCGGGTGAGGTTCTCATGGTGTACATCGCAAACTTCGTAGTCATAGATTATGGTACAGGGGCTGTCTTCGGATGTCCCGCCCACGACGAGCGAGACTTCGAGTTCGCAACGAAGTACGGCCTACCGATAATTCCTGTCATCGATACGGAAGACCCGCTCCCGTACGTGGGTGATGGCCCACATATCAATTCACAATTTCTTGATGGGCTGCATCTTGATGAAGCGAAGGAGCGGATGATACTCTACATAGAGGAGCTTGGGATTGGCCATCGAGAAACTACGTATCGGCTGAGAGACTGGCTCGTGTCGAGGCAGAGGTATTGGGGTTGCCCAATTCCGATAATCAGGTGTCCGAAGTGTGGTGATGTTCCGGCCGATTCTCCGGTACTACTCCCAGACGATGTTGAGTTTGATGGGAAGGGGAATCCTCTTGAGAAGCATCCGACATGGAAGTATGTGAAGTGCCCGAGGTGCGGTGAGGATGCCATCAGAGAGACCGACACGCTGGATACCTTCTTCGAGTCATCATGGTATTTCCTGAGGTACCTAGATCCGCAGCTGACAACTCCAATCAATATGGAAATGGAGAGAGCGGCGCTTCCTGTGGACTTGTACATAGGCGGTGTGGAACATGCTGTCCTGCATCTGCTATACGCTAGGTTCTTCATGCTGGCACTGAGGGATGCAGGATATGTCAGCGGTAGCATTCCATTCAAGGCATTGCTAACCCAAGGGATGGTAACTCACAAGGCCTACAAAAATAATGCTGGTGAGTGGGTATATCCCTCGGATGTTGTGCGAGATGCTAATGGCAATATGATCGATGGCTCGGGGAACCCGGTGACTGAGTACCCAGCCGAGAAGATGAGCAAATCCAAGAAGAATGTGGTGAGCTCCGAGAGTATCATCGACTCACATGGTGTAGATGCGGTGCGTCTGTTCACAGTATCCGATACCCCTCCAGAGAAGGATTTCGAATGGAATACCGATGCGCTGGACGGAGCTGTCAGATTTCTCCGCAGGGTGTGGAAGGTGTTTAGCACGTTGAGTTCCAGTAGAGAGCAACATGGTAATACGATATTGCTGAAGACAACACATATGTACATCAAGCAGATATCAGAGAAGTACGAGACCAACTCTCTCAACAAGGTCGTCGCCCTGCTAAGAGAGTTCTTCAATGAAATAGAGGATAATGTAGAAACCGAGGATGAAGGATCATTGCTGTCCGCATTCGAGACATTCACAAAGATGCTCTACCCTATGGTTCCGTTCATCTGCCATGAGATGTGGGCAATGCTTGGACATACGACTAAGATCAGCGACGAGCCATGGCCACAGTACGACGAGAAGCTAGCTGCTGTCGAGACCGTGACTATTGCGATTCAGGTTAACGGCCGCATGCGTGGCACGTTCACCGTTGAGAAAGATGCGGATGACGAGCTGGTCATCCAGAGGGCCTTCGAGGCCCTCGGAGACAAGTACGACAGATCTTCCGCTAAGAAGATCTTCGTCGTACAAAACAGGATCGTTAATGTAGTCCTGTAGAGGATGACCAACTTTGCTTCCGCCTGTCAGATCAGGTTCTATCTATTGCCCTAGAGCTGCACACCTCTGCGCGATATCTTGTGCCATTTTTCTCACTGGCTCTGCAACCAGCCTTGCCAGTGACATCTTGTCGTCGTCTTCGTCCTCCATGCTCTGCACCGTGGCATCGACCAGTCCTGCTTGATCCCCTATTTCAGTTACGCTCAGACCATCCAACATCATGAGAGCTAGTTTTTGCACAGGCTCGCTTAGCTTCTCTGCTACTACTTTAAGTGCCCAACGATGTGTCTTAGCTTCATCACGTGTCATCTCTCCGTCTACAGTGTCGTTGTATACGCCCCACGCCTGACTCAGGTCATCTTCGTCTGTACCTTTGGGGTACAGAGCCTGTACCATCTTCATGGTGCTCACCACAGTTCCACCATCCCATCTTTCTGATCCTCGATTTAGCACGATTCCGAGGCTTAAAACCGCCATACATCGCTGAGAGTGTAGGGCTAGTAGATTTACAAGGAGATCCGGTACCTCTGTTGATGCCAATGGATGTTTACTGAGGGTAGTGGTGTACCGATCGACACAGGCTTTAGCTGACAGAGCTGCTGCAGCCAGGTACTCATTTACCGGCTTAATGTCTTCAACGTACGGTGCTCTCCCTACTTTCTCTTCGTGTTTTTTGTTGTGTTGCAGCCATCGGTTGAGACTTGCTATTGTACGGGGTACGTTCTTGCCCCTCGGCATTATCGTGCTACTAAGCATTTTAGCGTAGGAAATCGTTGCTTGCTCCCACGCATCTGCTGCTGTTGATGCTGGCGGGCGGAATCGCGCCACCGATGATTCAAGAATCTCCTGTTCCAATTCTTGCTTCTTCTGGCTATGCCTAAATGTCCAGGCAGCATCAACTGGGTTGTCCATGTAAAATGGGGTATAATGATTCATCTGCATCTGGTCTACTAAGTCCTCAGAGTCTGGGGTATTTCCGACCGTTATTATCTGCCGCACTATTGGCCCATTATCGAATGGGGTCAATACGCCGTAAGGATTGCTGTACACGCCTCGCATGCTGTCTTCAACGTATTGCACCAGTACTGCCCCCGTTGCGTGGGTGGGTGCCCAGAAGTCAGATCCATTACCACCCCCATTACTCTGCGCAACCTCTTCCAATCGTTCACGCGCCTGTGTTCCTATTACGGTATTATTTAGTATAGTCTGTGCCTTTAGAATCTTCAGCCCCCATTTGGCCCAATTTACTACTCTTGCCATCATTACCCTATGATCCGCGGGTTGTGCTCCCTCTTTTCCGAGCGCATTGATGGCATCCCTAAGCTCTGTCATGCGTTGGCGTGCGCCAATTTTAGTTCGTCCTATTGCTCTGCCATCCTTTCCAACTGCAGCACACAGATACATACCTATTGCATCATACTGCCTATACATGTCACCTGCATTTATCACATTCAATAGCGCTCCTGCCATCTCATGGTATTCCCTAGGTAGTTGATCTAGCTTGTCGATCACTGCTGCTCGGTTGAATTCAGTGGCCATAGCTAGTGCAGCTCCCGGTGCTTCACCAATAGCTTTTGCTGCGCGTGTCTGCATTGCCCGCAAGACTGTAAGTCTAGATATCTGCTGCTCTCGGTCGCTGTAGATAATTTCTTCCTCGTCGTCCTCCATTCTTGCTATGATAGGATCGTCTGTTGCCCGGATACTCGCCGCCGTTGCTAGGAGGATTGCCACGCAGGTTGCTTCGTTACAACCTCCCATGTCATTTATTGATCTCCCTACTACGCTATCCTTCAACTGTTCGTTTGTGAATGATTGAGCCACTCTTTGCCTTCTCCGTTCTCCTCCCTCCGGGGCTAGGTGCGGTGTTACCTCGCTACTTTGCAGTGATCCCCATCCAAGGACCAACCATGAATCTGCAGCACCTGGTATCCTACTTATCATCTGCTCGCCCCGTATTTGTGCTGCAGATGGCGCCTCTCGCATCCGTGCAATCCTCCTGGCAATCCGATTGTACATTCTTCTATCGTCCAAGCCCATAGAATATACTCCGCAGTCTCCATCTCCTATAACATCTGCTCTGAAGACCGGTACCAATTTTACTGGTGTGGTTCTGATTAGCTTGGTTTGGCCTTCATCTATACGCTCTTCGGTCGTCGTTGCCCCGTTTACATCGTACGTTAGTACAATTGCGACATCCTCCGACTCGTATCTGCGTCCTGCCTCGTTCGCTCTGATGGCTAGTATGCTGTATTCTATCGAGCCTTCAGGGCTTGTTAACAGTCTGGCTTGGGCCCTTGCAAGCTCATCCTGAACCTCCTGCATCATTTCGGGGCTCACATCTGTTACTTCATCGTATAGGCACGGAACTGCTCTCGCTGCCGCGGCAATTGCTTGGGCCACATCCAAATCCTGATTAATGCACAGTGCTCTGATCGCTTCATATATCAGTGCTCTCCGTGTCCACTGTTCATCGTCTTCTTCATCTCTACGTTCCTGCACTGGATACTGCGGCGCGTTTACGTTCGTATTGAACAGTTCCACTAGCATCCGCATACACTCATGCACCACCTCCTCGGCTGGGTCCCCTTCTCTAATGCCCATATCTCTGGCTTTCCTCACAGCCAGCCTTCGTAGATATTCCTCTCCCCCCTTTGCCATCAACCCATTTTTTGCAAGGTCATCGATCCTAGTTAGGCAGGTTGGTCTACCATCTAGGAATCTCAACGCTCGCTCCATAACTAACTCTGCTGGGACCCTAATGTCTCCATCGCGTCCCGTCCCTGGGGTCAGTGGTACTGCGTCGTCTCCGCCTACTCTCACCCACAGCGGGGCTGTTATTCCATCGAGCTCAATGTAGCGCCGTCGCAGCTCCTCACCGGTTCTCAGTCTGCGGTATATCTCATCTACGTATTGTACCTGTCGATCCGTAAGCCGTAATTGTGTCCTGATGAATTCTATCTGATTCCCCACTCTTCCAGTGGCGTTGGCCATACCTAACTCAGTCATTACCCTATCTATAAGGGCCTCAGTCCTCCGTCCAGCGCCAAGCTCGTGGTTGCTCTCAACGCTAGCAACGTGACGTAGTATTTCTTCCAGCAGCGTTTGTATATACCCATCTGCGACTTCGTCTGGCGTATTTGTTGTCCCTATAACATACCTTTCGATATATGCAACCAGCTTTGTTATTGACACATTAAGCATCGTTCTACCAGCAGGACCTTCATATTGCACCGAGGTGATTTGACCATCAGCATCTCTAATGGCGCTCACAGATATGCTAGTGGGCATTTCCATGTATGCGCTTTGTTCTCTCGTCAGCGACGCTAACGGTCCCTCTGAGCCATTTTTTATGTGCGTAGCTACTGCTCCTACGGCCTCCTCCAAATCCGCGTGGGGTACCACGTTCAGTTCTCGGTCATTAAGTACCGTTCTCAGCATTGCATGCGCGGTGCCAGCACGGCCTACCAGCGTAACCAATTTACGTATTTCCGGCTCCATGCCACAAGCCCTCGCAATCTGTATGAGACGGCGCCTACTATCTTCGTCCTGTGCATCTTGCCGTATCCGCAATGCGAAACCGTCTGCTGCCTGCTTTGTAGTTATCAGTTTTTTGTTTGCGGCTGCCAGCAGTTCCATAAGTATATTTACCCACTCCTCGCCCACCTCCGCTTTCATCCATGGGCTTATTTCGCTTAGCCTGTCTACCAACGGGATGCCTGTAGTTGTACTGAGGTGCCCGCATATCGTCTGCAAAATACCATCTATCTTTTGGCGCGTTTCGTCCCGTGCCGTGGGCCGCGCTGTGTACCCCTCCTGGCACTGCAGAATTGTAGATGCTATTACCATCAGGCTTACGGCCTTTATTTTTCCTATAATCATAATAAATTTTCCCTTCCCTATATTATATCAGTAACCTTCACAGATTAATGATAACATAAATTATCATGTTCGTATACATGTACGCGTCCACGTCATGGGTTACAAGGTCTCACTCCAATGGAGTATCTTGATAGGGTTCTGGAGGTAAGTAATTTGTCTCAAATGATGTGAAGTTGTACCCCAGTGAACGTTGAACAAGAGAGACTAGCATGGTACACTCCAGAGCGTTAGCCTCCCTCATCTCTGAGACTATGATTTCGTCAGTTGCTGATATCAGATCCGCCTTCCTGGATTTCTTTACTAAGCACGACCACACGCACGTAAAGTCCAGTTCTCTCGTACCCGACAATGATCCGACCTTGATGTTTACAAATTCTGGAATGGTGCAGTTCAAGGATGTTTTCACCGGTAAGAAAACGATGCCATTCAGGCGCGCCACGACTGCGCAGAAATCTCTGAGGGCCGGCGGGAAGCACAATGACCTCGAGAATGTTGGATACACCGCTAGGCACCATACCTTCTTCGAGATGCTCGGTAACTTCTCATTTGGCGATTACTTCAAGGAGAACGCTATCGAGTACGCATGGGAGGTAGTCACCAAAGTCCTGGGGCTGCCGCAGGAGAAATTGTTAGTCACTGTGCATTCGAGTGATGAAGAAGCAGCAGCGCTCTGGGCTAAGATCGCCGGATTCTGCGATTCCAGGATAATCAGGATTCCAACGAATGATAATTTTTGGTCGATGGGGGATACTGGCCCGTGTGGACCATGTTCGGAAATCTTCTATGATCATGGCCCGTCGATTCCAGGTGGACCTCCGGGCAGTGCCGATGAAGATGGAGATAGATTCATCGAAATCTGGAACCTCGTGTTTATGCAATTCGAAACGACAGCAGATGGTGTCAGGGTAGCCTTGCCAAGACCATCGATAGATACAGGTATGGGCCTTGAGAGAATCGCGGCAGTCCTGCAGGGGGTACATAACAACTACGACATCGATCTCTTCAAGAGCATTATAGGTGGCATCAAAGATGTAACGGGGATTGATGATGCAGCTATGCGGTCACACTACAATGTCATCGCTGACCATATGCGGGCTATCTCGTTCATGATTGCCGATGGGATTACACCATCGAATGAGGGACGTGGGTACGTGCTACGTCGAATAGTAAGGAGGGCTCTGAGGCATGGCTATATGATGAACGTACGCGAACCATTCCTATACAAGCTCGTGCCGAGCGTGAAGAATGCGATGGGTAATTATTACAGTGAGCTCTCAGATAGAGAGCCCCTCATCATCCAAATTCTCAAGGGCGAGGAGGAGAACTTCATGAGGACAATTGAGAACGGCATGTCGATCCTTCAGTCTGAGCTAAGGAAGCTTGGATCTGCCACAGCATTTCCGGCGGACGTCGCATTCAAGCTATACGATACGTATGGATTCCCATTTGACCTTACGCAGGACATCCTGCGTGGAGAAAGAAAGAAGGTAGACGAAGCGGCGTTCAATGAGATTGCAGCTACACAGAGGAAGGCGTCGAAGAAAGCGTGGGTTGGGACAGGGGATCTATCGACCGACAAGGTGTGGTTCGATGTTTCACGTGAAACATCGCCAACAGAATTTGATCGCGATGCACATTCCATTGATACTGAGATCGTCGCAATCGTACTGAACTCCGTGAGTGTGAAAAACGTTACACCAGGCAATGAGGCATTCATCGTGGTTGCCAGGACTCCGTTCTACGCAGAGTCTGGAGGACAGATCGGGGATACCGGGAATATATCAGGCTCCAGTGTTTTGGACACGCAGCTCGTCGAAGGGTTGGTTGTACACAAGTGCAAGGTTACCGAAACCCTGAATGTTGGAGATACAGTTACTCTCCGTATTGATACTAGCAGGCGGCTTGCTTGCGCACGGAATCATACTGCAACCCACATTCTCCAGGCGGCGCTACGTAAGGTACTAGGAGCACATGTAGCTCAGAAGGGGTCTCTCGTAACGCCGGAGAGGTTGAGATTTGATTTTATCCATGACAGTACAATCAAACGACCTGAGCTTGAAGAAGTTGACCAGGTGGTACGAGATGCAATCGATTCTGCGATGAGTGTTGAAACGAAAGTGATGGCTATAGAGGAAGCGAAGGCATCCGGAGCCACTGCTCTCTTCGGCGAGAAGTATCCCGACGTTGCGAGGGTTGTATCGATAGGAGGGAATTTTTCAAAAGAATTCTGCGGCGGGACTCATGTCAGTAACACAGCACAGGTCGGAGTCTTCAAGATTATTTCCGCGTCATCGATAGGATCCGGAATCAAGCGGATAGAGGCGATTACCAGCCATGCACTCATGGAGTTTCTGGAAAAGCAGATAGCGCGTGATGAAGAAAAGATTGCGTCCCAGGTAGCTACAATTAGAAACTTGGAGAAGCAGATTTTGGATGCGAGGACAGCGGGTGATACAGCAAACGTCAGGATCGAATCCAAGCGGATCGGGGAGATTACATTCAAGTACGCAATGTGCAAGGACGTGGACCATAGAGTCATCCTGAAGATAGTGGATGACCACAAGAGTACCGATGATATGCTCTGCCTCATGCTTGCTAATGAAAGCTCGAAGAGTGGCAAAGTTACCATGAGCATCTTCCTTTCAGATGGATTGATTCATACGTTGAAGGGGGAGGAGATAGCCGCCAGCTTGAACAGCATCCTAGGTGAGCAAAAAATTAAGCTCGGAACAAAGGCGAAGCTAACGCAGATTGGAGGGTTGACCATTGATCAGGCAAAGGCTGTCTGCATCGTTCTTTCTTAAGAGCTGAGCTCATCATTTTTCAGCGATCACCGGTTTGCTTTTGCCATTCACAACATCCTCATCTATCACCACTTCAACCGCATTTGCCTTGTCAGGAATATCGTACATGACATCCGTAAGGAGGTTCTCTGCAATTGACCGTAGTCCACGTGCTCCTGTTTTCTTCTCGATTGCCTTCTCGGCGATCGCCTCTATTGCTTCGTCCGTGAAGTGCAGCTTAACGCCATTCATATCGAGTAGGCAGGCGTACTGCTTTATGACAGCATCCTTCGGCTCTGTTAGGACCTTCACCAAGTCTTGCTTTGTGAGATCTTCCAGGGTAGCTATCACCGGCAGCCTACCAACAAACTCCGGTATTAATCCGTACTTCAGGAGATCCTCATTCTCGATTTGCCGTAGGAGCTCGCTAGCACTACTGTCTTCAGGCTTCCACACATCAGCTCCGAATCCGATTCCGGTCTTCTTATTTCTAGCAGCTACGATCTTCTCTAGCCCAACAAACGCTCCTCCGCAGATGAACAGGATGTTCGTGGTATCGACCTGCAGGAAGTCTTGTTGGGGATGCTTACGTCCACCCTGTGGCGGAACGAAGGCCACGGTGCCTTCTATAATCTTCAGCAGTGCCTGTTGCACACCCTCGCCTGATACGTCCCTCGTGATTGACGGGTTCTCAGACTTCCTAGTGATCTTGTCGACCTCATCGATGTATACAATGCCCTTCTGTGCCCTCTCTACGTCGTAGTCTGCAACCTGGAGTAGCTTCAAAATAATGTTCTCAACATCCTCACCAACGTACCCTGCCTCGGTTAACGATGTTGCATCGGCTATTGTAAACGGAACGTTCGCAATCTTCGCCAGGGTCTTAGCAAGCAATGTCTTACCGGATCCAGTCGGTCCTATTAAGAGCACGTTCGATTTTGCGACTTCGACATCTGGGTAAGCTACCGACTTGCAGCTTATCATCTTGTAGTGGTTATATAGCGCCACTGATAAAATCTTCTTCGCGTGCTCCTGACCTACAACATATGCGTCGAGCTGCTCCTTAATCTGGGATGGTGTCGGGAACTCTGTATCATCAGATGGAGGACCATCTGATGATTCCTTCTCTATCACATCTGCGCATAGGGCAACGCACTCATCACATATGAACGAGGTGGCTCCAGCTATCAGCTTCTTCACTTCGTCCTGGGACTTTCCACAGAACGAGCAGTACATAGGCTCGTTCTTCTTTGTATCTTTATTCATTGGCTCCGAGCGCCTTTACGCCTACGCTATTACATTCACTATCGCAGAAAGGTTTAAACAAATGGTTAACCGATTTCATTTTTTTACCGTGACGTCACGATACTGTCAACGAGACCGAACTTCACAGCTTCTTCAGCTGACATGTACTTGTCACGATCCATCGCGCTGTTGATTACTTTTATGCTCTTCCCGGTATTCTCAGCATATATGGCATTCAGGCGTTCTCTCAATGCAAGAATTTCTTTAGCCTGGATCTCTATATCGGTTGCCTGACCATGCGCTCCTCCAGACGGCTGGTGTATCATAACCCTGGCATTTGGAAGGATATACCTCTTCCCGGCTTGTCCAGAGCATAGCAGCAATGAGCCAGCGGAGCATGCCTGCCCTATGCATAGTGTTGACACATCGCACTTAACATAGCGCATTGTGTCAAGTATGGACAGCGCAGATGTGACTACTCCACCTGGAGAGTTGATGTACATGCTGATATCCTTCTTTGGATCCTCCGCTTCCAGGAACAGCAACTGCGCGCACACGACGGCAGCCATTTCGTCATAGATCTGCCCCGTCAAAAATATGATACGCTCCTTCAGAAGCCTCGAATATATATCGTACGTCCGCTCTCCACGACTCGTTTGCTCAACCACAATTGGGATTGTATACGACATACGCACTCCTCCTATTTCTTAAATTAATCTTCCAGAAGTTTCTCGATTAGTCGATCAACTTCTTTCTTCGTCTTTTTCTCCTCAGTCACACTCGCAACAGACAACAAGAATGACACAACCTTACGCTCCAGTATCTCTGCCCGCTTGTACACCAGAGCCCACTCATTCTCAGAGTAGAATTCGATTATAGCATCTGCCATGGATGGGTTCATATCGATTTCTTCTCCGATGGCATCCTGCAGTTCCCGGTCGGTTACAACGATACCCTCCTTCTTGGCTATGGCGCTTAGCACATATCCTAATAGGACACGTTTCCTCACAACGTCGTCATACTCCTCACCGATCTCATCGTCCGTCTTCTCTTCGATTACCGCATCAGGGTTATCCTTTTTCTCATGCTCCATGTCTCTGCGTACTTCGGCTATGACGTTTAACCTCTCGTTCTCCACGACCTTCTGAGGCAGCTCAAAATCATATTGATCTGTGATGGCTTCAAGGATTTGGTGCTTGTGATACAGGTACGCCTGTGATGTGATCTCATCTTCGAGCCGCTGTCTTAATGCTACCTTCAGCTCCTCTGCATCTTTGAACCCATGCTTCTCGGCGTACTCCCCAGGGGTAAGGTTTGTCAGAGCTTCTCGAACAGAGGTTATCCGTATCTTGTACGTGACATTATCTTCAGTAGCCGGAGTAAAGTCAAAACTCTCACCGACTGCCTTGCCGACGAATCCATTCAAAAACTCGGCATCTTCCTGAATTGAGGCCGGTAACCTAACGCCGTCCTCGAAGCTCCGTTTCTTGCTCTCAACCCCATCAACATAGCACGTAGCAAAATATTTAACAGCGTCCAACGGCTTTACAACATACCCGTCAGTAGCATCTTGATATGCTGGTGCTGTTTTCATCAGATCCTGAAGGTTATCCTCAACATCCTCATCTTTGACGTCAGACACTATCTTTGTCATGCTGAATTCGTACGGCTTGACCTCGATGTTGGGGGCCTCATCTAGAAACACCGTTATTACCAGATCCTTATTTCGTACGTACTGGCTATCGATACGATATGTTGGCCTTGTCGCTAGAATCGCGATACCAGATTCTTTCACAACTGCATCACACGCTTCTGAAATCAGCGTCTCCAGGATGCCTGGTATGATCTCTCTCTCAGTGGTCTTTCTGACAACATTGAGCGGCACACGTCCAGGTCTGAATCCATTCATCTTAAGCGTTCGTGCTCTCTTCTGCACAGCAGACATAACTGCTGATTCTATGGTGCTTGCCAAAAGGGTGACTTTGTACTCATAGCTCATTCCCTCGGACTTAACCTTTTCTATCTTCATCTCGTAGAACTCAACAGAACCCGTACTTGGTTACACAGCGAACCCGGCTTACACATGCAGGATATCAGATATTAAATACCCGATCAATCCCCGGAGTAACTGTTGCACAACCTCATAAAATCGAGTTAGGACCCCTTGGTGTGGAAATACGACTTGATACACTGTTGCAATATAACATTGAACAATGTAAAATTGAGATATTAAGAGATGGGCGTTTTAAACGCGTCGTTCCTGCGGCGCGTTACCTATAAACAGATAGAGAGGAATATACGGTAATGAAGAAGAACCTCGTAGGGAAAACAATAGGTACCGTTGCCATAATGATAGCAGCGCAGACGGTGTACGACGTACAAGCTTCTAGATATCATCAAAGATCGGGAGACGTTAAGAGCCTCATAAGCAGTGGCACCGTAGCCGACTTAATGACGCTTGGGGCTTCACAGGAGATGTCGGGAGACAAGAAATTACGAGACCTACTGCTAGCGAGCAAAATTAGAGTTGGTCAACCGGAAGATATTGCCAGGTGCATATGTGAGTTAATGCGGCATATGTTGAGGCAGAGTGACCCGCTGATAGCATCAAAGTGGACTGAGTTGTATAAATGTCAGCCAGAGGCAGGCAGGCCGAATGTTACTTGGTTGATACAAGCAGCACTGCAGATAGTGTGCAAACAGAGGCCAAATAAGTTTGCTCAACTCATCGGATACATATACAAGCAGATTAGGGAAGAGCCCGCGGATAGGGCGGATGCGACAGCCCAGTGGAGCGAAGTGCTGAAGAGAGCGATAACTGGGATTACTAAGGATCTGGCCCCAGACGCACTCAAGGCACTTGCTGGCACACTCCTGAAGGATGGGGTTCGACAAATGAGAGAGGATGGTGCACTGAGAAACCTTGCGGACTGCATTAGGATATGTGGCCTCGATGCAACGAAGCAAGCTGCGGGAGAAGAGAGGGACGACGTATCAGGGGTCTTGCAGGACGACGGTGCTTTCCTAAGAACGTTCCTGACAACATTAGGAGACACGACCAGTTTCGAGGAGATTGTTGCGGTAGCAGCCTCTCTAAATGGTGGGTGGATCGCGCTAGGCGAAGAGGTAAGTCGCAAGGTTCAGGCAAGGACGGCGACAGCGCTGAGAGATGCTGGGTGGAGGCCTGAGATACCTGCCATCCTAGATTGGATCGAGAAGCCACAAAAATACTGGGGAGCGATATCCGTGGGAGAAATGAGGGCAGTACTAAAAATAGTACAAGGGGATCAAATATGGGATCTAGTCATGGAAGCGGCAGGTGCAGTAATGATGGAGAAGGCAACGCAAGTCCTGCTAGAATGTGTGAGGAGAGAAGACCCGAAAGAGGCAGCGACGGCAATGGTAGCCACAATGCTCGCTGGAAAGCTAACGCCAAATATCATGGCGAACGCAACACCAACGTGTTGGGCATACATATGGGACGTCTGTAGAGAGCGAGGACTCGCAGAGGAACGAATAAGAGCCGGGATACTAGAGTATGCACAAAATGCCCGGCTGACCGGTTGCGCCAAAGAAGCTCCGACCCTAACGAAAGTGTGGTTACAGGCCCCTCTAGCTCCATGGTATGACGCATGTCCAGAAGCAGAGAAATCGAGAGCTGATCGGAGCGTGCTGATCGAAGACATGCGGAGGGCGGCAAATGTAATGACAGAGGAGGAAGCGCGTAGCATAGAGCAGGCAGTGGCAAAAAGTGATGTAGCTGCACTTATGTTATTGATAGGGTACAACCCTGATGTCCAGCAGGTAATGCTGGCAAAGGCGAGCGAGTTGGTCAACCCAAAGATACCTCTAATGATAGCCAGTATGATAGATGCAAGTGGTACATGGGGAAAGCGATTGGGTGAGGCAAATCTTACGGCGACCGTGATAGCACTGATGGCACAACAGCTCAGAGATGGAGATGTAGAGGCATGGCGGGAATGGACCGCCGATATGCTTGTGCGAAGAGCAAAGAGCGATGACAAGTCGTGGTCTCCCGTCCTTAAGGTCGCAATTGCGAGAGCATTTAGAGGTGAAGACGAGCTGATGATGTCAAAGCTGGATCCGGCTGCTGGGAAGTGGGTCCTGACAGTTCTCAGGGATCCGGAAAATAAGGTGCAAATTGGATACTGGATGCCAACAGCCTTGGAAACAATCAAGTATGTAGCTGAAAGAGAGCAGGGCCGGATTGAGATGAGCTTCTGCGACTATTTAAGCAGCGAAGAGTGTGAGAGCATAAGAAAAGCAATTCCAGATCCTGGTGGGGAAAGACTTCGCTCATTCTGGGAGCAGGTGGATGTATTGACGACGTTGCTAGCCGAACAAAGAGACCAACCAAGCGACGAACTATCATCGGCGATTATGGCCATGAATCTGATAGCACATGAATTACAGCGTAGATACCAGGCGGAAAGAAAACGCGAAATGGGAACACCGCGCACAGATGTAATCGAGGGGGATATCGATATGTGGCGGGCGATCGAGATGATTACAAGAGGCAGTACAGCGAATCCAGACATACCACCAGGAAAATTTGGGCTTACGCAGCAAGATGATGTACTCAAAAGATTTATCGAGATAGAGGCACATAGCGCGCCAATGACCTACGCTAGAAAAGCGAAGACACAAGTAGCACTTTGGGTGCAGAAGCAGAACCCTGAGCTAATGGGAATGGCACTGAGAGCCGGCATAGATCCGACACGCCTAACTCCTGGGAAAGCAGAGGTGGTAGCTAAGACAAGTGGAGGCCTGCTCGAAGCAGTGGTGCTGCAAATGCTGGATCATAATATGGGAGCTCCCACAAAGACGGTATATGCTCAATTTAGATGCAGTTCTCCACACGAGCAAGAAGCAGTCGACTACGTTGTAAGAAGGGCCAATGAGGCAGGAATTGAGGTGCTGTTGCTCGACGAATCGGAGGATGGCTCACAGATACAGCTGGCATATAAAAACCCGAACGGCTTAAGTTTCATGAGGCACGCAAGAGAGCTTGTTCCTCAAATGATGCCAGGGTCATGGGAACCAACCACAGTGGGAAGGCCGGAAGACCAACGCTTTGAGGCAGCGCTACGTATGATGTGGGAAGATGGCAGGATTGAGAGCACAAGTGACATCAAGAATGTCTTGGCAGATGTGATAGCAATACATGGAGTGACGGGAGGTATTCCAGTCCCAGAGGTCGCAATGTCGGTAATTGGAATGGCAGTTGTGGAAACAGCTGCGATTGCTCAGCAGTTGAGCATACCGATCACAGATGAGTTCGTTGAACTTGCAAAGCAAGCAGGCATCGGAATAGATGTGAACGACGAACTGGGGACTGTCTTGCAGCTCGCCAAAGCAGATGGCGGACAACAGCTGATGAAGCTGATAGAGGAAGATGTAACGCCGAGAATATCGGATGGAGAGCTGCAGGCATATAGGTATGCACTTGGAATGTACCAGCTAAGTAAGATGCAATGGGACGGCGGCATTACAGAGTAATGACAGGGAGGTGACAGCCCGGTATGGGTACTTCGTCGTTGCACACTATTTAGATTGACGGTGAAACGCCCTTATAGTAGCATGAGGTGGTTGGTGGTCGATATGGCCGTTTTGCAGGGGTTTGGGCAGTTATGAATAGGGTTGAATTGGTTTCCAGCATAGCAAGTGCTGCAGAGCTGAGGAAGACAGATGTGGATAAAGTGTTGAATGCTTTTATCGATGTTGTGAAAGCAACATTGGCTGATGGGGATGATGTACGGCTGATCGGATTTGGTACGTTCTATACCGTACACAGAGATGCGTCGGAGGGACGCAATATGAGGACCGGAGAACCAATGCATATTCCGGCTCGAGATCTTCCGAAGTTCAAGCCCGGGAAGCAATTGAAGGACGCGGTCGCTAAGCGCACGAAGTAATCTCGTGTATAAGTTGGGCGATTGGCTCAGTGGTAGAGCATCTCGTTTACACCGAGGGGGTCGGCGGTTCGAATCCGTCATCGCCCACCATCTTGTTTTGTTGTTAATTACCTTCCTCCTGTCGGCATGCGGGAAGGTCGGCAGGCTGGAGCGTCCCGGGGATGTGCAGAGTAGTGTCACTGTTTCATAGGCTACTGTGCTTCGTTGCATTACTGGTGATGGTGCCGTATGCCTGTCTTGCCAGTGTGACGTTCAGGACATTATTCGATCAGCCGATCGTCATAGTATCCGCCGACTTTCACGTAAAGGATGGGGAGCATATGTCCGCGCTGGAGGGTAAAGGAAGAAGCAGTGCGCCACGGATTACGTGGACGAACGCTGAGGTGTTGGACACGGTGTGGCCGCCATCTGTTGATATCATGGGCCTCGATGGATTGCCAAGCGGCTACAAGGGATACACCAGTGACTTTTCCGTGTTCTACAAACTTAGAATCCTGAACAGAGATACCCCTGTCTCGTACGACGTGTCGTACGTCGTTTGTAACGAGTCGTGTATACCAAAACGAGAGAGCGGGGATCTTGTTTTAAATGCTGCGCTGACGGACGAAGAAATTGCGGATATAAAGTGGAATCAATCGGATACCCCGTCGCAAGACTTAAACCTGCTGACGATGATCATACTCGGGCTGCTGGGTGGTGTAATCTTGAATTGCATGCCGTGTGTCTTCCCAGTGATTCTGATGAAGATATTCGCGCTGGTTAAAATTTCGAATGAGCAAAAACAGAGTGTGAGGGTCCACGGGCTTTCGAGTATGCTGGGAATGATCAGCGTGTTCGTGTCCCTAGGAGCTACGCTCACTGCGCTGCGTCCTGCGGTTTCTGGGCTTGGCTGGGGATTCCATATGCAGAACCCTCTGGTCGTCTACGCGATGCTGATCATCTTCCTCGTATGCAGCCTGCACTTTTGGGGCCTCCTGAAGTTGAACATCCGAGGATTGCCCAGAATAAAGATTCCGGCACAGAGTGGGTATGTGGTGTCATTCCTCGGTGGAGCGATCGGCGCTCTCGCATCATCAGCATGTGTAGGGCCGCTCTCTGGCGTTGCGGTAGCGGGGGCTCTCCTCAGTAGCAGCGCGATGCGGTCGTTAGCGATTTTCACAGCTATTGGTGTTGGGGCTAGTGCGCCGTTCCTTGGCATCGCTATCTTCCCACGTATAATCAGCAAGCTCCCGAGGCCTGGGAAGTGGGTATCCACTCTCGAGGAATTCATGGGATTCGCGATGCTGCTATCCTGTGTATGGCCCATCTGGATCCTGCTGTCTCAGATTTCGCAGGCGCGGTTTGTGCTGATAATCATGTGCTGCATCGGGGCTACAATGTTCGCCTGGCTCCTGAAGAAGCTTGGGAGAAAGAAAAATTTCGCGTATGTCACACTCACTGGGATCTGCGTGAGCATCATAGCTGGAGGGTATTATGCCTCATCACCACAGCGTACCCATACTGAGATACAGTGGGTAGATTATTCTGATAAGGTGTTGGATGATGCGAAGATATGGAAGGCGGCGATATTCTTGGACTTCACAGCCTCGTGGTGTCTCAACTGTCAGTTCAACGAAACTGTCTTCGACGATGAGGATATCATCCTCGAGTTTCAAAAACGGAACATCAAGGCCGTTAAGTGCGACTGGACAAATAGGGATGAGAGGATCACCAAGTTGATTCGAGAGTACGGTGCGGCCGCTGTTCCGCTGTACGTCTACTACCCAGGAGATGGCAAGGATTTCATCGTGCTGCCGAGTATGCTCACGAAGCAAACTATCCTCGATGCGTTTGCAAAAGGTGATGCCAGATGACAAGCCTCAGGAGGGCGCACTTGTTCAGCATCCTCCTAGGTATCTTCGTAGTGGTCTTCGATCAGGCAACGAAGTGGAGCGTGCTAGCGTTTCTAGAGAGAGGTACCGTGATCAGTGTATGCAAATACGCGAACATAGTTTTGACGTACAACCTCGGAACTAGCTTCGGACTTCTGACTCCAGGTACCGAAGTTCAGAGGTGTATGATCATAGCCGTGTCGATCATATTGGTAGCGTTCCTCGTGTACGTATTTTGCAAGCTACCTACGATCATCGAGAAGGTGTTTTGTAGTCTGCTGATAGGCGGAGCAATCGGTAACATCATCGACAGGTTCGTCCACGGTGGTGTAGTGGATTTCATAGACGTGCACTATGAAGACTGGCACTGGCCTGCGTTTAACATCGCGGACTCATTCATTACGACCAGTGCCGTGATGCTCCTCATCGTGTCTCTCATAAGAAACCCTCGTTCGCTTCGCTGAGAGTTTCACAAGGACTCAGCTCTGAGGCAGGCCAGCAGAGAACCACCACCAGTTAGACAGATGTCTCGATGATTGTCTCTGTGACGATACGTACGCACGGCGGTTATACTGGAACTGGGCCAAATGGTGGTGCTGTCGGAAAATCAAGTACTCCTACGACAGCTCTGTATGGTACACCATCCAGCATGCCCTGCGCGGTATCGTCATCGGGTTTGGCACCACTGTCGAGCGGCTTACTTATGACTTCCATTATCGGTGGAATCAGCCTCGCAAACATGTAGCTGTCGCCATCTGCATGTGCTGATAGGCATATGTACAGCCCGCCGCTGTCTGATCGGCTCGCGTACGTTGTGTCCTCTACGTATGTTGTGATTACCGCTACTTCCAGATGGCGACATGGGAATAACGGTGGGATCGCAATTCTGTTGATCGGTCTCGGTTTTGGTGGTAGCCCAGGCCCTATGAATGCGGTTTTGCATTGCACATGTTCGGTATCAGCTGTAGCTGCTAGATGTGCTACGTAGTGCCACACATATTCACCTCCAGGCTCGTAGTTGAATGATATTATTACTACGGTTGCAAGATGAGGCTTGCCTTCTATCTTCCACCATGCTGCGCTGTCATCTTCGCTCCAAATCCATCCTGAGTTTGGTATTACTTCACCGGTCCTTGTCCGCACCTGTCTGTAGGCCCATTCTGTTATCTCTATATGATCGGACCCTGTAAGCCCATCTTGCCCAAGCGCGTCACTTATTTTCCACATCTCCTCTAGATCGTATCCCCTAACCCCTGATATCATCGTAGGTATCTTCTCAATCCTTTGTTCTAGGGCAGTGAATCGCTCCTCTCGCCTCTCCATCCTCCCCATCAACTTCTTACTTAACCTCTCATACCTACCTACTAACTCTCTTAAGGAAACGTTAACATTGTGAGAAAAATGTTTATGGGGGGAGTTGGATTTTGACAATTAGGTTGCCGTATCAAAAATCCTCATGTTAGAATCACTGGAGCGAACGGAGCTTTTATGTGTGTTTGCGCATGGGATTAATTGGTGTAAACTTCTCGATTCATAGAGAGGGGTTTCTATTCGTCGGAGGGGCTGCGGTACTGACGCTTGTGTTGGCGATATTCTCGTCCGGACTAGCACTAGTCGGACTCATTATCACTTTGTACCTTGCATACTTTTTTAGGAATCCAAAGCGGGCTATCCCGGCAGGAAGTAACCTCATCGTGAGTCCTGCTGATGGAACCGTCTGTAGCGTCGTAACTGAGGTGCCTCCGGCTGAACTAAGGTTGGGCGAGGAGCAGAGATACAGAGTAAGTATTTTCCTGAGCCTCTTTAATGTACACGTTAACAGAATACCAGTAGCCGGAAAGGTGAAAAGCGTTGCATACCACCCAGGGTCGTTTGTAAATGCGTCGCTGGATAAGGCGAGTGTAATGAACGAGAGGAACACGGTGGTCATTGAGATGGATGGGAACGCTGAGAAGACAATGGCATTCGTACAGATAGCAGGAATGATTGGCAGAAGAATAGTCTGTGATGTTCATGAAGGTCAGGAAGTTGGTAAGGGGGAAATATGCGGAATGATTCGCTTCGGAAGTAGGTGTGATGTGTGGCTGCCAGTTGGCTCAGCTCCGCAGGTCTTTGTGGGCCAGACCACTATCGCAGGCGAAACGGTCTTGGCTGATACAGTAGCGCAAGGAGATACTGCAAGAAGCGGCGACATCATTTAGGGTAATGTTCGGTTATGGAGATATATCTGAGCTAATCAGAGAGTGGGGGTACTGGGCGGTATTCGTCGGAGCTCTGTTCGAAGGAGAGATTGTTCTGGTCACTGCTAGTGCATTTGCCGCATGCGGACATCTCGAAATATCCAAGGTTTTTTTCATAGCCCTGCTCACGACGATAGTTGCCGATCAGATCTTGTTCTGGATTGGGTACAATGTAGGAACGGACTGGATCATACGCAGGATTCCAAAGCTCGAGAAATCGAGAGAGCGTGTCTTCGTGTTGCTACACAAGATGGACATACTCTTTATATTTGCGTTCAGGTTCATATACGGCATCAGAACCATAAGTCCACTGATTATAGGTTCAGCAAAGGTAAAGCCGCCGAGGTTTATCATATATAACATCTTATCCGGATTGTGTTGGGCATCTGTCGGATGCTTCCTTGGATACACGGTCGGAGACATTGTTGATGATGGGAAATGCGACTTGATTCCAACCATCGTAGCAATCATGGGGATCGTGATCATTACGATTGGCGGAGCGATCCTATTCTGTAAGGCCCGTTTGCGGAAGAGGTCTGGCTGAAAAGAATTGGCGCGGTGTTGCGGTAAGTATGCCCCCCCATAAACATTTTTCTCACCCTATTCATAATTCCTTAACCTTTCCCCCCTTATCATATACATAAGAATCTATATGGGGAGGGAAACCCAATGAACAAGTTAGTACTACTATCATCAATGGTGATGATAGGAACAGGGATAGTAAGAGGA
>JAISWU010000016.1 GCA_031270735.1 Holosporales bacterium | reverse complement strand
CACCATTGATGATAGTAGTACTAACTTGTTCATTGGGTCTTCCTCCCCATATAGATTCTTATGTATATGATAAGGGGGGAAAGGTTAAGGAAACGTTAACATTGTGAGAAAAATGTTTAGGTCAGGGAACTGTAGGTTTCAGAATGATGCAGACAACCACATTATCAAGCAACAGAGAAGCTAGCCCCTATCACCAACCAGGTTGCGATACCTACCGCTATTCCACAAATTCCTCTTTCTTCTCGGTTGTAGTTGTTGCTGGTGGCGTTGCTGCTGGCTTGCTGGCAGATTGTGCATCCTTCGGCTTATCATCCTTCTTCTCCTCCTTTTGTGATGTAGCTTCCTTACCAGCATCGGCGTTTGCGTTAGTTGCCTCAGCTGTTGCTTTCGCATTCTCTTGCATCGACTTATCGCTCCCAAACATTTTGCTTGGCGAGAAGGACTGTGTCAGCGCTAGTGGAGAATCCTTCGGGAACTTCGTTTCAACAACCTTGCAACCATCTTCTCCGCACTTGTTCAATGTGGTGCTTTTCTTGTCGAAGATCCAGATGGTGTTGTCACTGTTTCCATGTATGATGTACCTGTTGGTGCACTCATTGTACGAGATGAAGAGGACGCAACTGGTTAGTATCGTCAGACTCGTTATGAGAGCTATCTTGACTCCTCCAAACATCTTACTACTCCTAACACATAAAAAATTTTGCACATGCCTAGTTCAAGATGTACCATCTAATAGTTAACACTTCGTTAATTTCACGGGAGAAATGTTAAAAATTTTTAGGGCAGCTGCTTTAGCGTTGTTGTTCGCTACCTGTATCACAGAGTGCTGTGCGAAACTCACAGATGAGGAACTCCTGGCGAAAGCCAAGTCCATGGAAGCCATCATCGAGGATGGCCTAGCGAAACTCAAAATCCCAGGTGCTGCGTTTGTGGTATCGAGGAATGGAAAGATCATATACACCGGAGCGTTCGGGAAGACAACGATAGCATCCAACTTTCCTAACCCGATAACGAAGACAACTCTGTTTCCGGTATCGTCTCTTACTAAGAACATTTCGGCCATACTGGTGGGAGCACTGGTGGATGCTGGTACGATATCGTTCGACGATAAGGTCAGGAAGTACCTACCAGATTTCTTCATCTCAAATGAGCAGATCTCTGCTGAATTCACCGTGCTGGATCTGATATCTCATCGCTCTGGATTGAAGCACTTCGCTGCAGATACATTGCTGCAGGCTGGGTATGATACCGGCAAGATAATACGAGGCCTGAGGTTCATGAAGCAGAAACCAGGGGAGTTCAGAAAGAAGTACGGGTACCAGAACATCGTGTTCGGAATTATCGGATTGGTGCTCGAGAAGGCGACAGGCCGCAAGTATGAGGATCTGGTCAAGAAGTACATCTTCGACAAGATGGACATGGATTGCTCAAGTGCTATAAGGCTATCAGCTGAGTCGAGTACGCTTGGGTATGCTAAATACATGCTGGCAAGGTTCCAGCACGATAGGCAGCGACTCGGTATTTGGCGAGCGATAGTCGATCTGGTACGCAGCGTGTTCTCTCACAAATCCAAGGACGTTGTGACTGGGCACTTTAGGAGTGGGAACGATGTTACTCCGCTCCCAGAGATTGGGATGTTCCACAAATTTCCCGCTACTGCCGGAGTCAGCCTATCATCTCAAGATTTTGCGAAGTGGATGGAGATGCTGGCTGGTGAAGGTACGTACAGAGGTGTTCAAATCGTCTCGCAGAAAACATTCCGCATCTTGACCTCCAACATGGCTGAAGTTAAGAACCTGAAGGATACCGACCATACCTTCCCCAAGTTCCGCTACCAGAGAGAAAGTATGTACTACTGTGTCGGCTTCTTCAAGGGAATATACTTCGATAACGGTCAGAACGGACGTGAGATGTTGTCTCATATGGGAGGTATCTATGGATCTGCCGCGTTCTTGGCCGTAGTCCCATCGGAGGATATCGCAGTGGGGGTAGTGTGTAACCTTGGTGGGGTATCGATCACGTTGTTCTCGGAGTACATGGTTCACCAGTATCTAGACATGTGTCTCGGGTTCTCGAAGGTCGATTGGATTCAAGCAGACATAGAGAGAGAGGACTACTACAAGAAGCAGCAAGACTCGTACCGCGCTAGTCTCGCAGAAAGGAATATAGCCCCAATGAGGGATCCAAGCGACTATGTTGGTACGTACTCGTCGGAGCTATACGGGGACCTGGTGGTTACTACGGATCACGGGAAGCTGTACCTCACCAACGGCATCAGAAAGATTCACCTGCGCCATCTGAATGGAAACACATTTGAGTTCCCATGCAAGGATCTGATGTTCTGTGCATTCGATGCTGATGAGACCGCAACTTTCATCGAAGGTGAGTACGGCAACATCACATCGCTATACATTTCGTCCCTCTCTGAAAACGATACGGTCTTCAAGAAGAAATGATGTGTACAACGGCCTCTCTTCACCTCGGTCCGGAATTGCATGCTACCACACTACGTCCTGATTGGAAGATGCGACTTGTACAACGCATACGCGATTAAGATTGACACAGTGCCTACAACTTCGCTAAAATCAAGGTGTAACCTGAGTTTGCGTGACGGTGGGGGTGTGCGTCGTGGTACACTGAGCCGCGCGAGGGAGATGTAATGAAAAAGATAAGACTGGTATTAGTCACGATATGTACCGTGGCAATATGTGCCGACGGGCACGCTATGCGGCGCGTTAGGGGAAGAGGGGCACAACATGCTGTGGGTAAAAGAATTTCACATACTGGAAACCAAGGAGCGCTCGACCAATTCATAGACGCACTTGGGAAAGCGGCAGACATAAAATATGCACGGACGGCAGCGCAGGTAGTAACGTTGGGACAGCTGCTCCAAAGTGATTCACTGAACGAGCTATGGGCTGACCTGAGGGATAGCGATTCGTTCAACGGGTATGAGGTTCCAAAGGCAGGTGTCGCAGCCACGGGAGCGCAGGCAAGGACAGGCAAACAAATGATACGGTCCCGTTATGCACCTGGACGTATAGCGACCGAATTAATTGAACTCTATGATCCACTAGCAGCGCAAAAGATAGGGCCAAATGGCGATGGAGCCAACACCCAGACGTTCACAGAGGCGGTTGAGCAATCAAGGGGGCGGCGACCATTTACTGAGCACATCGCGAATGACCTTGTGGTTGGAGCACTGCTAACCAAGGGAGAGATGGCGGAGCTCCAGAGGTTGGAGGACAGGAGACATCCTGGTGAAGTAGCAATACGTTTCCTCGATAGGTTAGCTGGAATGCTCAGGCGGGCGCACGGGTACGCGGCCAACAGAGCAGCAGCGAATGTAACAGGAAATAAACTATCAAAATTGTACGACAGGTACAAAGACGGAGCGACTGTGAGAGGCGGTGCCATACCGCTGTATCACTGGATGCCTGGAGATAGAGGTGAGAGGGAAGTAGCAAGGCAGCGGGAGACACTGAGGGAGCCTCAGAATTGGGAAAAGCTGCCTATCCCGTGGAATCCAACGGTATTGACGTTGGTGCTACAGAATGAAGGAACAAAACAAAAACTTATAGAGAGCGCAACCAAATACATATTTAAGATCAGTGGCACAGAGGAAGCTGATCTTCAAGACACTGTGAGCAAGGCTGTGGATGCTATCCTAATGGATGCATGCCACGGTAATGACTCTGGAATGATGGCGATTTTGAACGGCACGATTCCGCTAACAGCGTATTCAACAATCGAAAGGCTCGGGCACACCTTAGCAAGCGTAATGTATCGGGCCGTTAGACACAGAGTAAGCGCACCAAGCTCGTGGAAGGCTAAGGCAGGTGAGCAAGGTGCTAGGATGGAGGCATGGGGTATCCCGACACTGGCAGATAAGGTCATGGCAGTTGCAAGAGCCAGTGGCAGAGGTTTCGACTCGTTGGGTAAGTACGACATACCGGGAGCTATTGATGATAGATACGTACAAGCCCAGGTGGAGGCACTAATGGCAGCTCTCGCCAGCGCGAGTGAGCACCAAACTAAACTGACACTGGATAGCGTGGACACCCTAAGAAGGCAGGCCTCCGAAATTGAGAGGCATACTCATGAGATGCGGAGGAGACTGCAGGATGGCACATCAACTGGAAGGAAGTACGTTGAAGCTAGTAAAGAGATTGCAATCCGGACGGTAGTTGCTGAAGCGTTTAAGTTGGAAGTACCGGAAGGTTCACGGGAATCAGAGGAGTTACCGGAGGATGTCTTGGCAACGCTAAGTAGGCTTGTAGAACAATATCTAATGGCCGTCGAGAGCGCACAAGCATTGGTATCGAATAAGGTAGGCGTGCACCAGATTGATGCAGAGTCAGACCAAGCGCTGAGGGGAGTAGTGCGAGACCTCCCAGAAAGCCTCATATTGTTGGATCGCCGACTGCAGTTGAAGCTATTCGCCCTGGCCGTAGGTGAAAAGGAAAACGGGGAGTGGGCGAGGGGGCACATGCACAGGACACAAATGCATCCAGCACTGATTACTCTCTCCGACGAGAAATTGATAGTCCGGGATATTGCGGAGATACCCGAAGCGGAATTGCTATATAGGCAGATCAGAATGCTTGAATCACTGGGACAAGGTAAGATTCCGGCCGATGTCTACCACACAATTAAGCGTGCAATATCTTACCAGTATGGACGACCGAGAGAAGCGATCGATAGTGTAGTGAGCAATGGGGCAGAAGCACTGGGAAGCGCGCTTAATGAGTACATAGAGCAGCTAAGTAAAGAGTACGTTGAAGACGATCTGATGGTCATCCCGATGTTCAGAGGGCTAGCACAGATGGTGGGGTTTACGGAGGAGCGGGCGCAGGAGGAGGCTCGCATATTACATAGGGCAGGAACGCGGCAAACGCGAGGTGAGCTATTGATAGATCTAATCTTATGGGCCCCACGGATAATGCAGAGGCTCGAAGGTACGCCAGTGATGTTACCATGGACTCTAACCGAAGAAGTACGGTTCAAGCTAACGCCGCCGCGAATGAAGCTGGTAAGACTCATGACGGAGCGAGAAGCAGCAATCGACTTCTTCGATACCTATGCCGGAGGAGCGAAGAACGTAGAGCAGGCCATAGCGTACTACCATAACGTACCGATCGCTACGAGAGCAACTTTAGGAGATGCCCCAGTAGCTGAGCCTCCAAGTACCGCTCCTAAAGAAGGAGATCCAGATAGGGAAGCGAAGGAGTTAGCAGCGCAGGCTGAGCAACTCAGTAGCATCAGCGAACAACAGAGAGAAAGCATGCTAGCCCAAGCCACCGAGGCAAGCTTACAACGACAAGCTCATCTAGTTCCATTCACACACCTGGTCCTATTCGAGGGAGTCTCTGACAAACTGGCAGAAAAGGGCAAATTACCACAGGAGAGGGCAGCCGTGGTTATACCTATTATCGATAAGCTGCTGGAACGGTTGGCCCAAGAAAAGAGCAAGGATGCACAGAGAAATGTAACGCTATTAGAAGGCATACGAAAGCAGGCACGCAAGGTGAGGAAGACAGGCGATGAGGGGGTCCTGGCAGGCTTGCAGGATGCAATCGACGAGATGTACAAAGAGGAACGGAAGAAAACACGACCAGCAAAGGCTCACAAGCCAGCATCACCGCCACCCCAAGTAGACGATGACAAGTCATCATCTCCAGTAAGTGATGCTGAACCAGCATCCGTATCACCTCCAGTAGATGAAGGTAAATCAGCCCCACCAAAGGGAGCAGATGATTCTGGTGATGAAGATGCTGAACCTGCAAGGAAGAGAAAGGCTTCAACGCGAGACAGTGAGGACGCTAAGCCAAGAAAAAAATCAGCGAGGACAGAAGAAGCACGTGAAGAAGGTAGTCTCCCGCCTCCCCATTCAGATAGTGATGATGAAGCCGCCTCACCACCTCCTCCTCCAGAGGACTTTACCGAAGAAGAGGAGGAACCACAATAGCAGAGGATATGCATTTGTCGGCGACAATATAGCACCCAAGGCTCTGGTGGAACTGCGCCTAGAGATAGCGTGGGTACAAAGCCCAGGTGGTATGCTATAATGCTGGCGAGTAGCACCAACTACCTGGGGCAATTAGGTGTCGTGTAATATTTTCGGAACAGACGGAGTAAGGGGGCGGGCGAATGAGGGGCTCATAACTCCGGATTCCGCAATGAGACTTGCTGTAGCCGTCATTAACTATTACCGTGCGAAGTACAGTGATAGATCTGCTAACCACAAGTTCACGGTAGTCATAGGCAAAGATACCAGACTATCTGGGTACATGCTTGAACCGGCTCTTACAGCCGGCTTTATCGCGGTCGGAGCCAACGTAATTCTCCTTGGCCCTATCCCAACTCCTGGAGTAGCCTACATGACGAAGTCCCTGAGAGCCGATCTCGGAGTCGTCATCTCGGCGTCGCATAATCCATACCATGATAATGGAATCAAATTCTTTAATGCCGATGGGTTCAAGGTGCCGATGGAGGATGAAGCAGGAATCAGCGAATCGTACTGGCAACCACAGCCGCTTACTAAAACTGAGTTTATGGGAAAAGCATGGAGGTTAGATGATGCAGCTGGTAGATACGTCGAGTTTGCGAAGAGCTCGTTTCCCAAGGAGCTAAATCTATCAGGAATGAAGATAGTGGTGGATACAGCAAATGGTGCAGCCTACAAGGTAGCCCCACAGGTCCTTTGGGAGTTCGGAGCAGATGTCGTGAAGATTGGGAACTCCCCAGATGGACTCAATATCAACGACGGCTGCGGGGTGATGGACATATCGCATCTCCAGGAGGAGGTACTGAAGCATAATGCATGCATTGGGATAGCATTTGATGGAGATGCAGACAGGGTCGCAATAGTTGATGAGACCGGAGAGCCAATCGATGGTGACTACCTCATCGCTACAATAGCCACGTCTTGGCTAAGTAGCGGAAGGCTACGTGGTAATGTGGTCGTGGCTACGATCATGACGAATCTCGCAATGGAGAAGTACTTGAATTCCATAGGCATCAATCTAGTGAGGACCGATGTTGGCGACAAGCACGTCATGCATAAGATGATTGAGCTTGGTGCGAATGTAGGCGGGGAGCAGTCCGGTCATATCATTACAGCTAACTACTCCACAACGGGCGACGGAATAGTATCGGCCCTTCAAATCCTAGCGTACATCAAAGCCAGAGGAGTGCAGGTCAGCTCCATAAAGAAGATGTACACCCCATGTCCGAACATCATAAAGAACATCCCATTGGACGCATCGTGCTCGCTTGACAAGTACAGAGAGGTTGGTGAACAGATCGTTGGACATGCAGGAAGAGTCATTGTCAGAAAGTCTGGAACCGAGCAATTGGTGAGGGTACTGATTGAAGCAGAATCAACAGAACTAGTGAATGCCGCCGCTACAGCGGTTTGCAATCTGTGACACAGTTCACGTCCTAATTCCAGTGAGCTTCCTCATGCAGTATACGAAATCCGAGCGCAGCACACCAAAGTCGCATGATACAGTTGCAGGTGTTGCGATGAAGACAAATGATGAGCCTCCACTGAACATACCAGCAAACTCCCTGACGATGCTTCTCAGCCTTCTCTTGGCTCTGTTTCTCTTAACAGCACAACCTACTTTCTTACTGGCGGTAAATCCCACGAGTGGTTCATTGACACTATTCTCGTATCGAATCGACACGACGGTCCTAGTGCGCACAGCAGTTCCAAGCCTACACACCCTTACGAACTCCGCCCTTTTCTTGATTGTCTTTGGAATCTCGATAGCTCTTATAACCTCGTAGCCTTTATGTGCCGCTACGCGCACAGTCTCTTTCTTCCCTTCGCTCGCCTAGCTGACAGAATGCGCCGTCCACCAGGAGTGGCCATTCTCTTTAGGAATCCATGCCTCCTTTTTCTCACCAGATTACTGGGCTGATACGTACGCTTCATGACATGATTATAAATCTACCTTGAACAACCTCCACTGTAGCACGGAGAAAGCGTAAGGCTCAACAAAAATATGCTGATGCGCAATGACTATTTTTTTTGTACAATTGCCTGTGCGTCCTGGATATCTATATGATCCCGTGAAACAAGTAGCCTCCGTGATAAGTAAGATCATCAGCCATAGTGATGGGCTTATTGCGATTCACTTGACAATCGCGAGGAAGTGGGATAGCATCGTAGGGTCACGGCTTGTTGACGTGGCCGCTTTCAGTGGTGTGAGATTCGTCAAACGGTGTGTCAGTAGACCATCAGCAAAGTTTGAAGTTTACCGTGGTAGCATGGGTCGTGCTAAGTTGGTCGTGACGGTAAATGTACTGAGCTCCGCTGCTCTCATTGTGAGAAGTTGCGAGGGCTACATTGTAGATGGTATCAAGCGTCTGACTGGAGTGTCAGATGTTGAATTGATCTTTAAACATGTATCCTCTATTCCAAAGAAGACAGATGGGCAGCTTGATAGTTGTAGGACAGTTACCGAAGACACACCGATCTGTAAGATTGATGAAGTCTTCGAGAATGAGACACTCAAGAAAGCCCTCGAGCTACTGAAAGCAGAAATTCAAAATGCTGCGTGATCTCCCAAAGGTCCGCGGAGAGTACATTTTTAACTATGACTTCAGGGGATCGTCCTTCCTCCATGTTGGGGGCAGATGTGACGTTATGTTCTTCCCAACGGATCGGAATGATCTGATTGGATTCCTACGTAATAGACCGAGTAATCTCGAGGTAACTGTAATCGGTAACACCTCAAACACAATCGTACTAGACCGGGGAATCAGAGGGTGTGTTATCAACCTCTCTAGACATGTGGACAGAATCGAGTTCAGGCTGCCAGTTGCGATTGTTGAAGCTGGAGCGCTGCTTCCAGATTTCATTAGCCTATCCGTCATGTACTCGGTATCTTCATGCGAAAGATTGTATGGCATACCGGGAACCATCGGTGGGGCAATCGCCATGAATGCCGGAATACCAGGATTCGAGATATCAGATGTATTGGTATCAGCAGATCTAGTAGACCACGACGGACATGAAACTTCGGTAACTGCACAGGAGCTGAATATGAGGTATAGGAATGGGAACATCCCAGGTAACTCCATAGTGATCTCGGCGACTCTCAAAGCGCACAGCGCAATGGAGGTGGATCTTGGTGGTATCATCAAGGAGGCTACAATTCGGAGACTACGTTCCCAACCGGCTGGAGCGACGTGTGGCAGCGCATTCAAGAATTCACCGAATATGAAGGCGTGGGAGTTAATAAAAGCCTCTGGGTGTGACCAGCTATCAGTTGGGGACGCTATCGTATCGGAGAAACACTGTAACTTCCTGATGAACGCCGGCAATGCCAAGGCTTCAGATTTTGTCGGGCTAATAGAAACAATCAAGAGGAGAGTCTTCGAGGCAACAGGCGTGTTACTTGAGGAAGAAATTAAAATTATAGGAGAGCGCTAGCGATGCATCCTAAAATTTCCTTTTCAGGTAAGGTTTGGCATTTCATGGAGAATGACAGCGAGACGGTCACAGAGCTCTCGAGGACCATTGGGGTACCAGAGTTAGTCTCCAACATTCTCCTCAATAGAGGATTCTCTGATATCTCAGAGATAAAAATGTTGCTGGATCCAAAGCTGAGAAACACAATTCCAGATCCATCTTTGCTACTGGATATGGATATGGGCATTGAGCGCCTCGTCAGGGCAATCTCCAATAACGAGAAGGTCATGATCCTAGGTGATTATGATGTCGATGGGATAACGTCTACGTACCTGATTGTTAAGTACCTCTCCGACGTAGGACATTCACCTCTCTACAGGTTGCCTAACAGATTCACAGATGGGTACGGAATAAGCGAGCAGGCTCTGAATGAAGCGGTTGAGAACGGCGTTGATCTGATCATCGCCGTTGATACTGGTACGAGTTGTATCGATGAAATCGAAAAGACTAACCAGGCTGGAATCGATTCAATTATCATCGACCACCATGCACAGGTGTACGACACACTGCCGGATGCAGTAGCGATCATAAACCCCAATCGGAGAGATCAGGATGAAATAGGCTACTCACACATCAAGCATCTTTGCGCAGCCGGTGTCGCGTTTATATTCCTCATAGCACTGCAAAGGACGCTTAGAGAGAGCGGATTCTTCGGTAGAGGGGATGTGTACATAGACTCCATGCCAGTATGGAATGAGCCGAGTTTGCTGGATATGACTGGGGTAGTAGCAATAGGTACTATGTGTGACGTTATGGAGTTGAGGGGCATTAACAGGGCCATTGTGAAGTATGCCCTCCTGAATAATCGGTACCCACTTGGAATTAGGTACCTTCTGCAGGCACTGAACATTCCAAAAATCTCATCGGTGGACGATTTGGGCTTTTTCATAGGACCTGCAATGAATGCAGCGGGCAGACTCGGAGACCCGACGATAGCAATGAAATTGTTATTCGCGGAAACTGACGATGAAGCGGAGTGCATAGCCTTGAAGCTAGTGTCTATGAATGGTGAACGTAAAGTACTTGAGAGGTGCATTGTAGATAATGCGGTAGCTATGATTGAGGCCAACCAGTTATTCAAGAATCCGGGAATCTGCGTGTATGGTGACGGCTGGCATGAAGGAGTTATCGGTATCGTGGCTGGTAGACTCAAAGATAGATTCCACAAGCCATCGTTCGTAGTCTCGTTTGACAAGGACGGGATTGGAAAGGGCTCGGCTCGTTCAATACCAGGTGTACACCTTGGTGAGTTGCTGACCACTGCAAAGAACGAAGGGCTGCTAGTCAGCGGTGGTGGGCACTCTCAGGCTGGAGGGTTTACGATCACCAAAGATCAAATTTCCTGCTTCTCAGATTTTATCAACTCAGTCGTGAGAGTAGACTATGTCCCAACTTTGGATATCGATTATACACTTACACCGATGAGCGACATTGCCCAGCTATCACGTGATCTATCGGTCATCACGCCATTCGGTAAGGGAATCGAGAAACCTCTAGTCTGTATGGAGAAGGTAAGAATCGAATGGGCAAAAAAAATTTGCTCCGGCGCGCACATGATGATGTGGATAAATGGAGAGTATAGCGCCAAGAAGGTGAAGGCCATGATCTTTCACTGCAGCGCGAAACGGAATATCCTAGATCCCATCGAACAAAATCTAGGTGACTTGTTTGATGTGGTTGGATATATCAATGTACACGAACAGTACGGCCCAAGCTTCTTTGTGGAGGATGTGAGAACCTCATCTCCATGAGGTAATGTGGATAACCGTCACGCAGCCTGCAGAATGGTTTCGAGCTTTCTCCGAGCCTCATCCTCTGCAATTTTTTCTATTATAGAAATTTCACGTGCTAGACGCTCAATGGCTAGTTGGTATATCTGTCGCTCGCTAAAAGACTGGGTGTTGTTTGCGCTATCCTTGTGCAGGTCTCTTATAACCTCAGCGATTGCACATGGATCCCCGGAATTTATTTTGGCCTCATACTCCTGGGCACGCTTGCTCCACATAGTTTTCTTCTTCCTGGTTTTTTGCAGCAATACACTAAGCGCATCCTGCATGTCTTCCTTACTTGTCAGGCACCTAAGACCGATCTGCTCAGCCTTCTTTACTGGCAACCTCAGGACAAGCTTACTTTTTGTAACAGAAATAACAAAGAACTCAGAGGCCTCACCATCAACTACAAACTCCTCGATTGATTCTAACTTGCCGACCCCATGCGGGGGGTATACAACCCAAGAGCCTACCCTAAATTTGTGAGCCCCAGCCATAGCATATCCTATCGTACACATATCAATCAATGGAATGCTATCAGAAAATTAGGGAGGAATCAAGTTTCTTAACCCTATTGTACGCGTCTACATCATTTGAGACAGACTGGAATACATCAGCAAATCTAATACATGTCGGCCACATCATGGGTTGCATGGCCTCACTCCTATGGAGTATGTTGGTAGCGTTCTGGAGGTAGCCAGTATGTCTCAAATTGAGGTTGCTCAAAACATTTACGTGAATTGATTGTGCCAGCGGCTTGGAGTATACTTTAATGTCGTACGCAGATGGTCACATAGCTCAGCGGTAGAGCACTACGTTGACATCGTAGTGGCCACAGGTTCGATCCCTGTTGTGACCACCATATCGTATCGTCTACATGAGATGCAAATTGCCGTACGCTCTATCCTGTCGACGGTGCTATTATCTGTGTGAATGTCTATGCAATTCATTTTGATTAACGAGTAAGTTTCATATACCATCAAAATATGGATTGTACATATGCTCTGGGGGTAACGATGTTTCTAGTAAGTGTGGGAAGGGGCGTGATATTGTTCCTTTCTTCTATCGGCAAGCTTTCCTGTTTTCTAGCAGAGAGTATCGTGGTCGGGCTGATGCCACGGTATCATTGGAAACAGATAGGACAGCAGGCGGTGCAGATTGGGTACTTCTCGTTGCCAGTCGTTGGCATGACAGCACTCTTCACCGGCATGGCGATGACGTTACAGTGCTACACAGGATTCTCAAAAATCACCGCTGAGAGCGCAATACCGTCTGTCGTGATGATCGCGATGACGAGGGAGCTTGGTCCGGTTCTGACAGCCCTAATGGTTGCTGGACGGCTCGGAGCGTCTATGACAGCGGAAATTGGTACCATGAAAGTGACTGAGCAGATAGATGCCTTGACCACTTTATCCGTCAATTCATACAAGTACCTCGTGTTTCCCAGGATCCTTGCTGGGACAATTTTCCTGCCATTCTTGGTACTCATAGATGATATCATAGGAATCTTGGGAGGATACTTAGTTGGGGTACACTACTTACACTTCAACGCAGCTAACTACATCCACAATACCATCTCATCTATGTCAACCTGGGATGTTACATCAGGACTGATCAAGGGAGCCGTCTTCGGATTCATAGTCTGTGTAATGGGATGCTATCATGGATACCTCTCAAACAGAGGAGCTGAAGGGGTCGGTAGAGCTACAACAAACTCAGTGGTGTCATCTTCAATCATGATACTGCTGCTGGACTGTATCCTGACGTTCGTTCTGTTTTGACAGTTGTAAGGAGAGGTTGTGCCATACGTAATTGAGGTTGAAAATCTGGAGCACTCGTTCGGTAAGAAGCCGGTGCTACGTGGGGTGTCATTCAAGATACGCCGCGGCGAATCGTATGTAGTCATAGGAGGATCAGGCTCTGGAAAGTCAGTGCTTATGAAGTGCATCCTCAGGCTGATCAAACCCAGAGCCGGAACAGTGAAGATCAACGGTCAAGATGTCTCATCACTATCTCAGAAAGCTATGTACAGCACGCTGCTGAAGTGCGGCGTACTGTACCAAGGAGGGGCACTGTTCGACAGCCTCAACGTTATAGACAATGTCTCGTTTGGGTTGGTGTATGGATGTGGGATGTCCAAGAAAACTGCCTACAAGACGGCTATGAAAAATCTGGAAGCTGTAGATCTGGGACCTGAAATAGCCAGGGTTTTCCCAGCTGAGCTCTCTGGAGGCATGAAAAAGAGAGTAGCCCTCGCCAGGGCAATCGCCACGAATCCGGATATCATATTTTTTGACGAACCCACGACCGGTCTCGATCCAATTACGACAGGCGTGATCGATAACCTAATAGTGAGGTGTACAAAGGAAATGGGCATCTCCGCACTTTCAATAACACACGATGTGGCTAGCATGAAGAGGATCAGTGATACAGTTGGGCTCATACATGATGGGAAAATGATATGGGAAGGTAGCAACAGAGATCTTACAACAACGGATGATCCGTATGTCAGACAGTTTATTGACGGTTCACCAATTGGCCCATTCATAAGATCCTGAGGCAGAGTTACAACCCGTCAAAGTAGTAATGTGTGTAACGCTCACAATGAAGTTTAGGCCCTGTGAGTGAAATTTAAATTCGAATGTGCGGTACAAAGCTGTTAATGAAACATCAACAATGCACCGTGCATGCAAGTATCGCATACCAGAAAAGTCATGGCAAACAATCTATAGCTTCCTAAGAAAGCAACACTGCCAGTCTTTGGTGCCGGGCTGATGATCTCTCAGTAGCATCCCCTTCTCCACCAATAAACTGTATGCTAACCACAGTACCAGCCCGATCAGTAATCGGGATCACTAGGTCATCATCGTGATCTACCTTTAGATATCCTATCTCTGGAAACTCATCTATCCACTTGTTGATAAGGTATCCGTACTCCTCTGCGCCAGCAGAATCCCATAGCCTTTGGGCTTCTTTAGCTGCTACAAGGTAACTATCTTTTGGGACCGCTATCTGTGCTCTCTTAATCACCCCGCATCTAGGACGCTTCCTCCCTTTTGGGAAAACATATTCCTTCAGGCCAATGCTGAAATCACCGAAGACGATGGAATCTCCAGCCTGCATTGCCCAGTACTTCGTGGAGCCTCTGTGATCTCCCCACCGTATAAATGCCACTTCTTGGACTCCCCTCGGGGAACAAGGTATCCCGTGCCGAGTGAGAGCCTCAGAAAACAAAGAATCACTGATCATGAGCTTCCTCCTGTGACTGCTTGCTGTTACGTTAAGCAACCCTCTCATCAAGGATGAGCTATGACATTCTCGACGGGGTACATCACGGTTCTTGCATCAATCCTTGTGCCTCCTTTAATTCCTTTCCCGTGGCAATCCAAACTAGACTACAAAAACTTCGCCTGAGCCCTGAATTTCCAATGGTGCGCCCTGGAAGATTCGAACTCCCGACCCACAGCTTAGAAGGCTGTTGCTCTATCCAACTGAGCTAAGGGCGCACACCCACTTCCTGATGGTATCGCCCCGGCTAGCATTATGTCAATCTTAATTATGTGTAGTATACAGACAGCACCCTCACACGAGAATCAGGCCCCAGCAGCAAAGCCGGAGCTGAACAAGCTCCGGCTCTCTCTTGCCATTTCTAACGCCCCCCCCCGCGTTCCTTCTATTTCAGCGCTTTCTTCACCCCTTTATTGTCCAGGATTGCCTGCACTGTCGTATCACCATCGATGCCACTCAACTTCACCATCTTCCAACCATTCGTCTCGGTTGAGTCTGCTATCAAAACGCTCAGCCCCTTTAGGGGACGTATCACCACGGCGTCATCATCATCTAGGTCAGATAGATCTGCGGTTGGGCCAACTACGTACAGCGTCCGCTCGTCGTCGACCTGTCCGACTTTAAGCGAACGTCCGACGGAGAGTGCCAGTGCTCGTACCGCTAGTACGTTCATATCCTCGTATGAGATTGATACCAGCGCGTTCTCTAGAAGTGTTGCTGCTGCCTCCTTGAGTGTTGCCCCCTTGAGACTCGGCTTGCCAGCTTTTTTGGCGACCGTCCACTTATCTCCATCGTGCGTGAATTCCACCTTCAAGTCCGTATCCTCATTTTCCAGTTCGAACTGAGCCACATCCGGTATAGCAGCGGCCACGATCCCTGCAAACGCGTCGACCGCCTCCTCCGAAGCGCTCAACGACGCACTGTCGCCGTCATCAGAGGCTGCTTTGGTCGGCTTCTTCGGTGGAGCTGGTGGCTCCTCGTCGCTGTCATCACTTGCCTTTGGGGCTGCTTTGGTCTTCTTCTTCTTCTTTGCTGCAGCGTCTGTGTCCTCTGGCTTGGCCTTCTTCTTCGATGGAGCTGGTGGCTCCTCGTCGCTGTCATCACTTGCCTTTGGGGCTGCTTTGGTCTTCTTCTTCGGTGGAGCTGGTGGCTCCTCGTCGCTGTCATCACCTGCCTTTGGGGCTGCTTTTGCTTTGGTCGGCTTCTTCGATGGAGCTGCGTCGTCGCCCTCTCCCTTCTTCTTCTTTGCAAAGTATT
>JAISWU010000028.1 GCA_031270735.1 Holosporales bacterium | reverse complement strand
GAGTGGCGGTTAAGTCCTCTGCAAAGCACAAAAAGATTTTGTTCCTCTTTTGGGGGCTCAACCGGTTGAATTTCCTCATCTTCATAGCATACTCCTTCCGAGATGCTAGTCAAGAGCCTACAAGAATATACGCTCGCCATGAAGCGCGACCTGATCGCCCTAGTCAATGCTCGGTGGGATGCTGATGTAGCAGCCGCAAATCAAGGCGATCCATCAAATTCAGATCTACTTCTGTATTTGAGGCTGTCAGTAGTTTGTTGCCTCCGAAGATTGCACTAGCTCCAGCAAGGAAGCAGAGAGCCTGTAGTTCATCACTCATGCTCTCGCGACCTGCTGATATGCGTACAACAGACTTCGGCATCAGAATCCTTGCCAACGCGATACACCTCACGAAGTCGAATGGATCGATTTCAGGCGCATCCTCGAGTCTCGTCCCTGGAACCTTAATGAGTCGGTTAATCGAGATAGATGTGGGGTGTTCATCCAGATTTGCCAGCAGCGCCAGCATCTTAATCCGGTCATCATTCGTCTCGCCCATCCCCAAGATCCCACCAGTACAGACCTTGATACCATGCTTCTGTACCAGCCTGATCGTCTGTATCCTCTCCTCTAATGTCCTGGTGGTAATGATCTTGCCGTAGTACTCCGGAGAGGTATCCACGTTGTGGTTGTAATAATCAAGCCCGTGACTCTTGAGCTCAGCTGCCTGCGATTCATCCAACATTCCCATCGTAAGGCACGTCTCAAGCCCGAGCTTCTTAATCTTCGTGATCGCTTGGCACGCTACCTCAAATATCTGCGGATCCGGTGAACGCCCTGACGCCCCTATACAAAACCTGGTACTCCCCAGCTTCTTGGCTTGCTTGGCTGCTTCAATAATAGCATCAACATCCGTAATCACCTGCTTGGGAGTCTTTGTTTTGTTTCTGATTGATTGAGCACAATATGCGCAATCCTCGCAACACCCACCAGTCTGGATGCTAAGGAGTGTGCTGACTTGTATCGCATTTGGATCGTGATTCCCAACGTGAACAGAGTGCGCTTTGGATACAAGATCCAGAAACGGGGTTTCAAATATCCCCTTTGCTGTTTCGAAAGAAACCATACTTATGCGGTCTGCTCATCCATGACATCTTGACGTATCTTCCTGGCAAACTCTGCACAGTGCTCCTTTGTATCAGTGCTGGACGTAACAGTAGCTGTTACACCAGTTTCAGTTACAGTGGCTGTGATGACGTATGTGTGCGCCCCAGTTGGATCGAATGCGTCTACAGTTACCTCCTCAGTACGTATCACTCCCTCTTCCTTATCGGCATGCGCAATCTTATACGGTTGCATCACCTTCATGGCAGCATCCCAGAGGACATCCCTCTTACTCTGTTTCGGCTTATCGTCAGGCCGCTTGGCCTCTGGTTTTTTCCCGAACAAGTTGGGAAGTTTTTCACCACAGACTTCCCGGAACGAGCCATGCATCCTTCTGTTTTTATCTCTCGGCGCTTCTGGTATTAGCTCCTCCACAGCATATGTGCTCGAACACATCAGGTACAGACAGATTAGAGTGACGCTTCCGCTAATACGATTCACGATACACCCATACACAACACACGCAAGCACCGGGATTATACCACACGGGTACCAGTACTGTTAGCGCTAAGTTGTCCACATGCGGCCATTATGTCAGCTCCCCTCCTCGTCCTGATCGATGCCTCCAGTCCACCATCATTCAATATGTTCGCAAATTCTCGGACCTTCAAGCCTGGAGATGCCTTAAACTCACATCCCTCCCACTCATTGAATCTCAGGAGATTGATCTTCGCGTTTAGAGATCTTAGAAGATTGAGGAGCTCTATCGCGCACTCTTTGGAATCATTGATGCCACTCAACAGCAGGTACTCAAAGGTAATCTTCAGAAATTTATGATGTGCACTGTACTCCTCGCATGCCTCCATGATTGAGCGTATGTCGTAGACTTCGTTGATCGGCATTATCGAACTCCGCATTGCATCGTTGGGGGCGTGGAGTGAGATCGCCAGCCTGCATGGTAGGTCCTTTGCTACCTTGTGTATGATCGGTGAAATCCCGGAGGTCGATAATGTAATCTTCCGCCTTGATAATCCAGCCTCACTATCTAGCATCATGTTATCGATAGCACGCATGACATTCTGGTAATTCAGGAGCGGTTCACCCATGCCCATGAATACTACATTCGACAGTCGGTCATCGCAACTCCACATGCCCATGTAATCTTTAACCACCATGAACTGAGAGATGATTTCTTCGGCGGTTAGATTCCTGACGAATCCTGAGTAACCGGTGTTGCAGAACTTACATCCTACGCTACACCCAACCTGTGAAGATACGCATATCGTCTTACGTTTCACGTCTGGAATGTATACGCACTCCACTGTCGTTGCATCTGCTAACCGCAAAAGAAATTTCTTAGTTCCATCTGATGATGACGCTACGTCGACAATCTGCGGACGGTGGATGTAGAACATCTCGTCCAGCCTTTTTTGGAGTGACTTGCCGATGTTGGTCATGTCGTAGAACGACGTTTGCCCAAACCTGTACACCCACTCCAGAACCTGAGCTGCTCTAAACGCCGGGATTCCAGCATCCTTGAAACACGCCTTTAGTTCATCTGCTGCATAATTTAGAACGCCATGCTTCGCAGAGTTTGTGTCAGTCGTAAGTGCACCAGTCATGAAGCGAATGCCTCTACGATATGAGTGGGACGTTGCGAAGCGCTTCGAAGGGAGGCTAGTGTCATCTTCGGCGATATAGTCTCCAGCAGCTTATCGAATTTCTCTTCAACTGAGAGCTCGGGATCCATTGCCCTGAAGAACTCCATTGAAATACCGGTGAGCGTAAGGATCGTATCTACCCCAAACATGTTGCCGCCGAGTATGTCAGTCCATGGAGTATCACCCACCATCGCTGTCTTTTTGCATCCATCTAGAAATGACATCGCATAGTCGTAGATCGGATGGTGGGGCTTACCGAAGTACAGCGTCTGGCCCCCCATCTTCTCATAGAATTCTCCTATTGCGCCCTGGCATATGACGGGGCGCCTCTGTAGCCCATTACCACTACTCACGTACTCCACTGCGAATATGTCCGGGTTAACGACGACGAGTGGTTTCCTATGCTGCAAACATATATCCAGTATCTCGGCGGCTTCCTCGAGGCCAGCTAGATCATGTACGTCTGTGGATGTAACATTCTCAATCGCTACCCTCTCACCGTTCTTCTTGTACGCATCATCCATCAAGAATGACATCCGTACTTCGTCGAGTAATCCGACGTATGCGAAATCAGCCTCCTGCAGTGTTTGCGTTTCAACAATGTTGCTGTTTCTGAATATCTCTACGTTGCTAGTGAAGAGCTGGAAGCAGGACCGTGCATTGGGAATATGGTGAGATATCGTGCGTTTGAACGCCTCTCCAGAACTGATGAACTTGTCGTAGTGCACGCCTTGTAGAAGCCCCTTTCGTGCATATTGCTCCATACATACCGAAGCCACGAGTGACATATTCGATAGTATGACTACCGACCTACCGGAGTCCTTTATTCTTGCAAGGGTATCTAGTACGCCAGGGTAGAGATCCCTACCATCATATATAACACCGTAAACATCAATGAGAAATGAGTCGTACAGATGGTATATGTCGTTTAAGCTTTTGTGAATCATCATTACACCTTTGTTTTTGAAATTGAGAGCATGACGAACTATCTAGAAGGTCATTCGCTTACAGTAAATGAATCCTGAACATACTGCAATGACGGCGGAACACCAGAGCATCGCCTCCCCTATGCTCGCAAGCGTTCGGGATTCTAACACACTCGCGAGTATGACTATGGAAATCGAAGCCATCTGCATTGCAGTCTTCCATTTAGCTAGAAGCGCCGTCTTGAAGTGACCATCCGTAGATTCGGATATGTCCCTCACTCCAGATATTACAACCTCGCGGCACAGGATAATAGCAGACGGAATCAGCGCGAATCGTGACAGCATATTAAAACCCACTAGGAAAAGTACAGCAATTGAAACAAGGATCTTATCCGCAATTGGATCCAGTATTCTGCCAAGTCTTGTGGTTTGCTTGTATGCTCTTGCGTAGTATCCATCCAGGTAGTCTGTAACGCAACAGAGAACGAAGATAAGCAACGCCAGGACCGTGCCGCGCTTACTCTCCATGAAAAATCCGAATGCGAAGATCGGTAACAACAACACCCTGGAAATTGTGAGGATGTTTGGTACGGTCGAAATCCTATTCATCGTCACCGCCTCGGGAAAAATTACCCCTGAAGAAACGGAAGATTGATTCAGCGGTCTTGCTGCTGATTCCCCTCACGGCCTTCAGGTCTTCAAGCGAGGCCTTCATCATATCATCAATCGAACCGAAATGCTCCAAGAGAACTTTCTTTCTGAACTTTCCAACAGACGGGATTGAATCCACGATTGACCTTGACAAAGCCGCTCGTCGCTTTTTGCGATGAAACCCAACGGCAGCCTTGTGCGCTTCGTTCCTGAGCATAATCAAGAATAGCAACAATGCCCTAGCTCCACCAGATATTTTTTCGCCCATATCACTGGGGACAATTCTCTCATCACCAACCCTGCGGTCGTTCTGCTTGGCGATCCCGATTACAGTGGTTTTATCTGACAAGCCGAACTCCCGTATAATCTCACTGGCTGCAGCTAGCTGTATCTCACCGCCATCTACCATTATGAGATCTGGAATCTCAGGGATGCGTGCGGACTTGAATCGCTTGCAAAGCACAAACTTCATCATCGCGATATCATCACCGCCGTTAGCTACATTGTCTGGGATGTTGAACTTCCTGAACTTACCTCTCCGGACGGCATTGTCTTCGAAAACAATCATGGCCCCGCACGCGTTAGTACCCTGGATGTGGCTGTTGTCGTATACCTCTATCCTGTTGATAGTATTTCGTCCCATGATCCTACACAGCTCTGGTATTGCCGTGCCGAACCTGTTATGTTCGTCTTTCCTTTGCCTCATGCGTACGTTAAGCTTGCACGACTCCATGATGCGCTTATACATACCGCGCGCAGCGAGTTTCAGCTTCGGGACTGTCCCGACCGTGTTGAAGAACTCAATGACCAGTTGGTTCCCACTGACGTCGTGGTCAGTCACGATGCATGATGGAACACTGACGTTCCTGTAGAACTGCTGGATGAATGAAGCTAGGATGTCCTGGTCTGAGTCGCCCTGCGTATGCTCCAGTGTGAACGATTCAAACCCGACGTTTCTGCCTACCCTGAAAAACGTAACGCCTGTAGTTACTGTGCCGCCTTCATTCGCAGATAATGCAATGAAGTCGATTGAGCGTAGATCATCGATCTGGATGTACTGCTTGGACTGCACGTTGGAGAGTGATTTGATTTTATCACGCAGAGATGCAGCACGTTCAAAATCCTCATTCTCCGCGGCAGCTCTCATCTGTCGTACAAGCTCGTTTCTGACAGACTCATTCTCTCCGCGTAGTAGCGCCCTCGTCATCGCGACTCCCTCAGCATACTCATCCTTCGTAATCTTATGCATGCATGGAGCTGAGCACTTCTTGATGTAGTACTGTAGGCATGGTCTGTTTCTTCTCATGAAGTAAGTATCAGAGCAGCCCCTGAGGAGGAACATCTTCTGGATTAGCTTGATAGTATCGTCAAGGGCGCACACTGATGGGTATGGACCAAAGAAGTTACTGCCCTTCGGCTTCAGGGTTCTGTACTTGAAGATCCTCGGGAACTCGTGAGATGAGTCGATGATGATATATGGGAAGGTCTTGTCATCTTTGAGAAGCACGTTATAGAACGGCTTGAGCTTCTTGATGAGATTGCTCTCCAGCAGCAACGCCTCCATCTCAGAGTTGACAACCACGACATCTACATCATGAACGTTCGACACCATCATTTTCGTTCTGTTGGATAGGTTGCTTAAGACCGTGTATGAATGCAGCCTATTGCGCAGATTCTTGGCCTTCCCTATGTAGATTACGTTCCCATTGAAATCGAGTATCTTGTAGATTCCAGGAACAGCCCCGGCTCGCTCTGCAGCCTTGCGTATGACCGTTACTGCATCCGATAGAAAGCCACTCAACTCGCCACCCCTGGATTCCAGAGGGAATCATCATTACGATGCTACATCATGCTGTTGCTAATGAGCAACAGTTTTTGCGTGACAGTACATAATGGCAAATATTTTTTGCAAATTTGCATAGTTAGCCAGATACTATCTAAGATAGTTGGATGAATGTTTTAACAGAACTTGAGGAGTGCAAAGATGAGGAAAGTATGTTTAGTCGGCTGCCTGGTCGCTGCTGCTCAGGTTTGTGTTGTGGCAGAGCCGGTTGTTGTGAAGCCCGCAGTTACGGAGACTACTAATGGGAAATCTTCGGCTGAGAAAAAAGCAGATGAGAAACCATCTGTAGGAAAGCCCACGATAAAGTTTTACGGTGGAGCACAGGGTGTCGTGGTATTGGTATCACCGAAGTACACGTATAGCAAGAAGGTTACAGATGGGGCAGGTGGTCTCGGGGTTGATATAGGTGATGTAAAGAAAACGGACAAGGATACTTCGATGCCAAGAGCGGTAGGAGGAGAGGCGTTCGTCGGTGTGAAGGTAAATGGCACCGCACGGAGCGGCATTGAGTACGGCGCCGTCATAGAGCTCGATGCTATGAAGGGCGATACCGGAGTAGACAAGATGTACGTGCTAGTCGGCAGAAAGAATGCCGGTGTTCTCCAAGTCGGAAACGTCAAGGGACCTGAGGCTGTGTTCCTATGCAGCGGGCAACAGTTGATCGGAGGAACGCTTGGTGTCGACGGAGTCGTGCCGTCTGATGTGGATGCGGCAACCGGCGTAGTAGGTCCTCTCCACGTAATTGGCTACACAAACAAAGCGACAAAGATTGTGTACTACTCTCCGAGGGTGTGGGGCTTGCAAGCTGGTGTAGCGTTTACTCCCGACACAAAGCATATCGGGCATGAGAAGAGAGATAGGAGCACTGGTACTTCAAAACTCGGAAATGACGAGGGGCTATATGTGCCAGCGAAAGACGCGGAGAGACCATCAGGACGCACCAACTTGTCGTTCGGTCTGAGCCACAAGTACGAGTGGACTCCAAAGATAAGGACTGAATTCGCCGCTGTGTATCTATGCGAGAATACGAGGAAGATAACGTTGAAGTATAATGATGTGGAGCGCTCAATTAACCTGAGAAAGGCGAGGGCGTATCACCTAACTGCGACACTGTTCTACGGTGACCTTGGTATCGGAGTCGGATATCTCAACAACGGCAAGTCGCGCTTACCGAAAGATTATAGTGAGTTCAATACAGCGGCAGCGGCTCCTGGTGGTCCAATTAATGGAGCTGAACATGGGAACGGTGGGTTCATAGCTGAAGAGGGTGCGAACGCTGGAAGTGCCTGGAACATTGGTATGCAGTATAAGCGCAATGACTGGACATTCGCAGCAGTCTTCCACAGGACTCAAAGGAAAGTAAGCTACTCGCAGAAGACAAAGGGCAACATGCTAACTCTGACGGCAGACTACAAGGTCTGTGAGGGACTCGGGTTGTTCGCAGAGTTCGACTATATATGGACAAAGTCATGCGAGAGAGCCTGCGCCTTGCGTAACGCGTTTGCCAACGAGGGTGTGGCGAATGCTGCAGATGAGAAGGCCGTTGCCATCGAGAAGCAGAAGTGTCCGGTGTATGCGGTCGGTATTAAGGTGAACTTCTAGAACGGATGGATGGGCAGATGGCGCAACCTAACGGAGGGCAAGTGGATTGTGCACTTGGACACATTTTCATTGCATCAGCAAATTTGTTGATGTAACAATTATCTGTAGTGCTTGCGCCCATGGCTCAATTGGATAGAGCGTCAGACTACGGATCTGGAGGTTGAGAGTTCGAATCTTTCTGGGCGCACCACTGTATGGTTTTATGTTTTGTAGGGAAAACGTTATGCGGTTTAATGTAGGGGCCAAGGTTTTAGGGATATGTTGGTTTGCTTCGACGTTGTGCGCGCAACAAAGAGCTCCAGTGTATCCAGTCAACGCTGGGCAAGGGCAGCTATCTGGAAAGACACCTGGTCAGCCTGGAGTTGATGGGCCTGAGTTCACGCCTACGGTATACATAAAGAATGGTGATACGTTAATGCAGCAGACACTAGCGCGAAATGACATCAAGAAGGCAATTATCGTCTTTTACTCAGTAGCATGCCCACACTGTGATACCTTGTTAGCGACGCTCGCCCCGTATATTAGCAAACTGAAGAAGGCTGGTATTAATCTGATCCTCATGAATGTTCCAGCTGGAGATAAACTGGGACAAACACCTACGACGGATGAGTACGACCAGGCGGTGAGTAAAGTGACAGCGCACGGTATTAAGGTTAATGGCAAGAGCGTTAAGGTGGTCGTTGTTGCGGATGTTGCTACTTTGTCTCAGAATGGCATCACTGGATTGCCAGTTATGATGGTGATTAAGGAGTCAGTCGAGCAATCTCGCGCGATTGGTAAGGGGGCTATACAGAAGGTGAATTTTGGTGACGCCGAAACATTCTCGCAGCTACAAGCAGTATTTAATGATGTAAGCAAGAGTGAGGATGAAGATGATGAGAAACAGCAGGGTGCTGATAAAGCTAGAGATAAAGCCTCAGGCAAAGGTAAGAAAGCCACGAAGGATATTGTTACGCCGCATGGAGTTGATAAAGATTTAGCAAGAGAGTGGACAGCAATTTTGAACTCCGAGTGTGGCCAATCTCTACCAGGGAACACGGCTATCCCGTCACAGTCAGTTCAGAAACAGGAGCTTCCGATCCAAGCGCCCAAGCAGAAGCAGAAGCGTAAATGTGTATGCGGTGTTGGATAGCTAAGGCTCTTCCTTTGGTGGGGCAGCGCGCTTCACGCTGTTCTCTGCGAGCCCAAAGGAATAGATAGTGGTAAGACTGTAGCAAGTGTATATATCTGAAACAGAGTTAGACGGTTTTCACCGAGTCCTAGTAATGTTAAGTACCACTCCATTAGCCATGCATATTGCGCGTACTGTGCGAACCGTGCCCTCTGTACTGTATAGTGTATGCCAACGAAATGGTATAGGTTTCTGCACACAAGCGCAACAGCATCGATGTTGGGTCTATCGTCATCAACAAACATCACTGTGATTTTGGCGGGGATGTTGATTGCCGCTATGATCTTTTCAAGTCTGGTTGCGAATGGATCTCGCGGAATTGCTTGTTTCCTGGTACGAATATGGGATCGCACCGGTGACTCATGTCTGCAAAACTCTGAAAGCAACGCCAGGAGTACGGATCCCTTATCATCCCTTCCGCCATAACATACTCCTCCCTTGAATCTGTACCCATTGCCAAAGCGGAAATCTAACCCTCCCCATAGTTCCAACAGATAATCTACATCCACTCCGGTTTCTCGCAGATCATGTTCTCTTTGAGCTGCACGGATTGGATTGCAAGCCGTGAGTAGTATTACAACCCGCCACGCAGCTATCAGCTCTGACACATACCCGTTAACCCGTGGGTCAACCGGAATTTTGCGCGCATTGAGAAATTGTTCACGTACATAGGGTGGATATGATTGCTCATCTATTATGGACAGCGCTTTAATAGGGATAACAGGAGTATCCTGACCGAACAAAACGCCATCAACATCGAATAGATGGATAACGCTTGATGCACTGCCCTCATTGCAAAGCCATTCTTCAAATGCATTATGAACGCCGTCAAAGTCTTCGACGCTTCTTGTATCAGATATGATCAATGGAGGTTTTTGTGGTAAACAGACTGATGTCTGCCCTTGTCCGTACTGGGACATATTGCTGCCCCAGCTCCGTGTTCGCTTGAGCTGAAAGCCTGATGCCAATGAGTTGTTAATCATCGCGATACTACACGCGATGATCACATGCAGCAACATGCTATATCTATAAGATAATTGCTTCATGGCACATCAGACCAAAGAGTCGATTAACCAAAACTTTACTATTTTTGTTATAAATGCAAAACAGTTTTCTTTGTGAGGCAAGGTGGGTAGTCTTGCAAGATGCAACGAAAAAACTTGACCGGGGGAACATGAATATGTTACGCTCGTGCCGTTGCCTTTGGTGGCAACTATGGTGATAAATGGCTTGCGTAATAAGCGTTGTGGACCAGGGGGCAGTACCCTGCGCCTCCGCCAGTGGTGTTGTTTCTGGGGGTGAAATAGGTTCGACATGGCGTGGTAAAGGTAATTCTTTCACTCGGCATTGTACCGTCGTTATCGGACTAAAGAAAATAGATGCTAATCTTAAAAGGAGGCGCATGCTCGTTCGGAATCTCCAGAGGGGACGCCGGAGGGCGAAGATGGCAGCTTAAAGTTACCTGTATAGGTCTTTAAGTATCACGCTTCGCCTGCTGTCCGTTAATAGCGGCAGTAGAGTGGCGGTTTGGGGGATCCCGAGCAACAGAATTCCCCCGCTTTGTGCGTTGTAGATGGAGTACGTAGAATGGGACAAAAAATTGATTACGCTGGACTGCTAAAAGATGCATCCATCTCGGTCGTACGGAAAATTTTGGAACTGGCTGCCGCTGATGGATTCGGCAAGAAGCAGCATCTCTACGTCACGTTTACATTAGCGCACAAGAATGTGGTGGTGTCCGACACGCTGAGAGAGGACGCTGGAGAGGAGATGACGATAATTCTCCAGTATGAGTTCTGGGATCTCAAGGTTGATGAATTTGGATTCACGGTGGGACTGGCGTTTGAACATGCGGACGAAACGCTGTACATTCCTTTCGCGGCTCTGATATCAGTGAGCGATCCATCCGAGGATTTCTCGCTAGAATTTGTACCAGACCTAGCACGTGTCGTACCGACGCACGCATCTTCGCCAAACGCGAAACCTGGATCATCGACAGCAAAAATTATCCAGCTTGACGCGTACAGGAATCGCGATTAGATCTTTCGTGAGCCACAGCGTGGCTACAGTGAATGAGCTGCTAGTATGTGCACCCCCTCAATATCTCATTGATCTTAACTTTAGACATAGTCTTGGAGTCGATTGTCTTCACTATAATGCAGCACGCTATATTGAGTCCGTTGCTTGGATAGCTGCCAGAAACTACAACTGATCCTCTTGGTATCCTCCCAAGTCGCACCTCCCCAGTTGCTCGGTCTATGATCTTGGTGGAAGCAGTAATGTTTACACCTGCCGCTATGATCGAATCCTCCTCCACGATCACTCCTTCCAAGACGGAGCTGTGTACTCCTATGAAGCAGTTATCATCGATGATGACTGGGTTATCCACCACGGGTTCGAGCACGCCCCCGATGCACGACTGCGCCGAGATGTGGCAGTCGTATCCTATCTGTGCGCATGAACCAATTGCGGCATTTATATCGATCATGGTGCCGTTGCCTATGTATGCACCCGTGTTGATGTAGCTTGGCATGATGACGGTATCATTGCCGATATACACACCATCCCTGATTACGGCAGGGCAGACCTTCCGATATCTGGGAGCCGTGTAATCGAACTCAAGGAGGCCTAGCTTATCGAACGAGTCAAGCTCCCGCTTTATAGATTCCTTAAATTTGAATGCCAGTAGGATCGCTTTCTTAATCCATTGATACGTAATCCACTTCCCGTCAATTTTTTCAGCAACTCTGATCTCTCCTTTGTTGAGGAGGGCAAACACCTCGTCGACACACTTGAGAACCTCGGCCCTGTGGGTACTGGAGTCTGATGTATTACCTGGTTGCAGTAGATCAGAGAGTTCCTCGATTTTACTTTTCAGGTTGCTTATCATTACATGTATCCACGAGAACCTGTGCTTTCCTATGCCACGTCAGCGACAGGAAGAATGCTGCAATTATTGCAGCAATCACAGTCGATGCAAGGACGGCACCCCAACCGTATGTATCAGCAAGGAACCCTGTGCCAAGTCCAGCGATCGCTGTTCCAACGTACCCAAGGGTTCCGGTAAAGCCGGAAGCCGTTGCCGCCGCTCTCTTCGATGCGAAATCAGCGGCTGCTACTCCTATCAAAATCTGCGGACCTGATATTAGGAAGCCGATGCATAGCATGCAGATTGAACTAACGATATGTGAGTCTGTTGGGGTTAGCCACAGCAGTGCCACCAACACTCCGATCGCTAACATGCAGAATATAGACACCGGACCGCGCCGCCCATTAAAGATTTTATCAGATAGGTACCCGGCGCAGATGCCACCAAACATGCTTGCGATATCGAAAGCTACCATCTGGAAGCCAGCGCCAGTCAGAGAACTCCCCTTGGACTCTAGCAACAGTGTAGGTCCCCAATTTAGGAACGTCATCCTGCAGATGTAGACAAACAGATTTGCCAATCCAACGTACCAGACGAACTTGTTGCATAGCGCCATCTTGATGGTTTCAGCATATGTGAGCTTCTGCTCATCAGTGTTCCACTTCTCACTCTGCGCAACTGATGCGAGCCCCGTGATTTTTTCGACGGATGGCAATTTCAAGGACTCAGGCGTATCGCGCAGTCGGTTGAAAACAAGTACCGATAGTGCGATTGCGCATATGCCTGGTATGAAGAAAACATATCTCCATCCGAAGTGCATCAGTATGAACGGAGCAACCGACATTATCACGGTTGTTCCTATCTGATGTGATGTATTCCACAGAGCCCACCTTGTTCCTATCTCGGTAGGACTATACCAGTGTGTCAGTAGCTTCGCACATGGTGGCCACCCCATCGACTGGCAGCAAAAGTTCAATGCCCAGCACACAGCGAATGTAGGAAGGAGCGAACTGAATCCCATCACGATGTTCATGATTGCAGACATCAGGAGCCCTATCGCCATTACGTACCTAGCACTGTATCGATCTCCTATAATCCCGAATACGCATTTGCCGATACCATATATAATGGCAGCTATCGAGATAACAATTCCGATATCAGACTTCGTTAATGACAGGTCAGAGCATATCGCAGGGATCGCAATCGAGAAGTTCTGTCGGACTATGTAGAACGCAGAGTACCCGATCATGATGGAGTACAGAGTTCTGAAGCGCCAGTATGCAAACACCTTGTTGCAGCTATCGGAGTACTGCGACTTGTTATTTTTGCTCACTACGCGTCTCCCTAGCTCTCAAATGATTTAGCCAAGATCTCAAAGTCCGCAGCAAACAATCTATCATGCTCGATGCAATTTTTCACCTTCTTCAGGGCATGGACGACGGTGGTGTGATCTCTCCCACCAAACTTCCTACCAATATCCGCTAAGGATTTGGTGGTAAATTCCTTACATAAATACATGGCTACCTGCCGCGCAGTAGTTACAGCTTTGAGACGCCTTGGGGAGTTCAGGTCAGACAGCTTAACGCTGTAGAATTCACACACTCGCTTTTGAATTAGCTCTATCGTGATAAACCTCTCGTTAGACCGCAAGAGGTCACTCAGAACCTCTTGTGCAACACTAATCGTGATATCGCGACCAACGAGCGTAACGTGAGCAACTATCCTATTCAGCGCCCCCTCCAGTTCCCTAATGTTAGACGTGATCTTCACAGCTAGAAATTCAAGAACCTCGTCTGGAATGTCTACTTTGTACTGCTTAGATTTTGCCTGCAGTATTCCTAATCTCAGCTCGTAGTTAGCAGGATGAACGTCAGCAACCAATCCCCAACCCAATCTTGATTTCAGTCTATTCTCCACACCCTCGAGGTCGGATGGAGACTTGTCCGCGGATAATACAACCTGCCTATTGTTATCCACAAGGTCGTTAAATGTATGGAAAAACTCCTCTTGTGTCGTATCCTTCCCGCCTATGAACTGGACATCATCTATCATCAAGATATCAACGTTCCTGAACATCTCCTTGAACGACATCGTGTCTTTGAAGCGAAGCGACTTAATGAAGAGGTACATAAACTTCTCGGCTGATATATATATTACCTTCTTGCGAGGATGTACTCTCATAACATACCATGCGATTGCATGCATCAGGTGCGTCTTCCCAAGCCCGACACTTCCATACAGAAACAACGGATTGAACTGCGATGTTTTATCCTCGGCTACTCTTAATGCAGCTGCGTATGCAAACTCATTCGGTTTACCAACAACGAAATTCTCGAACGTGAATCGCTTGTCTAGCACAGAGATGCTCTTAACATCATCATGTTCGTCTGTGTTCGTGACGAGGTCCTGGTTGTTGCTGTCGTATACATCTACGTTGATGTACTTGACGTGGTATCCGTACGAGTTTGCAGCAGTTATGATTTCGCTGGAAAATCTCGATAACACATTATCTCTCACGAAATTCGACGGAGCTGAAAGCTTGAGGACACCATCTTCGTACCCGACAATCCCAAGCTTCGATATCCACGCCTTGACGGATTTTTCTCCTATCGCAGTTTTGAGGTCATGCACCACCTCGCTCCAAACTTGCATCAATGTCTGATCTGCGTCTGGTAGTTTCACTTCATTGACCCGCCGCCAATTTTCTTCCACACAGCATTTATGTCCATGTCATGGTGCACCTCCATATTGCTCTGCAAGAGCCTCACAGTTATGTTCCTCGCACCTCCGACATTCTCTGCAAACTTACCTGGGGTGAGATACTTCGCATATAGAAACGCTCCCTTCGCCTTGGTCCTAGATTTCAGATCTATACTCTGATCGGTCTTGTTCTTCCCAGGTATCAGGTCGAACTTGAAAATCTCAATTGAATCCTTATACGTCTTCTCGAGGGAGGTAGCCGACGAGAAGTACCCCTTCGCATCCATGCTTTGTAGCCTGTCGTATAGATCCTTTGAGTATGCGATCACGATATGGCACACGAATGGCTTTCCACCGTTTGCCTTTGGATCTACCTCAAAATCTGCCTTGTTAAGCCATACCAAGGTTTCTGGAATTATGTCACATGCCGGCATAACACCACACACCACAAGCATCGTAGCCCATGTAGCTGCCACAGCCTTATTCATCTTCAATACCAAACAACTACACGCCTCACAACATCAAACTGGGAAGATGTTCCCTGATTCACACGACTACTACGATGACTTTCCACTGGACAACCTACGCCGGGATTAGCCTACTCCGGCCTTTCGAGCTGTACACTACCCTCACCTGTTGTCCAACCGATATTGGCGGGTCCTTAGCCTGTGCGATGACGACGGTGCTTCCATTATCAAGCTTCACGGTATACTCATTGCCTTTCGTAGGACGAGAGGCTAACTGGTTAGCCGCTACTCCTCCCGCTACAGCACCAGCTGCTGCCGTAGCGAGCTTTGCATGCCCACCACCAAACATTGATCCAAGAACCCCGCCTCCGACTGCCCCAAGAGCAGTTGCAGCCATTGTATCCTCAGACTTTAGATCAATCTCTCGCACCGAGATCACAACGCCTTGTTCTGCCCTCGACACCTCTCCAGCATTCCTTGAGTCGTACGTATTTCCGCTGTACTCATTGTTGGCGCAGCCAGCGAACATCACGGCCGCTCCTATTGCAGCTATAACTACTCTCATTGCCCGGCCCCGAACATTAGCCTTACTAAGTTATTATATCGTGACTCCCCGGCAATGTCATAATTGTATTTGTCGATTGTGACCTAGGGTGGCTTCATTTTTTAACAGAAGTTCTGGAAGCTGTTGATGATGCCGAGATAGATACTGCGTAGCTTCATTAGCTCCTCTTCCGTGATGAACTCATCAACAATATGTGCTCCTGTGATTAGTGACCCCACCTCGACAACATCAGTAATTTCCCTGATGGACAGCGCATCTGAGTTTCCACCGTTGGTCCCGATGCCGGGTGCTTTATGAGTTACACCTTCTATAGAGCTGCACACGAAGCTCACGAACTCATCGCGAGATCCAATGAACGGATAGCCATGTCTCCCGAAGACAATGTTAATGTTATCAGGTGTCTGCGCTCGGATATGCGCTTCGAGATCATCGATACTCCAGAGGTCATTGAATCTGATGTTAAGCTTCGCTGCGGCGGTTTGTGGAATCACATTCCTGACGTCGTTTCCAACATCAACAGACGTCAGTTGTATGCTCGATGGAGAGAACTTCTCACTACCTTCATCAAGAGGCGTCTCGGTGAATAAGTGTAAGAACCTCACGAACGAGTGCAGGTGATTCCCGAGCTCCTTCCAATTTGCAACGTGTCCCTGATGACCATGCGATGTAAGGTCTACATCTAAGCTACCTCGGCACCCGATCTTGACATACTCACCAGAGGCGATCTGTGAGCAACTTTCACACAGTACGCAACCGGTGATCTTTTCACCAGAGTCCTCAAGAAACTCCACGACCTGCCTGGTACCGGTATCACCACCTATCTCCTCGTTACTCGTTAGGATTACACTGATCGAGAATTCGCAGGACGATGCCGTTGTGACGAAATCTCTGATGGCCATAAGGCATGATGACAGCGGGCCCTTCATATCATTCGTACCTCTGCCATACAACTTACCGTCCTTTTCAGTCAGAGTGAATGGGTCTGTGCCCCATCCATCTAACGGCGGTACAACATCAATATGCCCGGCGAAACATAGGTTCTTGTCGTGATTCCCCAGCTTGGCGTATAGGTTGGTAACTTCACCGTACTGCATCTTTGTGCAGACGAACCCGACTTCCTCAAGGAAGCGTACGCAGTAACTGATCGCATCGTCTCCAGAAGGGGTGATGGTTTTGAATCTGATGAGATCTGATAGGAGAGCTCTATGAGTACGATCCATAGCAGTGGTCTACGATTCCTTAAAGAGTGCCGCCGTCGTAGTTAGTAACATTCTACCACATTTGTCTTGCAATTTTTGTATATTCCACATACGCTGTACGCGATAAATCTTTTCAAGATGCGACGTGAATTATGTCAGAGAAAATAATAAACGTACAAGACGCGCTGCTAAACTACGTTAGGAAAAACAAGATTCCTGTCACGATTTTTTTGATGAATGGGGTTAAGATAACTGGGCTCGTCTCGTGCTTTGATCAGTGCTCCGTGATAGTGAAGAAGGAAGGGTATATCCAGATGCTTTATAAACATGCAATCTCGACGTTCTCACCACACGGAGCTGTTAATATCTTCGACTGGAATGTGCAGCAGGAAGGCGGAAGAAGCAGCGGCGGCGGGTACAAGCAGTCTCCACGTCTGCGAAGAAACTATAGGGATGAAGGTACGGAAGAGGAGGTGGAGTTCGGAGGAGATGATGACGAGGAGTTCGAAGAGTTTGAGATAGACGATGATGAGGATGAAGAAGATGATGATAGGAAGAAGTACCCATAGGCATGGACTTTGATATCGTCGTAATAGGCGGAGGCCCTGGTGGATATGTCTGTGCTGTCAGGGCTGCACAGCTCGGACTGAAGACTGCCGTTATAGAGCGGAACAAGCTTGGCGGGACCTGCCTCAATAGCGGCTGTATCCCAACGAAGGCAATGCTTCAGGTGTCGAAAGTTCTGCACTACGTGAACCGTGCACATGAGTTCGGGATTAACTGTCAGAGCGAAGGAGTCGATCTCGATGCTGTCGTCTCAAGGTCGCTTGGGATTGTGTCAGGCATAAACAGGGGGGTCTCTGGGCTTCTGTCGAAGCACGGTGTAACAGTTATCACAGGAGACGCCAAACTCAAAGATAAGAACACGGTAACCATCACTGGTACTGACGGAGAGATCTCAGACGTGTCGGCGAAGAACATCGTAATCGCAACTGGGGCATCTCCACGTATGCTACCTGGTATTCCAAGTTCGCTTGTGGAGAAGGGATTGATATGGACTTCAAAAGAAGCCATCTTCCCGAAGTTCCTGCCGCAGAAGCTCCTCATCATTGGCTCAGGAGCCATAGGCGTTGAGCTCGCATCATTCTACAATACAATTGGCGCGGATGTCATAATCGCTGAAATCCAGCCGAGGATATTGGTGCAGGAAGATGCGGAGGTAGCTGAGTACGCTCGTAAGGCATTCATGAAGCACGGCATCAAAATCAAGACTAGTGTCCAGGTTCAAAATTTCATAGAGCGTGAAAGGCGAATTGCAGTCGATCTTGTGGGACAAGAGGAGAGCACGGACAGCTGCGAATTCGACGCAGCCATCCTGGCGATAGGAGTTGTGCCAAACACCTCAGGACTCAACCTCTCAGAGGTTGGTGTCAGGACACACTCTAATGGTACCATAGAAACTCTCGATTATCAAGAGACCTGCGTGCCTGGGATCTATGCGATTGGCGATGTTGTCTCTCCGCCGTGGCTTGCACACAAGGCCTCGAGGGAGGGGATCATAGCAGCGGAGCGCATAGCTGGCCTGCGTGAGATTGCTCCAATAAACCTCGATGCTATTCCAGCGTGTACGTATTCCAATCCGCAGATTGCATCGATAGGAATGACTGAGGAGAAGGCAATTGCTGCAGGTCTTTCCATCAAGATCGGAAGGTCTAACTTCAGAGGAAACGGTAAGGCAGTGGCCACTGGAGAACCAGGAGGTTTTGTAAAAGTTATCTTCGGTGGGCGCTATGGTGAGCTGCTGGGTGCACATATGGTCGGATACGAAGTCACAGAGTTGCTTCCAATTTTTTCATTAGCAATCTCAGCGGAGCTCACCGGAAGCGAGTTGATGGCGACAATTTTCCCGCACCCGACGATGTCAGAGTGCCTGCAGGAAGCAGTTTATGATGCATTCGGCATGGCGATCCACGGGTAACTCACTCCCGTTTTTTGTAGTGATGTCCCCAGAGTTTTATGTACAATGTTGACCATACATTGGGTGTGTTGGAATTGTGTGGAGTTGGTATGGATATCTCGTTTTTGAAGTCTGTTAGTGTTGAGGATGTAGGGTCTGTCGTTGTTGTGGTTACTACCAAAGATGGGGCTTCCTCTGTCGTGGATCGTGTGAAATCATTGATTGATCCAGGTTGTGTGGATGCCGCATTCGCCGCTATGACCGATTTCAAGTATGGTAGTGTGGAGGGGCTTACCTCAGTGTCGACTGGGGTGAAGCGCGAGCTTTTGGTTGTGAGCTCCGGTGACCAGGCTCTGTTCTCTAGGGCTAGCTTCGAGAAGCTGGGTGGCCGCATATTCGATAGCATATCCGCTAAGGATGCGAAGGTAACGATCCTGAACACTGTCGAGTCTGCTGCGCTCCCGGAAGCGGCAGCATACATAGCCTCAGGCATATCCTTGAAGTCCTGGACATTCGATAAGTACAAGGCAGTCAAGTCTGACCAGAAGGTTAGTAGCATCATGTGTGAGACGGCATACGTCGATGAGAATACCAAGGTCATGTCGCGACTGGATGCTATAAGGGATGGAGCGTTCACCGTCAGGAGCATGGCGACCGAACCTGCCAATGTGATGACTCCTGATCAGGTTGTTGAGGAAGCGAGGAAGCTGAAGTCTCTCGGTGTAGAGATTACAGTACTCGATAGGAGGAACATGGAAAGCTTCGGTATGAATGCACTCCTTGGGGTGGGACAGGGTAGTGCCCAGTCGTCATACACCGTTGTCATGGAATACAAGGGAAGCAAAGATGCTCCCATCGCATTAGTCGGCAAGGGTCTTACGTTCGACTCCGGTGGGATCTGTGTGAAGCCATCGAATAAGATGGGTGAGATGAAGGAGGACATGACTGGCGCTGCCGTTGTCATTGGAACAATCGAGGCTATCGCATCACAAAAGCTCAAGACCCATGTTGTGGGATGCATAGGTGTCGTCGAGAACATGATATCTGGGCATGCCCAGAGACCCGGTGATGTGGTGACATCGATGTCAGGTAAGACCATTGAGGTGGATAACACCGATGCCGAGGGGCGGCTGGTCCTGGCGGATGTGCTGTGGTACGCCTGTGAGGAGTACAAGCCCGAAATCATGATAGACGTAGCGACTCTGACTGGAGCAATCCAGGTAGCGCTTGGACATGAGTTCGCTGGGCTGTTTACCAATTCAGATGAGCTAGCAGAGACGATAACACGCGCCGCAGATGTTGTCGGTGAGAAAGTCTGGAGGTTCCCGCTGCACCCGTCCTACGAGGATGATATCAAGTCCGATATCGCGGATGTGAAGAACGTAGGAAGTGGCCGAGGCGCAGGCAGTATAACGGCTGCAATGTTCCTCAAGAAGTTCATCTGTGATAATGTGCAATGGGCGCACATCGATATAGCTGCTGTATCTAGCGATTCAAAGGGACGGGCTCTGTCCCAGAAGGGAGCGACTGGATTCGGAGTACGCCTACTCGAGGAGGTCATCAGATCTCGCTACGTTAACTAGGGCAATGGAGAGTTGGAGATGAAGCTTATAGTAAACCAGAAGGCGCTGGAAAAAGTTCTGGCGCATGCGAATTGGATCGTCGAGAAGAAGCAGGCCGTACCGATTCTTGGGTACGTGCTCTTCGATGCAGAGGTAGGAAAGGGATTGACTATTACCTCAACGAACATGGACATGACGATGGTCGATACCGCGCCCTGCGATGTTACGGAGGGTGGGAAGTACTGCCTACCAGCTGGGTTACTGTATGACATCACGAAGAAGCTGGAGACTGGTACCGATATTACGTTCGAATTCCTGAAGGAAAGCAATTCGATTGAGATGAGGAGCAAGAGGGCTTCGTTCTCAATTCACTACATCGAGAGTTCTAACTTTCCACCGATTGCAGAAGCTGACTATCCTGTGTCATTCCTCATGAACGCCTCGGTATTGAAGCAAGCAATCGATGTAGCGAAGGTGGCGATGCTGCAAGATAACTCCAGGTTCCATTTGAACGGCATCCACATGCACTACGAAAATTCTAGTGGTCGTAGTAAGATGCGATTCGTTGCGACCGATCTCTTCAGGATCGCATGTGTCAGTACCGATGTGTCGGACGATGCTCGGGAGATGCCACCTGTGATTGTGTCGAAGAGGACGGTTTCTGAGATTCTGAAGCTCGTGGACTCTGGCGATGGAGATGTAAAAATTTCTGTATCTGATAACAGGATATCGTTTGATGTGGTTGCCTCTGACGGAATCAGCACGCGGTTCGGAGCGAGGCTGGTGAATGGAACATTCCCGGAGTATGCAGCTGCTCTCGAGGTAACGAACAACAAACTACTTACTCTGAACACGGGAGAGATACTGGAAGCACTCGATAGGGTAAGCACAGTAGTTGTTGACTCTACGAACTCAGTCAGGCTTCAGATAACGGCTGATAAGCTCACGGTAAGTGGAGTTAGCCAAGAGTTCGGTAGCGCTACCGAGGAGATAGATGCTTCATTCAGTGTGCTGGAGCCAATGAAGATATGCTTCAACAGCAAGTATCTCATAGAAATACTGAAAGAAATCGAAACTCCGCACGTGACGATGCTGCTTGCCGAGAGTAATTCATCCACAATCATAAAGCCTGTAGCCACAGATGGCGCTCCTGATGTCGATATGATATTCGCGGTCATGCCGATAGAGGTTGTGACGGACGGCTGATGATAAAATTTGTTGACGTGTTAGCCATCAGTCGAGTAGAATGATCTATAGTTTTTTTGAAACAGGGATAGAGATATGAAGAAATCAAGGATGCGGCTACTAGCCGCAGGAGCAGCACTGGCAGCAGTGGTGATGGCAGGATTGACACAGGAGGTTGGAGCTACAAGAAGACATAGGGCACGAGGGGATGACGATCAGGCGACCGCTATACGTGAGTTTACGAAATCACTAAAGGATGATCAACGGGCTCTGTTTAGTAAGGCGCTGGGGCTTCCTGCGCCTAGTTCAGATGATGACGAGAAGCCGACCAAGCCAAAGGAGACGGAGCTGGATAAGATAAACGCGCAGATAAGGAAGCTACTAGGCGACGCTGCAGGTGATGATGATGAGGCGAATGCTAGGGCAGTGAAGAAGAAGCCTGGTGGTAGAGCGCTGCAAGACAAATACTTTGTAGAGAAGAAGAAGGGAAAAGGTTAAAGGAGCTTGTCTGCTGTAATTGGGAGAGAGGTGATTATCCGCCTCTCTCTTTGTTTTTTGCATGAATTCATTTATCTTAAAGTTATCTTTGTTGGGGATGCATCTCTTGTTCCTCTGATTTGTAGAAAAAATGTGGGATAGTATGTGCACGGAGAATTCTTTGAGTGCAACATAGACGTACGGCGTGTCATTAGCAAGAGCCTGGAGATGTTAAATCTGGGTGTGTTGGTGGTGGTGAATATGGCCCTTGCTCTGCCTTTATAGGACAATTCCCTTTTTTTGTTGTATTACGCCGTGAAGTTTTATAAATATTAATTAGGCGAAATGCTTAGTGTGGAGAGTTTTAGATGCTTGTGGAACTGGAGCGTCAGAAGCTAGTTAGGTATACGATAGATCTTGCAGTAGCGTATCTATCAAATAACGTAGTTAGTCAAGAAGAAATAGAGAAGGTGTTAAACACGATATTTGTTGCTGTTGACAAAATTGGACAAAAAGCTGAGAACCCTGGTAGAAGGATTATCCCAACACCGGCCGTGCCAATTGAAGAATCGGTTCAGGATGGGTACATAGTGTGCTTAGAGGATGGCAAAAAATTGCAAATGCTTAAGAGACACCTAACCACGGTGTACTCGATGACAATCGAACAGTACAGAGAGCGATGGGGATTGCCGCATGACTATCCGGCTGTGTCACCGAGTTATGCCAGACGCAGGAGTGCGATTGCAAAAACAACAGGACTCGGTAGTTCTGGTCGTAAAAAACTCAAAGTTGCCTAGCTGCATAGGGCCGAAGTGTGAAGATACGACTTACACACAATTGTTTTTTGCATCCACATGTGGAATCGTGTAACAATTTCAGTACCAGCTATTTGGGGACGCGTGATTGATATGAGGCGGTTGCTTGTTACACTTCTGATCTTTACGATCCCATGCGCTATAGCAAGCGGACACGCGGCAGTAGCGGAAAGCACTCTGGCGGTGGACTTTGAAAAGTCTGTAGCTGACTACTCTGCGGCCGCAAAGGAAGTTTCCAAGCGCCAGATCAGTCCTGAGGATGAAGCGAGGCTCGTAGGCATGTTTACGTCGATGCTCGAAGAATTGAAGAAGCCGCTCAATGTCAGTGACGTTGTGCTGAGGTATCAGGATGGTGCAACGTTTCCTGATATGGCACGACATGCCAGTAGCGGGCCAGTCGGTGAGCTGATGGCGCGGTTCATCGCGGCTATCTACAACATATACAGAATCCTCACTCCAGAGCTCATAACTGCAATCGTAAGGAAATCGCCGCTAGAGTTAGTACCGCTCCTAAGGGAGCTTCATGTGTTCTTGCAGTTCGTCACGGCGAATCCACGGGATTATGGCCATGGGGTGTTTACTGAGAGGGATGGACAGACACTGAGAGTTTTTGCGAGTGATGAAGCTCTCTTCAGGATAGCGAGATCAATAATGCTGAGAACGCTATTTGCTACCGGTGACTTGGTCTACAAGTTCTCGAGGTTAACTGCTGCGCTGTGCAAAGCCGACGGAACGCAAGATCCTAAAAGCATCGTAGATACCGTCATTAGCGACATGAAGAGGAGCACAGCGGATGATTCGAGGATTTCAGTTGTCGCATCAAGTTTACGGGGGGATCCTCAATGAGGAAACTTGGCTGCATACTAATCACCTTGGGTACATTCATAGCGCTTAATACTGAAACGCTGGGAGCGGGATTCAGCGCTACGCGTGCGAGGTATAATGAACTCATAGAGCATCTGCGTAGAGAGAGGGATCCGCAGAGGCAGCAACGACTGTTGAGCGAGATACTACAATATGCGCGGGTATTGCTGGGGATCGTAGATGGTATTAGCTTTGCCCCCATCGATCTTATTAAACCACTCTGGGAGCGGATGCAGGCTGAAGCGAAGAAGATCGAGGAAGCTGGAGGTGGCCAATCAGATCCGAAAGCTGCTCTTAAGATCAAACGTGACGTTAACCGACTCAGCGAGAGCTCGAAGTTCTTGATGGGGTGCGCGACATTACTCGATGCATTGTATAAGGATCGGGAGCTGCTTCCATTTATGGTCAGCAAGGTTCCGGAGGATGTTCCGTATGTGGCAATGGAGATAACGACGATGCTTCACATCATGGATGTGGCCATTAAGGATCCAGCTGATATCGAGCAACCTCTTAACAAGATGGTGGAGTTGTCTGCTTCAGGAGAGGACGGAACATACTTACTCTCCCGTATCATGACCTGCTGCATATCACAGCCTGTGGGTGGTATTGTGGATGTTAAAGCACTTCTATCATCTCCGAATTTCCCTAGTGAGGGTGAGCGGAGGTATCTGCCCATACGGTAAGATTCATAAAAACTCCTCATTAATATTGAAATAAATGCGGCTCTTGACTAGTAAAATCTATTTTGGGAGAAAATTTTGGCTATCAGATGAGCCAAATTTTCTCCCCTGTGATTGAATCTAAACTCACATTCCTTCAGATGCAATATGAAAGATTCA
>JAISWU010000027.1 GCA_031270735.1 Holosporales bacterium | reverse complement strand
GCGGCACAGCACTTGATTCGAGTCAAGTAGAGGATCAGTGGTACTATGCGGTTGTGAGAGTGGGAATGAGCTCCTTGTTTTGTTTTATCCAAATTGAATAAGTGGGTTCCCGCTCTCACTTGATTGAAAATTATGATTATTTTCAACTAACTTTTTTGATCAGTGCCTTGACCAGTGTGTAGGCCTATGTTATGATAACTGTGGATAAAACAAAATGAGGTCTCGTTATGGACTCCACTTTAACGATGGCTACCAGTGGTCTACCTGCGGGAAAAGAGCTGGGCAATCAACAGATGGAAGCTGCCTTTGGGATGAGGTGTGTTGCGATTCCTGTGCAGGATGTTCTGTATGGGAAGAGGGATGCTCTCAACGAGGAGAACGTTTCTGAGATGACTCCATGGCTTGAGTCGTGGATCATCAAGGTACAGAAGGAGGCATCCTGCAGGATCACAGAAAGGGAGGAGTGGGAAGCATACAGTCAGGCTCGTGATGAGGCTAATTTCGCAAATTCCTGCTCAGCAAAATGCATATCAATGAGAACTACCTGAAATGGCGGTAGGTTGTAGTCTCTAAAGAATAGCTGCATGTGATCGTTACATATCCAAAGCGTCCTGATAAACTCATCTACCATGCCACGGATGAACGCCTCCACTTGGTCCTCTGTAGCCATCTTCTGCTCATTACTAGAGCTCGTTAACATATTCTCCCTTCTCAAAAAAGTGATATGCGCCATCATCATACATCGCAGATAATCACATTGCATCTTCTAAAAAAGTGGGAGAGGCTCCAAAATCACCCGTCTGACTGGATCACCAAAACTTACCCCACCCTCACCTGAACCCTGGATTTCCAATGGTGCCCTCGGGGAGACTCGAACTCCCATGCTCAAAAGAGCGGCAGATTTTGAGTCTGCTGCGTCTACCGGTTCCGCCACAAGGGCCATGTGGGTCATTGTAGTTGTTGTAGTATGATGTTGCAAGTGAAGCGATTGTTATGTACAAGGAGATTGACAACCAAAGATACGTCATGCCAAAGTCCTATGATTAGTCCCAAAAAGTGGGAGAGGAGTGAGACAAGCTCCAAAATTACTTGCCTAACTGGATCATAAAACCTCATCTAAGCCCTGGATTTCCAAGTGGTGCGGATGAAGGGACTTGAACCCCCACGACAGTTAAGTCACAAGAACCTAAATCTTGCGTGTCTACCATTTCCACCACATCCGCCCACACGGCCAGTTTATCACAACGTAACGCACAGTGCCAAGGATGCAGCGCATTCCGTACACCGACATCTGGATGGAAGACACAGTACGATGCGAAGCGCTCCGCAGAACACTCAGCACGACCAGCAATAATATGATCGACAGAGTAGTCACCATGTAGCATAATTGCGCAATGAGATTGAATAGAATATGAGAAAATAGTATGAAGGGGATAATGGGAGTGGGCATGATCATGCTGGCTACAGCGGCAGTCAAACAGGTCGACGCAATGCGCAGCGGACGGAATCACCAGAGCACGTGGAAGAGGACAAGGAGGGCAGAGGGGATAATGATGCGGCTAGCTGGTACGGGATACATCGTATCACCGGGTAACGCGGAGGTAATGAAAAAGAGGGCAATACTGGAGGCGAAACGGGCAGGATACAAAAACATCAACGATATGTGGAGAAACAGGAGACAGTGGGGGGACACCGAGATAACGGGAGAGGCTATAGCACAGGTGAAGAACGCGTACATAATAGCCAAGGGAGGCGGCCCCAGGGACATAGTGTGGATGGTGGCACAGGGAACGGTGGAATGGTACAGTCGTGTGAAAGGAGCAATAGAGCTGTGTGACCTCGGAGGACCGCCGCGACCAGTAATGGCAGAGGCCACAGAATCGGCAGGACAGCCATTATTTTTCCTAGAAGAAGACGCCGACATGACCCAGGGCCCAGACTGGATGTACTGGTGGCCGGACTAGTTGTAGCAGCTGAACGAAGAGCGAGCCGTCAACAATAGAGGAGATTTTATCCCTCCTCCATTGCCATAACGGCTTTCCTTGTTGAGACATACATATCGCTTGATATCTTCTCGAGCTCAATTGTGAATGGGAGGAGGTCGGCGCGAGTTATTACGGTTCTTGCTCCGTAGATTACGTAGTACCATCTGCGCCTCAGATTTTTCTCGTGGTTGATAATGGCCTTCTGCGTGAGTGGATCCAAGCCGCAGTGAACCATCTTCCCGAGACCTGATCTAGCACTCCCTGGTCCCAACAGTGGTAGCACTAGGTATGGGCCAGGCTTCGCCCCCCATTTCTTGAGTGTATCTCCAAACGAGGTCTGCTTCTTTTCGATCCCCATCTTCTGCGCCACATCGGCCACGCCAAAAAATCCGCACAACGTGTTGATAACGAAGCGGAGCACGGTTTTCGCAACATGTTCACCATCTCCCTGCAGTATGAAGTTGATAGCGTCGATCGGCGAGAAGAAGTTACCGACAAAGTTCGATACCCCGGTCTGTACGGGGTTTGGCACCAAGTGCCTATATGCCATCGATACAGGCATTATGAATGCCTTGTCTAGCATACCGTTGATCCGGAACATAAGCCTATTGAATGGTTCGAATGGATCATCAACATCCTCGTCTTCATACAATGGCGAGCCCTCGAACGTCCATTCCTCATCTGTAGCTTCACCGCCCCTATCAGCCGCAATCGTCGACTCTAAAGTTGCACAACATCTACTGCTAGGTAATACACACATCGCAACACACACTGCTGCGAAAATTCTGCATAAAATCACTCTGGCCACTACTCCGCTACGGTATCAAACATACACTGGTGTATGACATGTATTAATAATAATCCATGATCCTTCACATATTTGACAAGAAATTTTTTAGCATTCTCGGGAATTGATTTTTCAGTGATGACAATCTGCCGCAGGACCACCCCGTCAGATTTTACCGTTCTGAGTACAGTGTGTATATCACGGAGCTCACCTACGATCGAGACGCCCCTTATCACTCTACCGACGTCAAGTGGATCAAATGTGAGGATCCCGATCGGATCAAAGTTAAACGTGATATCGTCGTTTGAAACTATCTCGTTTAGAAATACCTCGGCTGACTCCTTACTCCCTACTAACAGAACCATCGGATTTTCCGCTTGGACATTCTGCTCATTCTGTCCTGGATAATGCATACCCCGCATTCTCATCTTCCTGAAACGCTGGTTGTGTAGCAACTTACTAAGTAGCCTCGGGATGATCAGCATCAGAGTCAGGATGAACGTGTTTATTACAAGCACGGAGTACGGCAGGAAGTCCTCATGGTTCATGAGGAGCATTAATGGGAAGAACAGGATATCAGCCAGAATGACTGCCAGCGAGATTAGACACAGATCCTCGATTGTAGTGTACTGCCAGAATGATTGGTGTATCTGCATCCATGTGAAAACACTGGAACTCACCAGTCCAAATACAAGCATGTTCTTGAGAATATACGCCGGTGAGTAGTCCAAAAAATCCATTCCTATGCGTAGATGGATTGAGATGAAAAGTGAGATGAATGCGACGAAGCTGTCGAAGATCAGTATGGCATACGACTGAGGCACACTAGCAATGTCCACTCGAATCCCCCTGCCATCATGATGTGCTCCTGGGATAATTGCCTTCGCCCCAGTTATCGTCTTTGCAACAGCCGAATCGATACATCTTCCAACTGCCGATAGCTTTCTCTCGATACTCATACGTGTAATCCCTTACAATTAATTGTCTAAGAAACTCCTGAGCTTCCGTGAGCGACTTGGATGCTTGAGTTTGCGTAGTGCCTTCGCCTCTATCTGCCTGATCCTCTCGCGTGTCACCGAGAACTGCTGCCCTACCTCTTCGAGTGTGTGATCAGTCTGCAGCCCTATTCCGAAGCGCATTCGTAGTACACGTTCTTCACGTCCTGTGAGTGTCGCGAGTACCTTATTAGTTGCTGATTTGAGATTAGTCTGCATAGCAGCATCGATTGGAAGGATGGCATTCTTATCCTCAATGAAGTCGCCGAGGTGACTTTCGTCTTCATCGCCTATCGGAGTCTCTAGGCTAATCGGATCCTTTGCTATTTTCATTACACGCCTAACCTTTTCAAGTGGCATCCCAAGCTTCGCTGCTAGCTCCTCATGAGTCGGCTCTCTACCGAGATCGCTCATCAGCTGCTTCGACATTCTAACTAGTTTGTTGATTGTCTCGATCATATGTACAGGGATCCTGATCGTACGCGCCTGGTCTGCAATGGAGCGTGTGATCGCCTGCCTTATCCACCATGTTGCATACGTCGAGAATTTGTATCCCCTCCTGTATTCAAACTTATCGACGGCTTTCATGAGCCCGATATTGCCTTCCTGTATCAGGTCGAGGAATTGGAGGCCCCTGTTCATATAACGCTTAGCTATCGATATCACAAGCCTGAGGTTCGCCTCTATCATCTCCCTCTTTGCCTTCGCCTCATCACGCTCAGATCTTCGGATAACATGCACGATATTCCTGAAGAACAGGAACGGCACAGATGTGGTCTCCGATATGTTAGTTGCAATTTGCACTAGGAGATTCAGCGTCTCAGCATTCGCATCACAAAACTGCTGCCACTTCTGACCGAATGATTTTAGCTCTTTAAGCCACTGAGTACTGAATTCCTTATCGATGAGATGAGGAGCTAACTCCTGCCTCGCAATCCCAAACTTCTCGGCCTGCGACATGAGGCGTCTCTCGAGCTCAGGGATACGCGATGTTAGGCTTATGTGTTGCTCCCTTATGCCAGCAAGCCTATAGTCGCTCAGGTTGATTTCATAGAAGTTTGTCACGATCTCTTTCCGGAGAGCTTGGTATTCCTCGTCCTCCTTCAGTAGCTTTATATCGAACCCGAGATGTTGTTGCTTCTTGTATATTGCAGCATAGAGCTCCGCATGTTTATCGAACAGAGCGAGTAGTTTCTTCCTAGCTTCCTCGTCGTTCGTAACTACGCCGCCTGATACATCTTCTATGACATTTTCACTCTCTTCCGATTCCTCTGCATCAGAGAACTGCATTTCATCGTCTGGAGATGACGCATCACTCGCTACGATGTCTCGTAGCAACACTGTGTTGCTGTCAAGTCTACCACGCAGAGTCGCTATCGCATCAGCAGTAACACAACTCTCACACAGACTTGTATTTAAATTCTCACGATAGGACTCTATCTTCATTGCAACCGCTATCTCGCCATCTCTCGAAAGGAGGTGAATGTTGCCCATCTCTCTGAGGTACAGTCTTACCGGATCTCCCCCCTTCGTATCCTCCATCTGTTCGGCCCCATCAGATGAGCCTGATTGATAATCTCCATCGCCTAGAATCTGGGTCTCTGGTATTGTGGCTTCGTCATCCATGTTGATCATCTTCACATCGTTATCAGCGAAGTACGTCATGATGGCATCAAGTCTCTCTGAGTTATACTCCACACCCGCGAGAACATCATTGATCTCCTCGTATGTTAAATAGCCTTTTGCTTTGTGCGTTTTCATGAGAGCGACGATGTTTGGGTCGGAGGCGATCAGCTGATCGCCTCCTGCTGTCTCGTTGTCGCCATCGAGTTCTTCAATGTCTATTTCTTCTATGGTGTTCATATTTTTTACCCCTCAATGATTATTGTCCTGTGTACGCTCTGATTTTTTGTCTATGTGGTTCATTTTTAGTGCTCTCAGCCGTTCCCATGTCTCAGTATTCATCTTCTCGTTGCAATCGTTTTTAGCCGATTTTATATCGTCGAGATGACGCCTGTACGAGTACTCATGCTCATATATTCCCCTCCACAGCGCGACAACATTGTCGTCGCTCTTATCTGTCAGGTTGCAGCTCCTCGAAGCGACAGCCTCTATATACCGAATTTCTATTTCACTCGGCCCAGTACGCATGCCACTTCCTCCCAGAATCATGTCACGCACAGCCTTAAATCCGTCTCTTGAAAATTCAATGGTTGCTAACTCCTCAAGAAGATACGGAACCACAGAGGGACGCATTATCAGTATATATAACATCGCAGCTTCCCGCAAGAGTCTCTTTTCTCCCATACTAGCTTTGGTGGGAGGTGAGGTAACCGAATATAGTGGCGTAGCCCCCGAATTTGTAGGGGATTTCAGCGATGAATTTATGGGCGTAATTTTTTTTTTGTTGCACGCCCTAAGCGCATGAAATATCCTGTTACTGACATCGGACCTGTAAAGGGTTCTGATGTCAGTATCCTCTATGGTGCTGATTTTAGACATAATATGTTTCTTCCATTCAGCTACTTTCTCTGGGGTCCGGTAATCGCCGGACCCCAGTTGGTTGAGGAAGTGTTGCCAGATGAAATCTATTAAGTAACTCGAGCTTTCCAGTATCCTTTCCATAGCGGTTTTGCCGAATTTCTTAAGGAATGCATCCGGATCGGAGCCATCTGGAATAACACAGAACCTCAGGCTCTTTCCGGGGCGCAGGTATTGCATCGCGAGGAATGCTATCTTCAGCATAGCATTGTAACCTGCTGTGTCTCCATCGAGACATATGATTGGTTCATTAGATAGTTTCCAGATCTTCACGAGATGCTCAGTTGAGAACGACGTTCCCATCGATGCTATCGTGGTATCGAAGCCATGTTGGTGCATCGTAATGACATCGATATATCCCTCAACGAGAATGAAATCTCTGGTCTTTGAAACGTTCTTAGATGCGATGTTAAAGGCGTACAGTGTTGCTCGTTTTTGAAACAGTGCACTCTCCCTGGAGTTTAGATATTTTGGGGAATCATTCTGTTGCAAGACGCGACCACCGAATGCGATCGGCCACCCTTGTTTGTTGAAGACTGGAAACATTAGGCGGTCTCTGAAGTAGCACGAGACTCTACCACTTCTTTGTTGGAAGAGTCCGGACTGCAGGATATCGTACATCGAGAAGCCAGAAGACTTGAGATGAGAAAGCAATAACTCGCTGTTCCTCGGTGCGTACCCAATAGAGAATTGCGATATGCATGATTCATCGAATCCGCGTGAGGCGCAGTACTTTGTTGCTACCTCATCACGTAGGTGTTCCCTGAAAAACTCGAGGGCTTTCTGCATGATGTTAAGTTGACCACTGTGGTTGTCGTTGTAATTGACAGACTCCTGAAGTTTGATCCCGGCAGCTTCTGCGAGCAGCTCGATAGCCTGTGTAAACTGGAAGCCTCGTCTTTTCATAACGTACGCAACGACATCACCAGATGCGCCACAGCCAAAGCAGTAGAACGTACCCTTATCGTTGTTCACAAAGAAAGACCCAGTCTTCTCGTTGTGAAACGGACAGTGACCAACGTACTCTCTGCCGCTCTTGCGTAAGGTAACATCTTTACCAACGATTTCAGAGAGCAGTAGCTTCTCCTTTATCCGGCTGAGTACCGTATTTATGCCTGTGATGCTCATGGAGCCTATGTTACAATATAGTGGCTATGAATAACGAGTACGTTTTTGCACATCTCACCGTAATCGTGCTGGTCGCTGCGTTGTCAGGATTGCTCCTGGCGAGGCTGAAGCAACCGGTGATGATAGGTTACATCTTAGCTGGAGTTATGTTCGGGCCTAGCGGCTTCGGATTTATTTCTTCGCAGGTACAGATCCAGTTCTATTCCGAACTTGGGATCCTGCTGTTGTTATTCGTAATCGGCATGGAGCTCAACATCGGGTCGTTCATGAAGATGTGGAAGATACCGACGTTGTTTACAATAATTCAGGTCGTTGCAAATGCTGCAATTGCCGTGCTGATCTCGCTGCTGTTTGACTGCCCACTCTTCGTGTCGTTGCTGGTGGCGTTTATCGTGTCGCTTTCATCAACGGCCGCAATAGTCAAGGTTCTTGAATATATCGGCGAGCTGAGGACTGATGTAGGACATATCACGATAGGTATCTTGGTAGCACAGGATATCGCGATAGTACCGATGATGCTGATTATCAAGAAATGCGGATCGATCGATGGCTCTGTAATCATCAACCTCATACTGGCCATCGTGCTAGTTGTGTTACTGATCAGGTACCTGGGTAGGAGAGACAAGATGGTCCTACCAGTCAGGCATCTGCTGCAGAACAACGAACTTACTCCGGTCATAACTTTAGCGTTCTGCTTCACAGCATCAGCAATCGTTGTACTACTTGGGTTGTCAGAGGCGTACGGTGCATTCCTCGCCGGGCTGTTCATAGGAAACACCCAGGATAGGCAAAACATCCTCAACAGCATCAAACCAATTCAGAATGTGCTGCTGATGACGTTCTTCCTGTCGGTAGGCCTCATGTTTGATATGAAGTTTCTTATTGAGAACTGGCTGGTCGTGATACTCACGCTGACAGGAATTACAGCTTGGAAGATTATCTCTAACACCGTAACAATGAGGCTTTTCTCAATTGAACTAGCTAAGGCCGCGTCAATAGGAATAGTCCTCGCTCAGCTCGGAGAGTTTTCACTGATACTTGCTAACGTGGCTACCCAGTCTCAGATCATCGATGGATTCGGACAGAAGATGATAGTGTGTATTACCGCGCTATCTCTCTCGATGAGCCCGGTCTTCATCGCCTACTCCACTAGGACGAAAGATCTATCATTCGTTGGAGACAACTCACCAACTTCCCTCTTTAAGATACTGTTTTCAAGGGACTTCGCGAAGACAGTCAGGATCCTCTCGCTCAAGCATAAAGGTAGTGGAGTGGGTACATAGGTGGATATTTGCGAGGGAACTTTGATTCTGAGCGGATTTTTGTTCTGCATAGGTCTCCTGGGTCTCGTGATGCAGAGGAGTATCGTGAAGGTCATCATCTCGATAGAGATAATGATCTTCGCTGGTATACTAAACTTCACCGTCGCGGCTGGGGATGTCCCGATAAGGTCCGGGCACTTCGCGATGCTGATCGCGGGTATGTTGGGCGGATTAGCACTGAGCGTAGTCTTCACGATTTACAACTCGCAGATGATGGATGATAAAAAAGTTAATCTCCTGGATAGGGGGAATGATGTCTGATGTACTCAGGTTACTACCATTAATCATCCTGTTACTCTCTGGCGGCTGCGGCATTCTAGTCAAGACGTTTCAGCTCGCGAAATACGGAGCGGTAGTAGCATGTGTGTTGTTCATTATGTCATCACTGTCTAGTGACCCCACCGTAGCCTTCTCGATTTTTAAGATCGGCAAGGTCGATTTCGGATTATCGTTCTACTTCGGTGAAGTCGAGACTATCGTGTGTGCTGTCGTATCAGCGATACTTTGCTGCCTGTACTTCGCGAGGAGCATAGAGCTCATTGACAAGCAAGTGGAGAGGAAATTTGGGATCCTCAACATATTCGTATTTTTCATGTGCATGGCTGTGTTCTCAAAAAACCTCTTCCAGTTCTATGTGGCTGTCGAGGCGATGGGAGTCATATCTGCCATGATAGTCGGATTGGAGAAGAGGGCCACGCATCAGGCAACGAGGGTATTTGCCTTCAACAAATTCGCAAGCCTACTGTTCCTGGCAGCACTTGTCATAATTGCGTGCAATGCTGGTAGCTTAGAGGTCGTTGATATTGAGGCACTGTACGCTAAGGGTAATGCCAATGCGTTACTCTGGCCGTCAGCATTGTTAGTAATTGCGTGTCTATGCAAAGGAGCGCAGATGCCATTCTCGTACTGGCTTGTCGATGCAGCTAAGGCAAGTGTCTTCGCATCGATACTAATCCATTCCGGTACGATCGTCGGCATCGGAATTATTTTCATCTCGAAGTTCCACTTCATGTTCAGTGTATTCCAGCCACTGCAGTGGGCAATGGTATTATCCGGGATTTGCACGTCTGTTCTGATGGCGTGCTATGCGACAGTCCATAACAATATCAAAAAAATTATGGCATGCCTAACTGCAGCGTCTGTTGGAAGTATGTTTGTTGCATGTGGCCTTGGGATGTATTCTCTTGCCATGCTCGGATTCTTGGTACACGCACTCTTCAAGGCAACTTTGTTTATGGTGCTGGCATACCTAATTTCAGTCACAGCGGGTGAGCAAAATATTCTCAGGATGGGAGGTATCAAGAGCGCAGCCCCGAGGCTTAATGATGTGATGTGGCTCGCGTTCATGATGGCAGTCGGATTCCCTCTCCTACCCGGATTCTTCGCGAAAATTCCGTTCATGGCTTCCATCCAATTATCCAACGTTCCGTTGCTGTTAACTGCGAATGTGGTTGGCAATATCTTCGCGACGATGGCCGCTTTTAGGCTAATCACTATTGCGATGTACGGGAAGTCGAGGATGGATGATACTACATTATCGATGGTCTCGCGCTCAAGTGAGCGTGACATGAGGCCAATCTGGTTGTTGATGGCAATCTCGGTCTTCGGATCATTCGTCGTATGGAGCATGTACGGGTGGGGGGAGCTCCACTTTGGAACCGCTGGTGTTTTGCACGTTCGCAATATATTTGACTACTTCATCGAGAACATCGAGGAGCTGTGTCAGATCGCCGTGTCAATCGTCATTGTGCTTTTACTCATGCGATTCTCAGGAACAAAATGGGTGAAGAGGACATTAAGCTTCATGACGGTGTTGAACAGAAGCAGGGTGTACCAACATTTTTGTGACTACACCACACGGATTGTGTTGTGCATAATGAAGGTGTGTGATGTCATAAACACCACGTTGGATAGCGCCATGTACATGAGGAGCTACAAGCTTCTACGCAGCACTAGCATTGCGCTATCACGCGCACACCCCAATCTTCTCGCAGCACACGTCGTATGGATAATTACCGGGCTGCTTGTCGTCGTTGTAACAGTGGCGTCGAGGTGAGAATTTCGAAACTCAAGCTTCTCACCCCTCGCCAAGTACCATAGTAAGGCTGACGGCGCTCGAGGGTGGAGTCGCTCTCTCGCTCAATCCTCTCGATCACCTCCCTCCGCTCTCTGGCTATCTTTTCGGCTAGTTCGGGGTACAACCTCTCGCGCATTTCGTTGAGTGTGTTGTTAAGATCTATGAGCACCTGCTCGACGTCTTCCACCGACTCAGAGGCCACGCGCCTGACGGCTCTGTCACGCATCACCCATACCGTTTTGCGAGTTGATATGCTGTTACCATTACTGCTTCATCGTCCGCACTGTACTGTTGCAATTGGTTCAAGTCTTCATCGATCGACTCTATAATTGGTAAGAGTCTCGTCAGTTTGTTGCGACTTTCCTCGATTATTCTTGGAGTGTTCCGCTTCGCTTCCGCTATGGCACGCCCGACCTTCCTCACGTACGCCTCGGTAACTGCGACCCGCTTGTACCATGTATCCTCAAAGAACATGTGCAGCTCTGCTTCGATCACGGCTACGTATATCCAGCTGACAAATGCAAAAAACATTCCAGCTGGGATTTCGCCTACGTGCTCTGCCAATACATCTCTCACAACACGTGACAGTCCATCTTTCTCCAGTTTCATGGCCTCAATTGACTCTATCGACTTTCGCTCAACATCATCGATTCTCTTCCTATTCGATGCGGCCCACTGTTGGTTCCATTCCTTGGATTCACTGGGCGTTAGTGTTGTTGACATCCACTCCAGTTCTTCCGGTGTTAGTACATCTCCGATTACCCTCGCTATCCCTGCCTCGATCTTCTTTGTGCTCGGCTCTATGCCTGCTTGAGGCTAACGTCTCTTAAGTACTCTTTCTTGCTCTTCCACTCAACATTCTATTTCTTGGAGGTAGCTTGTTACGGCCGGGTTAGCGCCCGCTTCCACCCGTGCAGGGTGGTCTGTATCGCTCGCCTGCGTCTGCATGGGACACCATGCAATTGCTACCGTCGTTACCATCATTAATTTTATGCACCTGTTCATCTGTCATCTCATATGTTGTTAAACAATATGTGCCATTTTATTGCATCTCGATTAACGATTAAGTAGTCAAGAATTAATAGCCTGTTTAATCAGGCTGTAAGCACTTTTCTGGTTGTCAGTGCCGAAGATGCAGAAGCTGTTGCGTGCCCTGGTCATTGCGACATAGAGAAGCCTCATGAGTTCGTTTCGCTCTTCCGTGTATTCCGTTTCCATGATGCTTTCGATCTCTTCAAACGACTCTCGTTGTGATGGTCTAATGAAACACATAGTCCGCCCTTCTGCCGTGTCTGTAAAGACCATCTTCATTTTGGATTTATCAGCCTCGATATTGAAATCCAGTAGGAACACATAGTCGGCCTCGAGGCCCTTCGCTCCGTGGATAGTGGACAGCCTAACTGTATTCTCCGAGACAATGGTACCTACCACCTCCTTGTTACGTCCCCTGAAATATGAGAGCAACTCTTCGATAGTTCCAGCGCATGTATCAGCGAAGTGCATCACCTCATCCATGAATGCGCTGAGGACTTCAGAGTCTCTGCCTGACAGTCCATTGAGCTTCGTTACTACACCGTAAAAAAAATAGAGTGGGTCGTCTGCTTTGTAGCTACCGATAATATCAATCAGGTGTGCGTACCTCTCATGATCTGTGACCTTCAGCCTCTCCAGAACAGACGTTGTCCTGCCATGACATATATCGTACAGACCTGTGTCGGTTAGAGGAGTGTCGAAAAGGTACGGGCTCTTGAGGACACACGCAACTGCATAATCATTCGTGTTATCCGCGCAGATATCTGCTACCGCCAAAAGATCCATGATGAGCAGGTGCTCCTTAAGCAGTACCTTGTCAGAGGCCACCACACGTACACCACGCCTGCTTAACTCCCTTACTACATCATCGACGAGCGATGATCTGCTCCTCGTCAAGATCAGGACATCATTGCGATTATCGGAAACTCTATCGCAAATATGTTCGGCGATCTCCAACGCCTTATCCTCAGCATCTGAGAGGTCAATCATCTCGAAGCCTCTATCGTGAGTGACGGTAGGTTCCCTGAATGCGACGTGTCTCTGGTATGGAATCAGGTCCTGATCCAGCGAAAATTTAGCGTTGATATACTCGAACACCTGATCGACTTTCTCGAGGATCTCCGGCACAGTCCGGTAGTTCGAATTGAGGTACGCTGTCTTTAGCGGCTTACCAAGCCTCGCGAATGACGATCTGCAGCGCTCATAGAAACCTGAGAACATTTCGTAGCGCGCTCCTTGGAATCTGTAGATAGATTGCTTGATGTCACCCACAACCATGATAGTCTTATCACTCGATGCGTCGTGGAACATGTCGTTTGCAAAGAACGATATCAGCTCCCACTGGATCGCGCTGAGATCCTGTGCTTCATCAACCATTATCGACTTGATACCAGCGCACATACTTGACAGTACAAACTCCCTGGCGCAACTCTTCGTGGCGAGGTACTTGGCCTTGTACAGAACATCCGTAAAGTCTATGACGTTCCCAGCATCCTTCAGATGCCTGTACTCGTCTAGGATAACTTTCACAGCCTCCAGGAACCTACAGTTCTTCTCGATGAATGCCGCCTTCTTCAGGCTCTGGGAGTTCGCGAAGATTACCTCAGCAACCGAGTTAGCCATCGCCTTATCGCTGAATCTCATCCTCTTCCTGATAGTGCCTGAATCAGTTAGGAACTCAGTTTCCAACTCGCTTTGACTCAACCCCTCATCTGCAATGAACTTCATCTGCTCATCAGAAAACCCCACATGTTCACCTACAGGGAACATCTCCTCCAGCACAGCCATGTATGCTTTGACGTCAGGATACGTATTGAAGAACTCATTGAAGTTAGCAGAGAGCCCGTATACCTTCTCAACCAGCTCCTCGAATGAGTACGTTGACATCAGTCCAGATAGCGCCATCCAGAGATCTTCCCTTTCAGCCAACTTCACTACTGCATTCTGCTTGGCCTGCTGCAGGATGATCTCAGCGTCGCACTCATCAGCTATCTCGAAGTTTGGAGGTATCCCGACCTCGAGTGGAAACTGCTGGAGAAGTCTCTGGCAGAAGGAATGGATTGTCACTATCTTAATGTCGGAGAGGTTATCCTGGAATGTGAAGAACATAGATTCTGCATTCTCGATGTCCTTCGAAGAAACACTCGATACCTCGAAGTGCTCCGCAATGTAATGCTCCGTGAATCCGTTCTCATTCAGGTACAGAGCCTCAAGTATCCTTGATATCCTCGACTTCATCTCGAGTACTGCCGCGTTCGTGAATGTCAGACACAGTATCTCCTTCGGATGTAGCCCATAGAACACCGACTTCACGTAACGATTAACTAGGGTGCTTGTCTTACCAGAGCCGGCAGATGCGAAGATGAAGCATGAAGAAGAGAGATCCAACGCATCATTCTGGGCTTGCTCTAAGCCACTCACAGCGTGCACAGTCTCCGCGTTAATAACGACAGGAGACTGCGTACATTGCGTGTTCACGCGTACCTAACTGGGTTGCCGGCCCTGTCGAAATTCTGCGGGTAGGTCTGTGCTTTGCCGGCTTTGTATTTGGTCACCGACATGACTTCACCAGTTGGGTAGAAGGTCACCTTATCCCCTTCGAGCAATCCATTCTCGTAAAACGATAATTCATATACTCGGCCTCCACTCGACTTGGGGTAGTACAACGCGCTCTTGCCGTGCTTCATCCCATTGATATACGAAGACTCTGCTACGACGTCTCCAAACTCATCGAAGGTAGTGGATGAGCCATTTAGCTTCCCGCCTTCATAGTTAGATTCCATCTGCTTCATTCCATTCTCAGAGAATGATATGAAGGGGCCTGACTGAGATCCATTAACATATGTCATTATGGACATCAGCTTCCCACTTGCGTAGAACTGCCGTACCTCCCCGTGTATCAAGTCATCAGCATACTGAATCTCAGATGTTACAACGCCGCTATCTGAGACGAACCTGGTAGGCCCATGTTTCTTACCATCCACGAACGTTATGGTTACCATTCCGTCTGGTGCTTCTTGGGTAAGCTCCCCTGTGTATCCCCCCTCCATATCTTCTACACCGGATTATTCTGTATGAAATCTATGATAGCCGCTACGCACTTCGCAGCTCGCTCCGCTGGATCTCGTATCTCATTAATTCTGATTCCGTGTGCCTCAAAGTATTGCCGGAGGATATTATGTATGCCTGCGAATAACGGTACTCCCGCCACTACCAACTCGACTGTTGCCAATTCAAGATTGAGGGTTATCACGATTGGGATTCGCTCGTTGTTAGGCCCTATAAGCTGCCCAAATACCCTTATCCCTCCGCCAGCAATTCCGATAACTCTCAAACCTGGGCCTAGCCTGTATCCCTGTGCTGCCCTGACGGCAGCAGTATTGAGTAACCTATGTAGATATCTGCATATCTGTTCTATTAACCCGTCGTCTACGCAGCCGCACAATAGTTGACTTATTCCAGCTAAAGCAACGTACCTTCTGAACACTACTCTTGCATCTTCCAGCGCGCCCCCCCCTATCAGCTGACCTATATCTCCCCACATCGCTAGTACTCTTGCTTGAACTTCTGCCCGTCTAGCTGGAGTTAATGTCTCAGGTGAAGCGGAAGCACTACGTGGCTTCTGCTTGCTGCCAACAGCATTCTCGAAGCAACAACTGCTGCACCCGATACACGCTACCAGCACAATTCTCGCAACCCTGGAAAACATCATACGTCCAGCTACCACGTGAGACTACACCACTCGATGCTAGCACGCTGCGACAGACGACTTCAATCACAATTTACTCACCTGCTGTACGCGCTCACATCATTTGAGGCAGACTGAGACGCTCTATGGGAGTCTCTTTCTGCAACAGGTCTATACTGGTGGGCTCAACAGGGTTCGAACCTGTGACACTCTGATTAAAAGTCAGATGCTCTGCCAACTGAGCTATGAGCCCACCTGGGAGTCAGTCTATTATAGACCATACTTTCGTTCAATGGATTTACTCACCAGTGTGTAAGTTCACACCATTTGAGACAGACTGGATACCTCCAGAACCCTATCAAGATACTCCATTGGAGTGAGGCCTTGCAACCAAATGTCTTGGGATCGGCTTAACCAATACCATCAAGCTTTTATTCATGGTATAATCCTCCCAGACGTTAGGTCGAAAGTCACGGATGATTAAAAATGATGAAAATGATGAAATGGAATGTATCACAGTTAATAACAATCATCGTCGCTACAACGGCAGATGGACAGTGTGCAATGTTAACGACGGAGAGTGGTGAAACATATGACACTGATACAGTGCCAGCACCGGTCACGCCTCCGCTCACTGAGGTGCCACAAGCCGTTAGCTTCAAACAAAAACGTGATGCTGAAGAGCTGAAAAATATTGGAAGACTGTACGGACAGCTGCAACGTCGACTCTTAGAAATCGACCAGAATGAAGTACAAATGACAGATGATAAATTTGCAGTAGCAATGAGGCAAGCACGAGAGCGTCCATCTGAGCAAGCAGGCGCAAAAATAGAAACAATAGACAGAGCTAGAAAGCGGTGGCAGCAGAGATATGCAGAAGCGCACCTCAGAGTTCGCACCATGATGGACGAGGTTAGCGAAATGCCGTGGGACACGCAGGAAGAGCGAGAGACGCTAAGGATGGCGATGGGAAAGCTAGGTAACCTAATAGACGAGTATAGACAACTGATAAGAACAGGAGCACAAGAGCTGGAGCCTCCCAGAGAAGCTATAAAGCACATACCAGATGTGTACCATGAGTATGGTGGAACCCTAGAGAGAGAGAGAGAGAGGATAGAATCCTTAGTAGTAGAGATCACAGGTGATAGGGATATCACAGGTGATGAGGTAGGGGTAGGAGATGAGGTAGATGAGATAGATATAGATGGTGTAGTAGAGAGAGGAGTAGGAGGTAGTTATGTAGAGGATATGCAGAGGCAGGTAGGTACATTACAGGCACTACTGTGTAGGTATGAGGAGAGAGAGGAGAGACTCAGGATGATAGCTAGAATATTTCCAGCATTACCGCAAGGAGAAGAACCCAATGCTGCGTCCCCGGAGGAAGAAGACGCCTAGGTCTAGTGTATGTGATGGCGTCGTTACCTGTTATATTTATGCAGTATCGATGCTACCGTCTGGTCCTTCTCCTTACTGCCTCTGGATGATCCGAACTCGAAGTTATACGCATCCCTGAGGCATGATCCGAAGATGCCGGCGATCGTTGATATAATGCCGATCACTTCGCCTGGTAGCTCGTGCCTAAATATGCAGATGATTGCGAGGCATGAGATCAGGCCGACGACTGCTGAGACCACCATGATGTCGGCTCTCTTATTACGTTTGCCTGAATTGATGATCGCGATATCGCGATGACGTGCACTCTCCTTATCACTAATGACCGCCAGCTCGATTTCACGCTCTGAATTGATGAGCGCCTGCTGGAATAGGGAGTACATGTTCCGATCCTCCTTAAGCTTCTCGATCGCCTGGAATTCATCGGTTGTGTTTGTAACTGTCTTTGCGATATCCACTATCTTCTTCGATATGGATTCGGCTTTTGTTCCAGATAGCCACTTCGCTATCTTGGGAGTAAATTGTGCGAGCGCTAAGGCCGCTTGAATAATTGATATTGACATGATTTTTTCCTTTCAAAAAGTGGGTTGATAAAGTTTGGGGTTGGGGCACGTGAGCAGAATGCCGTATACCTTGAATTCACAAGATCGTCAAAATTTCATACGAACTTGCAATAAAATTGCTGGCGTCGCCAGATCCGTTAGAGTAACCTAAACATAGGTAGCTTCCGCAATCATTAGACCTGCTGCAAAAGCTCTCCAAAAATCGCCAGTATAATTTGGGTGGCAATTCGCCATTCAGCTCCCACTAAATCCTTCTATACGGCCTTTTACGGGGAACGTTTTTTGAGGAGACGGTTAAATTAGGGGGCGGAATCCCCGAAATGGGTCCCTCACAGCTTTTGCAGGAGATCTATTGTAAAATGAGCGACCCTTACCAGAAAATACGTATACAGCGCGTAGTTGTTTGTGCTGGCATTGCCATTATTGTCATTGCCTGCCTGTCTGTATCACAAACCATCGCTGCAATGGAATTCGCGCATGTACTTAGCAAATCTCAGAGAGTCCGCATCCGCACACAGCAGGTACAGGATCTGAATAGACCGGTATTCATACCATATGAAGGGGGAGAACAGCGAAAATCAGAGATGGAGAAAGAGAGATTGGCAGAGGTAAAGCGGAATGCGGCGTTGCGAGCTTTGCGAAAAAAGATGAGGCCTGTTACCTTGCCGAAACATCTTATTTGGCACTACAACGATGCATTCAATGTGGAGCACGATTGTGATTTATCGGACTCAGACTAAGATTAGCGGTCGCTCAGTTTCTGAAGCAGGAGCTTCGCAGCGAGCGTCTCGGCCTTCTTCCGGGAGGATCCGCTTGCCGTGACTCTTTCACTTCCGATGGAGGCTGAGACTGTGAATGTTGGGCTATGATCCTGCCCCGTTACTGAGATGATCTCGTACTGAGGAGCTACCCCTGTTTCCCGCTGGCATACCTCCTGCAGCGTGGTTTTGGGATCGTAGTTAACATCATCGTAACAGCTAAAGATGTCGTTCCAGCAGCGTATGATCACGGCTTTTGCTGGATCGTATCCCCCATCAATGAACACTGCTCCGAGAACTGATTCCATCGTATCAGCTAGCACCGTTTCGTTTGTACGGAGGTGATTGCCTGCTGTCACAAGGTGCTTGTCGAGTCCTAATTTCAAGGCGACTTGCTTGCATGAATCTGCACATACAAATGCCGAAAACATCTTGGCCATTGTTCCTTCCTCTACGTTGAATTTATCGAAGATGAACTCCGCGATGACTGTCCCGAGAATTCTATCACCAAGAAACTCTAGCCTCTCGAATTGCAAGGCGTATCTCTTGATGCTAGAATGATGGAGAGCGCTCTTGAGGAGCGATATATTTCTAAACGAATGTCCTAGCTTTTCCTCAAGAGCCTCAATCACTGTGATGTCACTTTAGCAGTGTGCAGAATCTCTCGAATCGCATTGAGAACGGCCACTTAAATACCTCCCAGAATGAACACTTGGACGAGAAGAATATGCACTCGGCTCGGCCCATGATATGGCTGAGTGGTATGAATCCCACCGCTTCCATCACTCTGCTATCTTTTGAATTATCTCTATTATCGCCCATCATGAAGTAGTGATCTTCAGGAACCACGAATGGGCCTACATTGTCGAGGTCCCCTTTGCCAAACTCATCTCTCTTGATGATAACGTGGTCATACCCGTTCGGAAGATGTTCGATGTATCTCTTGAAGATGACGTACTCACCGTCCTCATCGATTATGGAGTATTCACCATCTGGAGTCATCTCTGCTGGAACGTCATTAATATGCACGATACCATTGATAATCTGTATCTTATCTCCCGGAATTCCTATGACCCTCTTGATGTAGTTCTGATTCCCGTCTTTCTCATTTCTAAACACGACGATGTCGCCTCTTTGTGGCGTACCGCTTGCAAATAATCTTTTCGCTATCTTGGGGAGTGGGAAGGTAAACGTCCCTATCCTGAATGAGTCGTTTGAGTACCCATAGCAGTATTTGTTCACGATCAAAAAATCTCCTACGAGGAGAGTGGGAGTCATTGAGCCCGATGGGATCTTAAATGGCTGGTAAAGGAAGCAGCTTACTGCGACGAGTGCAAGTAAGGTCCATCCCCATTCTTTGATACTAGCCAACAGCTTCTTGTTCATGCCTCGGATCGCTACTCAAAAATTTCACTGCGGTCCATTGTAACAGAAAAGCTGAGCGGCTATGTAACATTATGCTTTGTGCGCTCCTTTCGCGCATTTCTAATTCGCACATTTCTAATCGGTGAATCACCTAACGGTGATTCCGGTCCCAACGTTAGATTCCTTACCATAACCTCCGAGTCTACCGGAAGGAGACACGGAGCACAGAGGCGCAGTGTACTCAGATGTACATGAGCACTCGAGCATCGGATCGACGTACCAGGAGAGTGACTGTGGATGTTATGGGGGGGGAATCTACTCACTCCCCCCTTTTGGACTAACTCAATTATAACAATTTACTACACTCTAGTTGTCAAGGCACGCTACCGCTCTATAGGCCTTGACAATACGTTTCGTAAATTGTGGTTAGGGTTTCGTTCCAAAGGGAAATGGTGTGTTGGTAAGGTAATGAGTGGGACGGCATTAACTCTTTTTTAAGTGCTGCCTTGTTATAATTGTATATGTAGATGAAATGTATTCGTGTGAAAACACTACAGGAGACAAGTATGAAGAAATTAATATTAACGGCTGTTCTTAGCGCGATAACGCATACGGCACATGGCAGCATGGTAGAGACGGGAGCTGATGAAACACGATATATACCACAGGCTAAGCAGTTACGTGATACAGGCTACACGGAGTACTCAGATGAGGAAGAGCAGTCATCCGAAATCGTAGCGCGAGGAGATGCGACTGTCAGCAGAAAGCTGACCATCATAGAGCGCATCGTGCCATCGTTACGTCGCAGAGCAAAGGCTGAAATTAGGGCTAACGAGATACTAGATCACGTCGGATGCCCGGCAGTACTCCGTTCGCTAATGATGGGTATCATGCTGTATGAAGATCCCGCATACCAGTGCATCGAACCTCTAGCTAGTGTCAAAAGCGGGTGGACTAGATGGGGACTTGAGGGAGTGTCGGCCAAAGCTGTGCACGTATTAGAACTGCGCTCCAGACTCGGCGGGAGAAAAACAACCACTGCGATCATTGTGAACAGAACTAGAGTTTTTATGCAGAGCACCGGATGGGAAGATCCGTCAGTTATACTCGAGCAGCAGGATGCTGAGGATGCTATTAACGATATCGACATATCGTCAGTGTGGAAGCTAACCCTACTCGCAGTGAACCCGACGACCTACGATTTGCCCGACGAACCATCTGGTCATTCGGAAGCGAACGCACGTCAATTCGTTACCAAGGCTGAAGTTCGAGAGCATGGCCCACTCGTTGCAGCCAGCAACTGCAGAGCTGAATGGTACCGATATACCTGGCCCTGGACGCCGGCGATAATATGGCAGTACGATCCCTATCTTTACGTGCCAGCGTAGGAGATACCAAGACGTCAGGCGTCAGCTTCACCCACAGCACCTATTTGTTTGTTCTTCTGTTGCACATTCGAGATCAATGCCTGCGGGCAACGAGGCCTCTTCATCCATATCTACTCCCGGAGCTCCTGGAGTATGGGCAGCGATGTATAACCCCATGACGATCCGCCTATCTGACCCTGTCAGGGGCGGTCCGCCCATCTCGGACATTCCCTCCGCTACATCCTCTGCTTTATCTAGCAACTCAAGGTTATGTTCTACTGCCATATTGTAACAGCGTAGCGCGTACCTCTGTATTTTGCGCTCATTTCTAAGTGTCATCAGATCAGTTGTTACCATACCGTGAACATCGACGCCACCAATTGTTATCACCACTGCCAAGATTGCATGCAATCCTTTCATGTTGAGTTCCTCTTGAGTAATCACCACACGCGTCGGCACTGTAACATACATGGCTCTTGACTAGTAAAATCTATTTTGGGAGAAAATTTTGGCTATCAAATGAGCCAAATTTTCTCCCCTGTGATTGAATCTAAACTCACATTCCTTCAGATGCAATATGAAAGATTCA
>JAISWU010000026.1 GCA_031270735.1 Holosporales bacterium | reverse complement strand
CTTCTTAGGCTCTCACCTCCTCTTACTACTCCTGTTCCTATCATCACCATTGATGATAGTAGTACTAACTTGTTCATTGGGTTTCCCTCCCCATATAGATTCTTATGTATATGATAAGGGGGGGGAAGGTTAAGGAATTATGAAGATGGTGAGAAAAATGTTTAGGGGGGGGGGGGGGAATATACGAAACCGCACCAACCTCCTACCTACCTCGTAGCCCTGTGTGTTATAATTCCTGATGATTTCGGTTTAGTCACTCGATGTTTAGAAGATGGTGGATCAGGAAGAGAATGTTGAGAAGAGCGAGGCTATGGACGGAGCTGCTGGTGGTGAAGATCTAGCCGAAAAGATAACATCACTTGAGGACAAGTTGCTGCGTGCAATTGCAGAGTCTCAGAACATTCAGAGGAGAGCAGACAAGGAGAGGTCAGACGCCATGAAGTATGGTATCTCGGAGTTCGCAAGGGACATCCTTTCTGTGAGAGATAATCTCCTTAGGGCTATAGAGAGCTGCCAGCAGGAGCCGTCGAGCCCTGTAGTCGATGGTGTCAAGCTCACTCTGGCCGAGATGGATAAGGTACTCTCACGCCATAACGTTACTGCATTTGAATCAAGTGGTAAGTCTTTCGACCCACATCTCCACCAAGCAATATCAGAGGTTGAAGACAGCGATTCTCCACCAGGAATTATCGTGAAGGTCTTACAGGATGGGTTCATGCTCAGCGACAGGCTTCTCAGGCCAGCTCTGGTTTGTGTCTCCAAGAAGTGCAACTAAGATTATATAACACCCTCTCGAGAAGGCTTGAACCCTTCGAGCCGATTGATGTTAAAAATGTGAAGATGTATGTGTGCGGCCCTACGGTATACGATAGGGCCCACCTTGGTAATGCAAGACCTGCAGTCGTGTTCGATGTGCTCTATAGAGTCCTGCGAACCATACATGGCAGAGTCACGTACGTAAGGAACATCACCGATGTGGATGACAAGATATACAACGCATCCATCGAGATGGGCGTAAGTGTTCAAGAGTTGACAGAGCAAACGATAGAGATGTACCATGAAGATATCGCTGCGCTCAACGTCCTGCCGGTAGACATAGAACCGAGGGCGACGGAGCATATCGGTGATATCATCGAGTTCATCGATGGACTCATTTCAAATGGTAGTGCGTACGTTTCTAACAGCCACGTTTATTTCGACGTGTCATCGTTCGGTAGATACGGAGCATTATCTAACAAGAACATCGACGACCTTGTGAAGGGTGCCAGGGTTGAGATATCTGAGTTTAAGAGGAATCCATTGGACTTTGTTCTGTGGAAACCTATTGATGATAAGTTCAACCTCGGATGGGATAGCCCGTGGGGAGTCGGGAGACCTGGTTGGCACATCGAGTGCTCAGCAATGTCCAGGAAGTATCTTGGTGATTATTTCGATATCCATGGAGGTGGAGTTGATCTTGTGTTCCCACATCATGAGAATGAGATAGCCCAATCATGTGCATTGAGCAAACAGAACACGATGGCGAATTACTGGATACACAATGGACATCTCAACATCGACGGAACAAAGATGTCTAAGTCAGCCGGAAATTTTTTCACTGTAAACGACATGCTCCAGAAGTACGATGGAGAGGTTATTAGGACGGCACTCCTGATGACTCACTACTCTGCTCCTCAAAACTTCAGCATAGATACACTGAACCAGGCGAAAAACATTCTCGACCATTGGTACTCGTCCATTCGATCCATTAACGTGGTGGGAACTGGTGAGATCATTCCTGATATTCTCGATGCGTTGTTAGACAACATCAATACCCCTCTTGCAATATCAATCTTGAGTAGAGCGAGGGAATCAGGAGCTCTGGATAATCGCTTCGTATCTACATGCAGGAATCTGCTTGGTGTGATGATGAAGGATCCTGAAGACTGGTTCTGTAACGTATCTGATGAACAGAGAGAGTGGATCAACACAAAGATTGCAGAGAGAACGGAGGCGAAGAATCGTAAGGATTACGTAACAGCCGATGCCATAAGGAATGAACTCCTAGAAAGGGGAATCACAATTGAAGATACAAAAGACGGATCAACCTGGAAGGCTAAGAAGTAGAGGCTTCCACCTATTCATAGCATCATTTTTCTGGATCGGCATGATCTCGAAGAGAATGCCTGGAACGGTTGGGTCGCTAGCAGCAACGGCCATCGTCCTGATCTTACCTAGGTCAAAGCTACTGATGGCAATCCTTGCGGCAGCAACCCTAGTCATCGGAACCATCTCATGCTCAGCATACCTAAGGCAGTACGGAGACGATAAGGATCCCGAGTACATAGTAATCGATGAGGCATGCGGGATCTTCCTTGGAAGCTCAATCATCTACCACTTTGGGCTAAAGTCTATCGTAGCGATCGCATGTAACTTCGCGTTATTCAGACTCTTCGATATTATCAAGCCTCCTCCGATTAGGAATATAGAGGCTGCACTGAAGAACAGCAATAGAGCGGCTGGATTTGGTATAATGCTCGACGATGTTCTGGCCGCAATCTTTGCATCGGCCACTCAGATACTGTGGGGTGTTCTATGGGAAAGATAAAGCTGCTAAGCGACGAGATCATCAATCAGATTGCAGCTGGCGAGATAGTCGAGAGGCCAGCATCCGCACTCAAGGAGGTAGTTGAGAATGCAATCGATGCTGGAGCGAGGAACATAAGCGTATTCCTGAAGGGAGGTGGAAAAGAGAAGATCGTCGTGGAGGACGATGGTACTGGGCTGTCTGATGAAGATCTCACGATGTCAGTTAAGAGACATGCAACCTCAAAGCTTAGCTCCGACAACCTATTCGACATAATGAGCTATGGCTTCAGGGGTGAGGCGCTTCCATCGATAGCATCTGTTAGCAACTTCTCAATAGAGTCTGGAGGACGTGGAATCGCTGTGAAATTCTCAGAGGAATCCGGAGTGTACCCATCACCGGTACAGAACGGAACTATCGTCACGATCGAAAATCTATTCGGTAAGATACCAGCCCGCCTGAAGTTCATGAAGTCTGAAGGAGCAGAGCTAACTCGCTGCCTCAATGTCCTGGAGAACTTCGCACTTGTGAGAAACGATATAAACTTCACTGCTCGCTCAGATGATAAGACGCTCATGTCATTCAATGGAGATTCAACTGAAGACAGGATATCGAAGATCGTCGGGAGCGACACGTTCAAGAGGGCCGTCTACATCTCTGATGAAGGGGATTCGATATCGATCAGTGGGTACCTATTCCACCCGATGGATAACAGGCACTCGCAGGGCTTTCAGAGGATCTTCGTGAATGGAAGGGTCGTCAGCGACATGACTGTATCCATCTCGATAAGGAACGCATATAAGGACCTCATACCAAGTGGCCGATTCGCTGTGGTCGTGTTGTTCATCACGATCGACCCATTCCACATCGACGTTAACGTCTCCCCAACAAAGTCAGAGATCCGTTTCCGGGACGGTGTGGGTACTCAGAAATTTATCACATCAGCCATATCTAAGAATCTCATGAAGTTCGATAGAACTGCGGTGGAGATACACGCGCCAACGCAGCGAGAATACCAAATCGCCAGCACACCGCTAGCAGCACGACGCGAGTACTTCAGAGACGGGACAACTGGTCTTGCAACAATGGAGCATGTGAAGCAGCCACCCGTGATTGTAGCTCGCGAACCTACCAATCCATCAATTGACGAAAATGAGAAACCAAACATCTTCGGAAAGCCGATAGCACAGCTCTTCGACTCTTACATAGTCACTGAAGTAGATGATGGAATCCTGATCATAGACCAGCACGCAGTCCATGAGAAAATCACTCAACATAAGATGCTAGAAAGCATCAACGTAGAAAACAAGAGATTCATCACAAGGGCAGAGGTGCTACGCCTTTCTGACTCCGAGGTAGGAATTGCAAGAGATCTGATAGTCCACATAAACTCATGTGGGTTTGTGGCAGAGGTAGTGCAGCAATCAATCATTGTATCCGCCATCCCTCAGATCATAAATATAACAGAGGCGCTGGAGTTCATAAGGGATACCATCGAGAACCACGATTTAACCGATAGCATCAACATACTCGATAGAATGAAGCGCAGGATCGCGGACATAGCGTGCCACAACAGCATAAGGTTTGGGAGACGCCTGTCTATTGATGAGATGTCAGCAATAACAAAGCAGATGGAAGAAACCCCATCAATCCATCAGTGCAACCACCACAGGACGAGCTTCATCAAGATTACAAAGACACAGCTTGAAAAGATGTTTGATAGGTAGCTGGAAAGTTGTGTGACAACGTGTGGAGCATTTGTGCATAACCTGGTGGATCGTGATGTGGACCACATTAATGCACAAAGACCGAAAAGTTATCCACACCATAGTTAACAGTGGCTGTTTGTTATGTGTGGATTACACAAGTTGGATCCGCAGTAGATATGACCATCGTGAGATGGCTTATCAACATATCCGATGGCCCAACAACAAACACTAAACTTTTTAATATATAAGATTTGTTTTTGTAGGACGAGAATGTTGTAAGTACGTAACCAAAGATGGCGGGATGTATTGTGTATTATGTGTGTGTGGCAAACATGAAAATAACATTAACGAAGATAATATGCATGGCTGTGTTTATGGTAACTACTACATCAGCTTGCGTGGAGGTTGTAGTACTGAATAGCCGAGAGCTTGGGAATGATCAAAAGCGGATAGCCTACGAAACCATCCATACGTACGGCATATCTGGAATGATGAATCCGCTGGTTAGGGAAGGGATATCCTACGAGGATGTGGAGGAGTGGTGTGCTAATCCGATCAAATGTGTTGTGAGGAAGTTACGCGAGGTTACACCTGAGGCTAAGGTTGTTGTAATCCCACGAACATTATATGCCGTGCATGTGATGAGGTTTATTAATAAACGGTTAACGTATAAGGCTGAACACAAAGGTGCCATCAAGAGGTATTTAGAGAGGGCGAGTGATCCTAAACGTGGAACAAAGCAATTGAGCCCTGATGATAAAGCTCTGGTAGAACTGGGCAGACAGCTCATTGGGGGTACATATAACTGTAGGGCCGTGTTTGGTCCAGCGATGCTCACGGATGAAATGGTGGAAGACGCTCAGAGCCTTGATAGAAGAAGGTTGAAAGGACGTGGACAACCGCATACCAGGGAAAGCAGCGAGGCTGCGCTTTATCGGATGTGCAGAGAGTGCGTATTTGATAACGAGCGGCTACAAAAACTATGGTGGGATGTGAACAACGATATATCACAATGGTACAAGCATCGTGCATCAACGTGCGTACAGGAATATATTGATACAATTGATACGCGTGTCGATGAAGTAATTGAGGCAACAATAAGCTCAGCAAAGCTTGTTGGGAATGAGCGTCCAGCTGCGTTGAGGTATCCACCATTCACTGGTGAAAGCGAGAAAATTGAAAGTATGAAGGTACACATTTTTGCGGAAATCAGGGACGAACTAGTCGCGAGCCGGCACCCAGAACTTATGGGAAATTTAGTGATAAGCAGAGCCACAAGGTGTCCGCAAGGTGTCCGCATGCTGATTTAATGGCGACTGTTGCTGGGATATATCCGGTGTCATACGCATTAGATAGTGGAACTGGATGGGCCATGGATAGCAAAACTGGTAACTCGACAAGAATCGCCATAGAACGTAATGAGCCTCTTCTGGAAATGTGGATCCCATTGAGCGTACTGATAGAACCATGGTCTCCGATTTTTATCCCGCCTCTTCCAGCGATTGTGGGGATAGTATCTCATAGCGAACATCACCACCCGAGAGGAAAAGTGATATACGACGATCAAGAGACTATTGCAGTGCTGGGGGCACCTAGAGAGCAGATAATGTCGATGTGGGATGACTGTCAATGGATGCCTGATATAACTGCGCATCAGTTGCAACCAAGGCGATGTGGCCAGTTATTCAGAATCCAAGGAGGTACAGGGCTAACTACCAGAGTGATAGTGGCGAACAGGAAGATCGGGCAGTCAAGTCCAGTGGTTGTCATGGCCGCTAGAGGAACTGCACATGTGATGATGGCGAGAGAGTCGTGGGAAGGCATTAGACAAACAGCTAATCCAAAAGATATCCAAGACAGGATTGAGAGCATGTGGAAAATTGTAGCATCGTGTGGTCGTGGTGGAGAAACCAGGTTCGATGAGTTAGAAGAACATGAAATAGATCAGTGGATGCATAGGAAGCGGGTTACGATGATGCCTGATGGGAGTTTGGATGCGATGGGGCTTGATGATATACCCACGTTTGTTGAGAGATGGAGTTTTTAGGTAGTACGATGTATCTAACGTCACTACAACACGATACTAAGTACCACCGACAGTTTACGTGTGTGAATCGTACTTATCGAAGTGTCAATCACGCCTTCCCAGACCGTTTGACACAGCTGACTGCTGGAGTGAGTCCCACTACCTGCAGGTTAATTTCTTTTTTGAATTGATTGAATTTAACGAGGTCTACGCCGGTAAGTCTTTGTGGGTCCTGCTTAACAAGTAATAGTGGGTTGACGTGCTGTCCGTTGCGTACCACCTCATAGTGCAAATGTGCGCCACGGGAATTTCCAGACAATCCGCTGTATCCCAATATCTGCCCTCGCGACACGTGCTGGCCGTTTCTCACAACAATTCTGCTAAGATGTGCGTATGCAGTGCTGATCATGCCGTTGTGGCGTATGCTGACGTACTTGCCATATCCTGCGCGGTACGCTGCAACAATCACAACGCCATTAGCCGCTGCACGTACAGGAGTTCCAACCACGGCAGATAAATCCACTCCTGTGTGAAGCTTAAAGCACCCGCCTGGGTTACACCTCATACCAAATCCAGATGTTACCTTCATGCGAGAAAGTGGCGGCGAGAGCATCGATGATGTGGATGCGATCGTCCGCACGATGGTGCCATTCTGATCCACGTACTCACTTCCATTGCCGTATGCGAATTTGTATAGCCTCATGATCTTCCCGTTGATCATCGCAGATACGTACATCAATTCAGGATCTCTGGCAGCGCTCCCGTCCATCCTATAAAAATCCTGATACAATAACTCGAAGTTAACCTTAGACTTAGCGCTTTTGATGTTGGTTACTTGTGATAGACTCCTTAGTGCTTCCTTCGCAATCTTTGGGTTGACGCCAATCTTTTTTAGCGACGCATTTGGATCATGTGGGGTAATTACTCCGGAGATGCTGCGCATCACCTTCTTTACTGGAATTGTTTCCTTGCGTGCTTTGTATCCAGAATTGGTGTGTTCAACAACAATCTTAGAATTGTATGCGTTCTGGATTTCCATTACATCGACGCAGAATACACTGGTAGTGTCAGCGTCCGCATGACAACGTATCGTGATCTCTTGTCCGACCCTCAAGCTTCTCAAATTAAAAATCTTGGATAAGGATTTTGATATCAGGTGAACTTCAGTTCTTGGTACGTTCATCCCCTCTAGTATTGTTGCAATCGAATTCCCACTCTGAACGACGACCTTATGCTCGCCAGGTATGTTATTATCTGATACACTGCCTGGAATTGGGGCTTGCTCCTGATGTAGCAATTCGTCTGCCTTGACGGGTTCCTCACTGGTCTCCTCTGTGCTTTCTGCAGAATCATCGTTATCGTTAACAACATCATCGATCGGTTCCGCATCTTCGTCACGAAGCTCAGTAACAGCTTTATGAGGCAACCACTTCACGTACTCAGTCATCGCTATAGCAGAAGCTACGGCCAACAAGCCGATGCTCAGAAAATGTGATCTCCTAGCTACCACCTATCTCGGACTCCCAACACACACGCGCAACATACAAAACAACAGCGTCTAACTGAACTACCCACGCACTACGGAACTGTAAACCCTCATGTGACATATGTCGCATATCTGAATCATGATACGAAAAAAGTTAACCGATTGCAAGTGGGGTGTGAACTTTGTGTAAGTTCACACCATTTGAGACAGACTGGATACCTCCAGAGTTCTATCAACATACTCCATTGGAGTGAGGCCTTGAACCCATAAGTGTGGTCTGTATGTGTTGTATCTCCCCACCTCCTTAAGTAACTCTCTACGTATTCCACACACTGTATCCTCTATCATATTGGTATCATCATAGAACTCTTCTCTTGTAAGGTCTCACTACCATGGAGTACCTTGACATGGTTCTGGAAGTAAGTGGTTTGTCTTAAAGTATGTGACGTTGTACGCATAATATTGAGCGGTTGTTATAAGTTGTGGTATACTGAACATAGTCTAGTGTCTTGCACATTTTTGTGCTATGTGCTTATGAATGGAAATATGTTAGAAGCAGTAATAGGGGCTGTAGTGTTGATTACTGCTGCCGCGTCTGTATATCTCGCATACACTTCGAGCGGAATGGATACATCTGAAGTATACGTATTAACAGCGAGATTTGATGACGCTGGAGGTATATCGGAAGGGTCCGATGTTAAGATGAGTGGTATCAAAATCGGTGTCGTAAAAAAATTATCGATAGATACGCAGTACCAAGCCAAGGCAGAGCTGTCGGTTAAGGCGGGGATAGTAATACCGGATGATAGTTCAGCGGCAATAGTGTCAGACGGAATAATGGGCAATAAGTTCATATCAATAATAACTGGATTTTCTCAGACCAACTTCGATCCAGGAGCTGAAATCGCGATCACAAGATCTGCGGTTAACCTGGAAACACTGATTGATAGATTTGTTGCGGGTGGGAAAGATGGTGGCAACGAAGCGGCTAATGACACAAAGCCAACTACGCATGGATCTAGTCCCTCATAGTAGTCATACACCTAGCCTGCCCTTCTGGCGTGGGTTACCACTCCCCCCTTTGATTACTACACTATCATGTAGCCTAAGGTCAACACAGCTCGCGGTGTTTTTGTCGATGCCTCTATGCATAACCATCTTAGCCAATGTCTCAATTGCATGTTCAATACATTGCTCCGGAAGCCTCACGATAAGTCCGGACACAACGATGTCCCATCTACGTTTTCTTACGAACTTAATGACTTCAATTTTATCTTTGAAAGTTTCAAATCTCGATATGATCCAGAGAATAGTATGTACCTTGGTGTTGGCATCTTCACCAATAACAATTGGTAGTCTTACCATATTTGGTTCGACTTCCTCGATAAGCTCGCCGTGCTCATCGATTAGGCTCGATGTATGGTCGTGCTGAAACACGGCTATTGGCACTCTCTCGACGATTTTGATGTTTATGGTATTGGGGAGCTTCCTTTGAACTACAGCTGACTTTACCCATCTGATTCCAAAGACCTTGTCATATATCTGTGATACTGATAGCTTGAGCACGTCGCCTCTTCCGGTAATCTCTAAACTCCTTCTTATCAGTGCGGTGGTCCTGTTGGTAGCTCCAGTAATAACAACATTATTCGCTGTAAACCTGATATGCATGATTATGGCATCCAGTAACCTCGTACACACAGACGTGATAACCGGCAGAGCGAAATACGCAATACAGCATGTACACAACGCAGCTGTGGCCCACAACCTAGACCTTCTGTGTTTACTTTTGCTGACCACTCTTTTGGCCATAACGCTCACGAGAGAAGATAAAAATGCCTAAACGACCAGCAAATTATACATCAGATGAATGACTATACAAGTACGCCCGTTCAACTGTGTGTGCGTTCACATACTTACGTGTTTTGTTTGGTGGGTGGATTGTTGTAACATATACAGGATGTACGTCCTTACTGAGTGCGTAGACTAGAAATGGCCAAGGATAAAATTCCTAAGAATCTCAACGAGGATAGGAAGTTCGATAGCTTCATTGATAGTATCGAGGAGGAGATTCGCAACGAGAATTGGCAGAGGCTCTGGGAGAAGTACGGCAAGCTTGCCACTTGCGGAGTCTGTGCAATAATTATGGCAGTGGGCGGATACAATATGTGGCAAAGGCAGGACCTTAAAGATAGGGAGGCCATTTCAGCTAGGTACGTCGAGATCCAAAATCTCGCGATGATGGGAAATGTTTCAGAGGCTATGGCGCAGTTCAAGGAGCTCTCCACGACATCCCAGACCGATTATGCTACCTTCGCAAAATTTGAGCACGCAGCACTCCTGAGGCGTAACAATGATCAAGCTGCAATCTCAGAGTACAAGGCGTTATTTGAGAGCAAGAAGACAAACGTTCTAATCCAAGATCTCGCCTACGTGTTTTACGTCCCAACGTGTCTGGACCTCATGCCAACGGAGGATTTGATAAGCAATATTGACGAGTTCATACAGTCACTCAAGGCGAAATATGTTAACGGAGCCTGGACCCTCCTCGCACAGGAAGCCTTGGCATTTTGCTACCTAAAGAAAGGTGATAATGTCCTAGCAAAAGAAGCTCTCCAATCACTTGCAAAAACCCGTGGCATTACCGATATTATGGCGGACAGAGTTAGGGTACTGTTGCACTCGATACCATAATTGAACCGTCTAGTTGCTACAATCTTTTTTGCTCTGCTATGTGTGTGCACAGTGGATGCCAGGATCACACTCAACTCTAAGGTTGTCTCGTTCGACCCAGTCAACGGTTTGATTACAGCATCTGGAGATGTTGTTGTAACACAGGAAACGGATGATCACCGAATCAGGGAACTGCACACAGACAGGATTGAGTACAATAAGAACACAGGAGATATAAGGCTCATTGGCAACGCCATCGTCAAGGACTACGCCGGTGATCTGTTCTCAGCAAACAACATCAGGCTTGATGAGAATTTTAAAAATGCAATCGCCGAGGCGTTAGTGTTCGTGACGAAGGACGCGATCAAGGTTAAGGCTGGGAAGGCTCGCAAAGAAGGTGAAGTATTCACGTTCAATGATGCCTCATACTCTCCGTGCCGCGAGACCAACTGTAAGTTACCGTTGTGGGACTTAGCCGCAGAGACGGTTGTCTACGATCGTAAAGAGAAGAAGTTCATCTACAAGAACGTCAAGCTTAGGATTAAAGGGGTACCAGTGTTATTCACGCCGTATCTCTCTCATCCATCATTCGATGTGGAGCGCAAGACAGGGTTCCTGCCGCCTGTTATCCGGCATTGCTCAAGGAGCGGTACGTTCATTGGAGTACCGTATTATGTGGCAATCGGTAATGATCGAGATTTGAAGCTGCTACCGTTCCTGAATTCTAAGAGGCGCGGTATGGTAACATCAGAGTACAGGCAGAAGTTTGCGAAGGGAGATTTTGATGTTTCTGCAAGCATCCTCTCGCGGTCAAAATCCAAGACAGCCGAGGATATTGATAAGCGTGCGAGGTGGCATGTGGATTCGTCGTTCCGCTCGTATAACTGGGACAGGAAGACTTTGGCTGTCAGACTCAACTGTTCACGGGATGTGACATACAAAACTACATACCCAGCTGATTTCAAGCGTCACAACTCTCCGTGGTTGAACTCGACATACAACGACTCCAACGTTGTTTTCGAGACGTATGATTGCAACTACTTTCTGACTACGGAGTCACATGTCTTCCAAACGGAAGATAAGCTTACAGCCCCTACGGTCCTGCCGCATATCAATTTCGATTGCGCGAGAGGTGACTTCATGTTCAACAGTGATATGATGTTCCTCACGAGAAGGAGTTCTCCCTCCCAGACTCTCTCGAAACGGTTTGGCAGGATCAGCAACAAGGTTGGGTGGAACAAGTCCATGAGCCTAAGCATGTTTTTGGTTGAAGTAAATTCAGGGATCAGAGCGGACTTCTTCAATGTCGGGAAGACGACTGATACCACTCAAGATCCACCTCAGGAAATCTCAAAATCCTCACACAAGCTTTTTCCAATTTTTGAGAATCAGGTAAGCGTGTCAATGCCGCTTGTGAGCCGTATCAAGGCGATTGATAATACAGTAATCTGGGGGCCGAAGGTTACAATCACAAGCATCGAAACATCCAACAATAGGGTGAACTTTAAGCCGAACGAAGACTCCGTCTTCAGCAATTTTAGCGATCTCAACTTCTACGCTCTCAACAGGTTCGGAGGATATGATAACATAGATGCTGGCGAGCGCGTTTCGATAGGCTTTGAAGGATCTAGCTATAACTCCAAGCGCCGATGGGTCAACGCCTGCATAGGGAAATCAGCCGGGCTCGGCGGCAAGAAGAGCACGATGTTGAACGAGCGTAATGCCATGGTTGGCAGAGTGGTGCTGAAGCCAATAGAGAACATCGCTATGAGGATTCGCTTTGTTGGACTAAGACCATTCGAGAAGTCTCAGCTGTTTGAAGCCGGGGTAAGCGCCGGCTTCAAAAATGTCTTTGGTGGAGTTGGATACTTCCATAACTCAAAGGTTAGCTACGTTCAGGGAAATGGGCTATCGCAGTTGAACATCAATGGTGGAGTGAAAATAAATGAGTTCTGGAGTGTCACTGCTTCCCAAGTTATAAACCTGAAGCATGGCAATGGCAAGCACATGCTAGCACATGGGGTATCGGCTACGTACGATGATGAGTGTTGTAACTTCAGCGTTGGTATCTACAGGATGAACTTCAAGAAGAACGACGTGAAGCCAAGAGCTGGGTTTGCACTCAGCATTGTTTTCAAGACACTGGGGAATATGATTAAGACACACAGCGTACGCTCATTCGATACAGACATAGGAAACGTAGAATGAGGATACCAATCGAAACAGTATGTATCCTCTTATGCTTCTGAATTTACCTCTTTGGTGACATGTGAGGCCATGACTGATCCGGCGATGATCAGCAGTGCACCTACGATTGATGTTGTCTCTGGGATCTGGCCGAAGAACACAAGGCCACACAGCACAGCGAATGGCAGTTCTACATATCTGATTGGACTTATCACAGAAGCTGTAGTAGCCCTGTACGCTAAGAAAATGGACAGCTGGATTACGTTGGCGCCTATCCCAAGGAGTATGATCAGCCAGAGCTCCTGCATGTTTGGCATTACCCAGCAACATGGTACAAATACTCCCGACAAGACAGTGGTGTACACCCCGAAATAGAACAGCATCGTCAGTGTATGTTCCTTAGCATCAATCATCCGCTTAATCATAATGTTCATGATCGCAAACAGCAGAGCTGCGAAGGCAGGGATTACGGCCATCGTATTGATGTTCCCGGCCTGCGGCCTACATATGATCAGGAGGCCTACGAAGCCAACGATCGTAGCAACTATCGAGTGTGATCTAATTTTTTCACCGAGTAACATAGCTGATAACGGCAACATGAACAATGCTTCAGAAAATAGGATCGTAGTATTCTCAGCAAGCGGCATTACATTTACGCTTATGCAGCATAGTCCGAGAGCTACAGCTCCCAACACCCCACGCAGGATATGTTGCGAATGTATCTTGGACCTAAAGAGATTATGCCTTGTGCACAGCATTGGCGGTAGTATCACTGCCAGCGAAAACAGGAATCTAAAGAAGGCAATCTCAATCCATGGGAGGCGGCTCCCCAGAAGCTTCATCACAACATCATTGAGCGTCCCAGTGAGGTATATTAACGTTGCCCAAAAGATTCCCTGCTTCGTGCCACGTCTCAAGAACCAACTGCGCATATGAAAGCTATCTTGACTAGATGTATTTGAAAATAAGAGTGCCGTTTGTTCCTCCAAACCCGAACGAGTTACTCATCACACACCGTAACTTCTTCTCCTGAGGCACGAACGGCGTCAGATTTAAATCACATCCTTCATCGGGATTCTCGAGGTTCAAAGTCGCGGGTACTACTCCATCTCTCATCGCGAAAAGACATATAAGCGCCTCAACTGCTCCGGCTGCTCCCAGCAGATGTCCCATATGAGACTTGGTAGAAGAGATGTTAATGTCATGCGCCACATGTCCAAACACATCCTTGATTGCCTTAACTTCTGCTACGTCTCCGTGTGGAGTAGAGGTCCCATGTGCGTTAATGTAGTCGATCTCATCAATGCTAACACGCGCGTCATCAAGCGCGTTTCGCATCGACAGCGCAGCTCCAGATGCGTCAGGGAGTGGTGCGGTTATGTGGTATGCGTCACATGATGCACCGTACCCGATGATCTCTCCATATATCTTACAACCCCTCTTCTTGGCAGAATTCAGAGTTTCTAGGATGAGGACACCAGCACCCTCACCAACCACGAATCCATCTCTATCTCTATCCCATGGCCGAGATGCCTTCTCGGGCTGATCATTGAAGCCAGTCGACAAAGCTCTAGCCGCTGCGAAACCCGATACTCCTAGTCTGCATACGGCATGTTCTGCGCCTCCTGTTACGGCGTAGTCGATATACCCATCCCGGATTAACCTAAACGCTTCACCTATGCTGTGTGTCCCTGACGTGCAGGCTGATACTATCCCATAGTTTGGGCCACGGATGTTGTGACGCATCGCTACATGTCCGGATGCCAAGTTAATTAGCACAGACGGTATAAAGAACGGGCTAACGCGGCGTGCCCCGTTCTCAAAGAGATTAACGGATGTTTCATAGAGGCCAGATACCCCACCTATTCCAGAGCCTATGATCACAGCTGTCTTAGCTTTTTGGCTGTCAGAGAGGCTGTTTAAGCCAGCATCTCCTATTGCCTGGCCTGCTGCAGCTATCGCGTAGACTATGAATTTATCGACCTTCCTCTGCTCGGATGGGGACATGTATTCATCAGGAGCGAAGCCGCCCTCACCGCCAATGACAGTGCCAGCCACCTTCACTGAGAGATCATCTGTATTGAAACTATCGATGGTCCTTATGCCGCTCCGCCCATCTAGTATACCGGTCCACGTAGAATCCATGTCCGGTCCGAGTGGCGTTACCGCGCCAATTCCAGTGACGACAACTCGCCTCTTCAAGGTGGCTCCTAGTGCTTCTTGATGGAGTCTAGGTACTTCACTGCATCAGACATCGTGATAATCTTCTCAGCCGCATCCTCCGGAATTTCACAATTGAATTCCTTCTCGAGCTCCATGATCAGCTCAGCCTGCTCTAGGCTATCCATTCCCAGATCATCCTTAAAGCTCGCAGTTTCAGTTATCTTCGCAGCGTCAACCTTGAGGCTGTTCACCATAACACTCTTCACCTTATCAAACGTACCCATCAGGTTTCACCAAATTCAGAAAATCGCGTGCACATTTTACGCCCACTGATTCTACCAGACACGAAATGATCGGGTCAAACGTTTTGAACAATTACACTTAACCATGGCCTACGCAACTTTCCCCTGCACCGAAACAATCCTACCAACAACATCCTGACAGCCGGTTCTTGTGGCAATTGACATCGATAACACATCTGGTACGCCGGCATTCAACAACTCGTTCTTGCACTTCGTAACCATGTCCGGATTCACGAGATCAGTCTTATTCAGGACCACAATCTCTGGCTTCTGAACAAGAGATTGGCTGTAGCAGCCGAGCTCCCTACGCACAGTTAAGTATGACAGCAATGGATCATCCAATGCAACATCAATGATGTGGACAAGTATCCTGCACCTCTCTATATGTGCTAGAAACCTGTCTCCGAGTCCCCTGCCGGTGTGGGCGTCTTCTATCAAACCGGGAATGTCCGATATGATAATTTCCTTGTCGTCTAACCTTGCAATCCCAAGCTGCGGAACTAATGTTGTGAAGGGGTAGTCCTCGACTCTAGCCTTGGCATTTGTAACACTCGAGATGAATGATGACTTACCTGCATTTGGTAAGCCAATGAGGCCTACATCTGCAATCAGCTTCAGCTTTATCCAGATCCACTTTTCTTCTCCAGGTTCACCAGGCTGAAACTTTCGTGGAGCACGGTTTGTAGATGTTTTGAAGTACGCATTCCCGAGGCCGCCTCGTCCTCCACGAGCAAGCAATACAGTTTCTCCAACATCGGTTAGGTCTGCTATTTCCGTAATCTTATCGTCAGCAAGAATCTGAGTTCCAGCTGGAACTTTTAACGTCAGGTCGTCAGCAGATCTGCCTGTCTTATTTTGTCCTGCTCCATTCTCTCCTCTCTTGGCTTTGAAGTGCTGCCTGTACCTGTAATCAATTAGGGTATTGACATCATTCACAGCCGTGACGTAGATGGATCCTCCGGTCCCGCCGGCACCCCCATCTGGCCCACCAAACTCTATGAACTTCTCGCGCCTGAAGCTTAACGCACCACTCCCGCCGTCGCCTGCTTTAATATAAATTTTCGCCTCGTCTAGAAATTTCAAATGTCGTGCCCCTGTTTAAATGCTGCGATGATAGTACCATGGTCGAAATACTCCAGCTCCCCACCTACCGGTACACCATGGGCTATTGTACTCCGATTCGCGCCAGCAATGTATCCAGTAGTTCGTTAATCTGGTCGCGTGAGTTCAGCGATGATAACATCCTGCGGCAATGAGCAATGTTCGGTAGCCACTTGAGATAATACCCAACCACCCTGCGCGATATATGTATTGCTGTCCTGGGTTCATAAAACTCGAACATATAATCTGCGTGTGTCTTTGCGGTTTGTATACGCATGGTAGCCGTGGTGCTACACAGCGTAATCCCTTGGTGCGGAGTTGTCTGTGCATTAGGCATGTTAGGTTGGTTGATTGCATCCTGTATTTCACTCAGGATCCACGGTGATCCGAGTGCACCACGACCGATCATAATTCCGTCAGCTCCGCTTTCAACAAGGGCCGTTCTTGCAGTTGTTACATCGGTGATATCGCCGTTCACCACAACTGGAATGCTGACGGCTCCCTTGATCTCCGCGATGGCCGCCCAGTTAGCTTTACCAGCAAACATCTGCTGCCTCGTTCTACCATGGACTGTTATCATGGCAATCCCAGAACCTTCAGCAATCTTAGCAATGGCTTTTGCATTCATGTGTGCATCATCCCACCCGAGTCTCATCTTCACGGATACAGGTACATTAACCGCCCTGACTACCGCCTCCATGATAGAAGCAGCCCGCCTCTCATCCTTCATAATGGCTGACCCTGCATCGGTATTTACAACCTTCCTTACTGGACATCCGAAGTTAATATTGATATGCCTCACTCCCATATTACATACCAGAGCAGCTGCATATGCCATGATTTTTGGATCCGCTCCGACCAGCTGTACGGCTGTGCACTGATCGTTGTTCATCTCCATCATCTGCCCCGTTCGCTTAACTGTCCTGATGACCGCCTGACTCGCCACCATCTCGCTAAATACCATGTGGGTTCCAAAATGCCTTACGACCCTTCTGAATGGAAGATCGGTGACCCCAGCCATTGGCGCTAGTATAACCGGCTTGTATGGCCACTCCCTCTCACGCACGGCGCAGAATAAATCAAATTGGTCCACAGCCATCGTATATACGTTTTGAACTCAGGATGCCCTGATAGCATTATACCAATGTCACATTGGGGCGTCTCTGCTACTGCTCTCAGCTGATCCAGGTATTGATAAGCGCTGGTATAATGCAGTGAATAACGTTGGCAATATCACGTGGTACGATGGCGAAGGTGGTTTCTAGGTTTATATGTCAGGAGTGCGGTGCTGTCCTGCCGAAGTGGATGGGGCAGTGCGATGTATGCAGGGGGTGGAACTGCGTCATAGAGGAGGTTGTCTCTGAAGAGAAGCAGCAGTCGTCCATGCCCGTTCCAGAGGATTTTTTTGAGTCGATATCAAACGGAGCAGGTGAGCCCTGTGAGTTCCCAACGAACCTCCATAACGGGACGCTCGTAGAGCTCGATAGGGTATTAGGAGGAGGGTTGGTTGATGGCTCAGTCGTATTGCTGGGAGGTCCTCCTGGAATAGGGAAGTCCACTCTGCTACTTCAGATGCTGTCATGCATCGGGGGTATTGAAAATTACGTCTACGTATCTGCGGAAGAGTCAACTAAGCAGGTTATGCTGCGTGCTAACAGATTGGAGATATCAAACCGAGATCTAATGATTGCATCATCCGCTGATATTCATCAGATCCTGCAAGCTGTCAAACGCCTGAAACACAACAGCATAGTGGTTATTGATTCGATCCAGACCGTATCATCTAACCTCATTCAATCACCTCCCGGTAGCATTTCGCAGGTTAGGTTCTGTACGCAGGAGCTGGTGAAGTTCGCGAAGTCCAATGATGTGATAGTGATTATAGTTGGTCATATCACGAAGGACGGGACGATCGCAGGTCCGAAGACACTTGAACACATGGTCGACTGCGTATTGTACTTCGAGGGGGATAGGGCCCTGGACTACAGGATCATCCGTTGCGTCAAGAACAGATTTGGGCCTACTGATGAGATTGGCGTATTCTCGATGACTGGGAAAGGCCTGGAGGAAGTGCTCAACCCATCAGCTGCTTTCCTGTCGGAGCATGATGGTTGTGTGAGTGGTGTAGCCGTATTTGCCGGGATAGAGGGCACGCGCCCGATCTTATCTGAAGTTCAGGCGTTGGTATCACATACAAGCCTGGCGATCCCGCGACGCTCATCGGTTGGGTTCGATGCAAATAGACTCTCGATGATCGTTGCTGTCCTTGCAACAAGGGGTAGGATAAACTTCTCGAACAAAGATGTGTTTGTGAACGTCGCAGGCGGATTAAAGATTACAGAACCCGCAGCAGACCTGGCAGTTGCGGCAGCAATCATCTCTGCTGCGTACCAGAAGCCACTGCCAGCAGGATCAGTGTTCTTCGGTGAAATTGGACTGTCGGGAGAGCTTCGACAATCACACCTCGCGTTCGCCCGTATAAAGGAGTCAGTGAAGCTGGGCTTCACTGATATATTCTGTGCTCACAAGACAGAATCTTTCGAGGATTCAGCCGGAGTCAACATCACGAGGCTGAAGTCCATACGAGATTTAATCTCGCTGATACGTGGGGGGTAACAAAAGTGTTATTGCCTCCTCTACTCATTTGCTACTTGCGCTTCCTCTTCTGCTCGTAATCTTTCTGCCACTCGCCTCCACATTCTTGTTCTCGCCTCACGTTCTCCCCATCGATACGGGAATACGCCCCGTGTTAGTATCCCGTACTCAATTCTCAGCTGCTGCCTAATCTTCCCTACCGTAATCCCTCCTGCGTACCACTGTGTCATTAGCCCCATGAGCGTCTCGAGTTCTCGTCGCATATCTTCCATCTCAGGATCGCCCGCCTCCCGCGACAGGGTCCCGAGCTCATCGTACTCTGCTACCACGTCTCGGAGATCTTCGAGGAGTTGCCTCAACTGATGATGCTCGCGTTGCAGCTGTCGTGCAACTTCATCTATCGGCTTTCCTCTTGCGTGTTCACATATCATCCTATCGACGAGGACCTCGGATGGAGTCATCGGGTCGCCATTGTCCCTCCCGATACCCAACCCATCTATCCCCTGCCTTATCTCTAGGTGATCCATCATCGCGCGACCAAGCGCTACAAGGAGTTGTTCGATGCGTCCCGTGGTTAGCTCGCATTGTCGGAAGAGGGTTGTCGCCTCCATCTCTAGCTGCCAGAGTTCTCCCTGTAGATTCGTCAGTACAGCTACTGGGTCTTCACCTGCATCTATTTCCTGCCACGCCCTTGCTATCACGCCATTTATCAGCCCTCCATCTCCTACAAATCGCTCCGCCATGGGATTGAGCCAATCTGCTATTGCCGCCTTGATCCGGGTGCCCATTTTCGCATTCGACACGCCCGTAGTTATGCGGGGATTATTCCTCCGGAGCACTTTTCCGCTATTTATTTTGGGCTCTTGACTAGTAAAATCTATTTTGGGAGAAAATTTTGGCTATCAAATGAGCCAAATTTTCTCCCCTGTGATTGAATCTAAACTCACATTCCTTCAGATGCAATATGAAAGATTCA
>JAISWU010000041.1 GCA_031270735.1 Holosporales bacterium | reverse complement strand
TCGCCAATATGTGTACGAATGCCTTCCTTGCTCCATGCTTGAAGTGGGACAGTAACGGATGTGCAGATGAGAGGTTTAATGAGTACGATCTCGGTGCCGTTTTTGATAGATGCTTCGATAACTGGCCTGAGATAGGTTACTTCATAGAGAGCATCTGGCCTAATTGGAAGTGATCTGTTCCTGGAGTGATCGGAAGTGTCTCGACGTTAAGCGGTACATCGAAGACAACCTGCGCGGCGAGTACATGACGACCATCCACGCCCTAGTCAGCCCTGAGTTTTTCGATGCATTATGTTCAGAGAGGAGTTCTATGATGATACCTCTATGATAGAGGATACAGTGTGTGGAATACGTAGAGAGTTACTTAAGGAGGTGGAGAGATACAACACATACAGACCACATCATGGATTGTAAGGTCTCACTCCAGTGGAGTATCTTGATAGGGTCTGGAGGTAAGTGGTTTGTTTCAAATGGTATGAACTTGTACAGGCGTATTTCTTGGATGGTGATTGTCGTATGACAGGTGATATAATGATGTGTGTACAGAGTGCATTAAAGTTCGTGGTAACTACTTTCATATGTCTATCAAATGCTACATACTGTCGCCACATGGGTTTTGCTCTGGTGTAAAGAGAGCTGTGAGCATGGCTGAACAAGTTTGCAAGCTGTATGGTGGGTTCTACATTATCGAGGATGTCATACACAACAGGATGTTCATGAACGATCTGTGGAAGTGCGGTGTTATAAAAGTAGCGTCAATCGATGAGATCCCAGACGGTGCGGTCGTGATGTTTTCCTCGCATGGGGTGGCGCCTCGTGTTATAGCGAAAGCCGAGGAGAAGGGGCTAACAATCATTGATGGCACGTGCCCAGTGATCAAGGCTGTGCAGTGCGACGCAATCAAGGAAACCAGTCTTGGGAAGACGCTTATCATCATAGGAGATAGGGCGCACGCCGAGGTGGTAGCTCTTATTGGATGTGCCGATAAATCCTCTAACGTGTTTGTCGTGTCGAATGAAACTGAGGTCGAACTGCTGCCCGACTTCAACGGAATCGCGGTTACGTATTTCACTCAGACGACGTTAGACTGGGCACACGTACAGACAATCATCGAAAGGCTGAAAGAAAAGATTCCGCATGTGAAGTCGCTCTCACCAGATAACGTATGTCGTGCCACGAGGGAACGGCAGGACGTGGTGAGAAAGGTTGCTGGGACGATGGACCTTGTCGTTGTAATCGGATCCGCCCATTCATCTAATGCCCGAAGACTCCACGAGATTGCACTATCTTCCGGAGCAGGTAACGCCATCCTTGTAGATTCCAAAAACGAGTTCGATAGTAGTGTTCTGGATTGTGTTGAGACGATGGCTATAACCTCGTCCGCCTCAACATCTGAGGCAGTGATCCAGGAGTTCATAGAATACCTGACAGCTACGTTTGGCGTAGTCACAGAAGACTTCTCACTCAGCAATGACGACGACGGATAGCTCACCGTTCTTAACTCCGATGATGCAGCAGTACAGGGCTGTGAAGGAGGAGTATCCCGATTCTCTCGTATTTTATAGACTTGGAGATTTTTATGAGCTCTTCGGTGATGATGCAGTCGTAGCATCAAAGGAGCTTGGACTCGTGCTAACCAAAAGGCAGGATACTCCGATGTGCGGTGTACCATGGCATGCATCCGAAATGTACCTGATGAAGCTCATCAGGAATGGGCACACTGTAGCAATCTGTGAGCAGATGGAAACGCCGGAGGAAGCCAAGAAGAGAGGTGGAGGGAAGGCGACTGTTGATCGCAGGGTTACTAGGGTGGTGACTCAAGGGACTTTAACTGAGCAGTCTATGCTCGCCGAGAAGAGTAACAACTTCCTGCTGGCTCTTTCAGATGAAGCAGATAAGAAGCTTGGCGTAGCATATGCCGACGTATCGACTGGGTTGTTCTTTGTGGAGGAGGTGCCGATAACAGAACTCCCAGCTGTACTGTCTAAGGTTGCTCCGTCCGAGATAGTCTGTCCTGACTGTCTTCTATCACGAAAGCACATCCTAGATAACCTTGATAGGTACAGATCGATCGTACGAGCGATCCCGAGTTCTCGTTTTATGGGTAGCACTGTGGCGAGTAGGCTTGCCAAATTCTTTGGCCTTCAGTGCATAGATGCGTTTGGGAATTTATCTAAACAGTGCGTTGAGGCCGCATCTGAGGTTGCCGAATATATATCGGATGTGTACAAGTCGCCTGATGTGGTATGTCTGGCGTTTCCGAAATATGTCGGTAGCTCCAAGCATATGTATCTCGATAGCTTCACCAGAAAGAGTCTTGAGCTGTCGCATTCTAACAGTGGCGATAAACGATCTACCTTGTTGTATCACATTGATAGGACAGCGACAGCTCAGGGGGCTAGGATGCTGTCGCGCTGGCTCATGGAACCTCTGAATGATATCTCGCAGATTAACACGCGCCTTGATTACGTGGAGTTCTTCTTCGAGAACCGGAGTGTGCTTGAGCAGGTAAGAAGCACCCTATCCGGGCTTCCAGATATCGAAAGATCTCTTTCGAGGACACTGATGGGCAAGGCTGGTCCGAGAGATCTCAGATGTATCTCTGTCGCTCTACGGAAGGCGTCGGAAGTCGGCGAACACATAGCGCAATTCCAGCAGCTGGAATCCATCGAGCTCTCGTTCAGTGGTGCAGAAAAAATCATCAGGACTCTGGATAGTGCGCTTACGGATACCCTCCCAGTCTTAACGAGGGATGGTGGATTCATAAGGGAGGGATATGATAGCGAGCTGGATGAGTACATCCACATCATCAAGAACGGCGATCTCATTGTCTACGACATGCAGAAGACCTACGTCAATGAGATTGGCATCCCCTCACTCAAGATCAAGAAGAATTCCATACTAGGATACTTCGTAGAGATCTCTCCGAACTTCGCATCTAAGATGCCGTATAGATTTGTGCATAGGCAGTCGCTTGCAACATGCATGAGGTACACCTCAGAGGAGCTCGTCGAAACCGCCAATAAAATATACTCTGCCGAGTCGAACATGAAGAGGCGGGAGCTCGCTATCTTCGAGGACATGATGAGGATTGTGGCGAACGAGCAGACAGTAATAAGAAAGGTTGCGAACCACATATCGTTCCTCGACCTCGTTACATCGTTTGCGTACCTCGCAATCGAGAACAATTACGTCAAGCCCAGGCTTATAGCGGAGAGGATCTTACGCATACGTAACGGTAGACACCCCGTCGTCGAAAATAACCTGAGGGCCAACGGAGTGAAGTTCATCGCGAATGATTGCGAGATGATTGAAGGCGGGAATGTGGTGATATTGACGGGGCCCAACATGGGCGGGAAGAGCACCTTCCTCCGTCAAAATGCGATCATCATAATCATGGCTCAGATCGGATCATTCGTTCCCGCAGATTATGCAGAGATCGGGGTAGCCAACAGGATATTCAGCAGAGTAGGAGCCTCGGATGATATAGCGGCTGGACGTTCTACCTTCATGGTTGAGATGGTTGAGACCGCTACGATATTGCAGCAGGCGACAGCCGACTCTTTCATCATATTGGATGAGATAGGCCGCGGTACATCTACGTACGACGGTCTCGCAATTGCATGGGCTGTCATCGAGGAGATCGCAAACAACATCGGCTCTAGGACCCTCTTCGCGACTCACTACCACGAGCTCGTGAAGGTCAAAGACGATATTCCAAGTATTAAGTTCCTTACGGTCAAGGTTGAGGAGTGGCAAGATGAAATCGTGTTCCTTCACAGAATAGAGGATGGATTCGCAGATAAATCATATGGACTAAACGTAGCGTTACTAGCTGGATTCCCGAAGAGAGTAGTAGACAGAGCTAGTATAGTCTTGAAAGGGATGTAATGATGTGGTAGGATATAATTGGTTGGTGAATGGGTGGTTTATGCAGAGTTCAATTGTAGCACGGGATCAGTCAAAAACTTGGTCATATGCACAGCCTCTGTGTCAACCACAGCTTCGCCAATCCAAGAGGTTTCACACCTCAGCGTGGAGATCGTCTTCGGCTGTGCCCGACCAATCCTTTGGGAGATTTGATGATTCGTTAGTATGTGATGCATGGAGGATGCCGACATATGAAAAAGGGATCTCTGCAGAATCTTGTGCTGGTAAGAAGCTCGAGGCCGATGGGTACAAGATCATCAATAAAAGAGTTAGGACGAAATACGGAGAGATTGATATTCTTGCAAAGAGGGGAGACTGTCTTGTGGCTGTGGAGGTGAAGCAGAGAAGGTCTCTAGACTCTGCAAGATCATGTATCACTAAAAAACAACAGAGAAGAATCTCCAATGCAATGCTAGCAGTCATATCTGAGAGAGATGAACAATTTGAAAACTACCGTGTGGATGTGATATGTTTCGATACGGCTGGTCGATTTGAGCATATAGAGAATGCGTTTCCTATCGAAGAGTTTAGTTGCTGCTAGTGTAGTAGCTGCATCTGCGATCTTCACAATGACCGGGTGTGTCCCAGTGTTGGTTGGTGGCGGGATGGTCGGAGGAGGCTACCTTGTCGCGAGAGATAAGGACATGGGGGAGACTATTGCAGATTCAAAGCTGGATACTCTCGTTAAAAACAGGCTGTACAAGGTTGATCACAAACTCTTTAGCGAAGTGTCAGCAGTAGCAAACGAAGGTATCGTCCTGTTAACAGGGGTTGTATCTAATTCTGAATGGGTAGCGATAGCGGAGAGGGAGACATGGGCTGTGAGGGGTGTAAAGGGGGTACGTAATTACGTAAGGCATGGAGAGGAGCTAACGTCAGGGCAGGTCGCGAAGGATGGGTGGATAACGACGAAGTGCAAAACGACACTCACTGTAACGAAGGATGTGAGATCTGTGAATTACAAGATTAAGACAGCCGACAGTGTGGTTTACATCATGGGAATTGCCCAGACAAAGCAGGAGCGGATTACCGTACTCACAGCGCTCAAACAAATCTCAGGAGTCAAGAAGGTAGTGTCCTTCATAAAAGCTACGGATGACAAGGCATAGTACCACATACGATACTATCCCTGAAGTTATTGAGGAGAGCGCATGTGTCTGGCGGTGACCTGAGTCATATAGGATTCGTAATGGACGGCAATGCTACATGGGCCTCCAGGAGATCTGCGTCGCCGATGAGCGGGTATGCCGCAGGGATTAAAGTTGCCTCTGATGTCGTCATCGCATCTAGAGCACGCCACATAAAGTACCTAACATTCTATGCTTTCTCATCTGAGAACTGGGGAAGACCGGAGACATGGATCTCTGCCTTCATGGAACTTATGATGAGGTTTTTTGCAGATGGTGAGTTCATACAGAAGATCTTGGATGCAGGAGCTAAGCTCAAGATGATAGGTGACAAATCAAAGTTGTCACCAGAGCTTCAGAGAATCATGAATGAGTGTGAAGAGAGGAGCCAAGATAATCGCGACATATTGGTGCAGCTTGCAGTAAGCTACGGCGGGAAAGACGAGATTGTGAGGACCGCACAAAAGATGGCCAAGCTTGGAATTGACTTTACTGAGGAGAATATCTCAGCACACCTCGATACAGCAGGGATTCCGGATCCACAACTCATCATACGGACAGGTGGCAAACACAGACTTAGCAACTTTCTATTGTGGCAAGCATCCTACAGCGAGCTCTATTTTACAGATGTGTTGTGGCCAGATTTCGACGATGCTGAGCTAGATAAAGCGATACACGAGTTCACGAAGAGAGAGAGGACGTATGGAAGGTGAAGTCATTAAGAGGGTAGCCAGTGCCATATGCATTGTAACTATCATCATTGTAGCGCTTGTGCTAGGCAAGCTTTGGATACAACTTTTAATAGCTGTGTTTTTAGGACTAATGCTCTATGAGTGGGCCGTGATGAACATCAGAGCTTTCGGCGACATAGACGCCACTGGAGCGTCCATGAGAGCTGCTTCTCGTTTACTCCTATTACTAGTTGGGATAGCGTACATTGCGAGTCCGATGTTATACTGGATCCATGCACTCGGTCACACCGACCGTTACGATGTGGTGTGGTGCATGGCGGTGGTATCAGCATGCGACGTAGCAGCGTACTTCGGGGGAAGATTATTCGGAGGACCAAAGCTCGTCCCAAACATCAGTAAGAATAAGACATGGTCTGGAGCAGTATCTGGATTCATGGCTGGGTTTGTAGCGTCATACGTTTTCGCAGCGCACCTTGTGTCCATCAACGCCGGCGTACTGCTGTGCTCAGTGATAATGCCTCTGGCTGCCATCTTTGGAGATCTACTGGAATCGAAAACCAAGAGAATGTTGAACGTGAAGGACTCCGGAGGTATCATCCCTGGACATGGTGGTGTCTGTGATAGACTGGATAGCTTCCTTCTCGTATCGTACGTTGTAATGCTGCTGCGAGTCCTCGGATCTTGATATGTTTAGGTATTCGCTGGATGAGTTGCGTTCGATTGCAGAGTCTTATGCGAATAGCGTCGAGAGCCCGGCACTCATCATGCTGCTCGGAGATCTTGGATCCGGAAAAACAACTTTTTCTAAATTCTTCATAGAGCCATTGCTAATCGATAAGACACAGAGAGTGACAAGCCCGACGTTCAACATCATACAGATATACGATACCATCAAAGGACCGATATGGCATGTCGATCTGTACAGGATACATGATCTCAAAGAGCTCTATAACCTCGACTTGCTAGAAGCAATGTGTAATACCATATGCGTTGTCGAGTGGCCACAGATCATGGTTCCACATATCCCCCCCGCAGTACACGATGTTTTGGAAGTGAACCTCTCCTCCCACAACATGTAATAGACAGAACTTGATCTGACAGATAATGGGCTTCAAGCCAATCCAACCTAGAGATCGCACCATCACGGACTTTGCGAGTCCCTTCAGTGCAAGCACAAGCATACCATTTGCAGGCTTCATGATTGCTCCGTACTTATGGGCGTAAAAATAATTTGCATCTTTCAACAACACCCCTGTACCATAAACACATGGGGTAGCTGTTCCCAGCTGCTTCATGGCAAATCACCCACTGCTAATCATAGCGTTTGGACATGGTGGGTATCAATTTAATAATTTAGGCTCTTGACTAGTAAAATCTATTTTGGGAGAAAATTTGGCTCATCTGATAGCCAAAATTTTCTCCCAAAATAGATTTTACTAGTCAAGAGCCGTCTTTTAATCAAGAAGCATTCCTAGAGGATGCAAAGAGAGTTCACCTCAAGGGAGGTGATATGTTACCAGATGTAGACGTAAGGAGGAGGCTTGCAACAATTACCTTGCATGGATTCACAGATGATGAAGAAGAACTGGTATCTAAGGCATTAGATGATATCTGTAACAACACGGTAGGGCACATGATGTTCATGTTATCAGTAACAAAAAAACCGCCTGGTGAATTAACGATCACTAACATAGGTCCACAGGAAACTAAAAAACTACCAGTAGAACAAACTGGTAGTTCATACTGGAACTATGATGTACGGGTCAATCTTATTCTGCGTCCACAAGATAGAATCTTTCAATTAAGTGCGATGAGACATAGCCTTAGAACTTCGTCGGACTGTGACTACTCTGGAAGTGGCGTATCAGGAATCCGTCGATAATCTTCGGTTCGATCCAGGTTGATGTTGGGGGTAGTTTCCACCCGCTATCGACGATCCTCAAAAAATTTGCCATTCTTACATTGGGAACGAACGCTATGGCTGTCCCTCTATCGTAGAGATCAAAGATCTTTTGGGCATCAGTAATGTCTAGATTGCCTGGTATGGAGAATACTCTATCCTCCGCTATGCCGAGGGCATCGCGAATGATATGCGCCATCACGATGTCGTAAATCGGAATTGTAATATCGCGGCGCCTCGGGGTGATCCCGTACACGTCCATCGTATTTAGCACGAACAATATCTCGCTGTCTGATGTATGATCAGCTGATAAATTTCCAGGAGAGCCACTCAGCAGCACGTCCTGAGCTAGTCCTGTAATCGGCCTAATGATAAAATCATGCGACAACCTTTCAGTCCAGTCATTCTGGAGTGGCCCAATTACTACACGATGAAAGCTCTTCAGTACGACGGAATCAATGTCTGTAACAGCAACCATGATCTTTGCATTCAGCTTGTGTGAATGCTCGTTGAACATGAGGAATCTGTGGTTCCCATCTGAGACGTACAGCTTCTTCACAGAAGATATCTCGTTTTTTACGTACGTGATGTCAGCAGGATTCGAAATTTTCCATAGTCTGTAATTAGTACCGTCTACGGTAATCATCGTATCAGGCGGGCCAGTCACAAATCTCCCTACAATCTCTGTTGCGGGCCTCGCATCGTTGTAGAATGTCAGTATCGGATTGACCTGCATCTTGTACCTGTCGAAGATGCGCTTGTACGTATCTAGCTTCTTGCTATGAGCCTCCTCTGTCTGGCAAAAGACGACCCTATCGTCGTATTCTATTTCTCCAATGATCAGTGTGATCTCGCGTGTGTTGACGTTAGACTTTATAACATAAAGGCTAGCTGTAGAGTCGATCTTGGCAGTCCCACCGCTGACCTGCGACCTTATGAACTCCATAATGCGCTCGGTATTTGGGACTCTGGCTGGTCCATACGGATTATGCAGCGATGTCAGAATTCCGGAATCCCAATGCTGCTGACCAAACCTGATTGCCTTGAACTGGTTCAGGCGCATTGCGACCTCGTGGAGCTTTTGTTAACAACAAAGCACGACAGGGCCGCGTTCATTATCAAGGAACTCACTGTTCTGAATGGATCTATCACAGGGTCAATGATCACGAGTAAAGCAAGCACAGAATCTATAGGTAAATTCAGGGGGTCTAAGACCATCGATACCATGCCGATCGCTATGATCCCAGATACCCCAGTTGCCGAAAAGCTCACCAAGATTGATCCGGCTACTATGAAGAGATACTGCGGAATCGACAGGGGTTCGTTGTACAGCATCGCTATGAAAACTGTGACGAATGCGTAGTACGCAACGTTACCAGCCCTGCACATAGTCACACCAAGTGGTATCTCGATGTTAACAGCATTCCTGTTAAGCTTGAAGCCATCGACTAACGTTGATATTAGAAACGGGATAGTCGCCTGATTACTGCAGGTGGAGAATGCGATTACAACCGGGTCCTTCAGCTCTGCGAGTGCTACCGTGGCTTTCACCGGACTGTAGATAAGGATTATCAACACTGAGATGATAAACAAACCAACGAAGCCCAGGACAGCGCTGATACAGAACTGCTGCATTGACATGAGCACGTTAATGTTAATCGTTGCTATGCTGCTCGTGACCGTAAAGAACAACCCAAGCGGTAGGATCTTAACTGGGAGATCCAGTATCTTGTTAAATGCGACCATCATCATATCGAGGGCTCTCATAGCCGATTCTTGCTTTCTGCTATCCAACGTTGCGATTGCGATCCCGCACAGGATTGATAGCGACAAGATCTGAATAATGTTTCCCTGCGAGAATGCCGCGAATGGATTCTTGGGGAGCAATGCCGTGATGAAGTCCAGGAACGGGAAGCTCTGTGCTGCGTTAATGACATCTGTAAGCGACAGAGTTAACATCGATTTTTGCATGTCCTGGAATATCATGTTCGAAACCTCCGTAGACTTCGAGAGAGCTTCACCAGGGTTCGTAATCGCGCAGACGAGGCACCCAACTATACCAGCACAAATGAGGGCTAGGATGAACGTGACGATTGTCCTTATTATCTTGATTCCGTTCTCCTTGTCAGTAAGCATTTTGGTTATGGTGCATGTGACAGACGCAAAGATGATTGGAATGACTGGGATAAATATCAGCGTCAAGAATATGTCGCTCGCTGGCTTCACAGACCTCCCGAATTCCGGGAACGTAATTCCAACGACCACTGAGATTAGCAACACGAATATTGTGATGATCCCCTTGCTTGATCCAGTCTTAGTTTTTGAAACTGCATTGTCCATATTCTTTTCTCCCTATCTACTTGGTCGATAACCTGTTGACGCCGTCCCACTCTGGATCCGCGTTCTTTATGAGTCCACGGCAAGATTCCATGACTGGAGATATAGCAGATTCTCTACTCGGAAAGTTCTCCGCGAGTTCTTCATAGATCTTCAGAGCCTCCTTGAAACGGCGCGACTGATACAGCTCAAAGGCTTCCTTGGATTTTGATGATAGTTCGATGAATCTGTAGTAATCCTCATTGTCAGCGTTCCTCATTGCACATAATGGTTCATAAACTACGATTCCGCCGACCCTACCCTTCACGGCCACCCTGTCGATTACCCTGAACAGGATCTGCTCACGGGCAACTGATTCGACGCTCTCTGACACGAGGATCCTGGTGCCGTAGACCTTGTTGGCTCCTTCGAGACGTGATGCAATGTTCACAGAGTCCCCGATCGCTGTGTAGTTCATCCTGTCGCTGGAGCCTATGTTTCCGATAGTGGCTTGCCCAGTGTGGATCCCAAACCTTGTCGGTAGCGGTGGTTTGCCAAGTGGTTGCCACCTCACCTTCAGTTGTTCGACAAGTTCTGCACATTCTATAGCGGAGTTACATGCATTGACCACCTGGTTCTCATCTGGATCTGGCGCCCCCCAGATTGCCATGATCGAGTCTCCGATGTATTTATCGATGACGCCGTTGTTCTCTACTATCTTCCTGGTGAGTTCATCGAAGTACTCCGACAGGTGCATCATCAGGTACTCTGCCGGAAGCTTCTCTGAAACCGTCGAGAACTTCTCGATGTCTGTGAACATCATGGTGATCTCGGCTGTCTGACCACCGATGACAGGCTGTACTCCTTCAACCAGCAGCTTCCTAACTAGCGTCTTGGGAGCATACTTGGAGAACGTGAGCACGCTTTGTCTCATCGCATTCATGGAATTCTCTAAATCCCGGATCTCAAGGATGTTCGAGTGGATTGCTACAGGAGTATCTTCAGCATTCATCTGCTCAATAGAACGCGCGTATTCACTCAGCCTTGCAATGGGCTTGGAGATTCTCCTAGAGAGGAAGAGCACAAAGACAAACGCCACTATGAAGATTAGGATCGAGATATAGAACATGGCTTGCTTCACCCTCTCAAAGTCTTCAGTATAGTCTGACTGTGGCGTGATGATCATCATGGATATCGGAAGCTTGTTAAGCTTCTGCACGGTAGCAACATACTTAACTCCCTTCGCCTCGAATGTAGCGTGTGTATCCCCTGTACTAAACAACGTCTTCACAGCTACACCAAGAATGGACTCAGCTGATTCATTGATAGAGAGCAGCGACGGAGCTTTTGAGAGTCCATTGTTACTGTTGGTCCCCTCCTTAGTGGTAGAACACAGGATCTCCTGCTTTGAGTTGATTAGATAGATCCTGGAGTTATCGCTTACCTTGACGCTTTGTAGCAACGGCTCTATATACGAGAACGCGAAATCAACGCCTATGACGCCCACAGCATTACCGTCAGTGTTATATCCAAGCGGGTTAGACAGGGTAATGCCAGGAACCAGTGTCGATGCGAAAATGTATTCATCACTCCATGTCAAGGCTTTGTTAAGCTCAGCCTTAACATACCAATCTCGCTTGCTGAAATCGTTTGTCGGTGTTTCCGCCACCTCGCTGGTTGTGAGTTCAGAATCCTCGCTGAGGTACGTCCACGTCTCTGTTAACCCTTCTCCCTCTGGTTCATGCTGAACCTTCCGTATGATATATTTTACATATGATGGCAGCTTGGTCTTATCGTCGTTCCTGAAGTGCGTGATCCCATCTGTAGTTCTGGCCTGTATGAACGTGCCATCGCTCAGAGTAATGTACAGACTCATGATATGTTGAATCCTCTTGATGCCCTCGAGCAGTGCATCATTGAACTTCTCGATCTGATCACCTCTCTCGTTGTTGTAGTACCGCGACAGTACGCTGATGACAGTTTCAAGCTCGTTGAAGTACGCGTCGATCCGACTCGTCACGGTCGTTGCCAATTTTTTCGAGAAATAATTCTTCTCGAATTTCAGGACTGCGTTGACGTTCTCCTTCGTGGAGTACAGCACCTCGCTTACGATGGTGATCCCTATCAGTAGCGAGAATGCGATTAGTACGTCTACACATAGGCGTCTGTTGTGTGCTATCTTCATTTTATGTACCCATTATATTTTTTCATAAGCCGGCTTGTGTCGGTCTGCCCACCGCCATTAATGGCCAAGTGCTTGTTGACCCAGACGCACAGTGATGTGCTTTTCGTATTAACAACTGCTGCGTATGGGTCTGCGACATCCTTCAGGTTTATCGGTAGCAGTTCAAGACAGTACCTCGGGTACTCGTGTAGGAGGAGGTTGACAGTTATTGAGTCTCTGAGTGTTGCAGAAAATTTACTGCTCCTCAAATTGTCGATAATGACTTTGTCCCAGTCTGCCTCCGAGACGAACTTGGCGCGTGTGCAGTACTGACGTGCATAGTACTCGTAGCTCGTGTTTTTATGCCCCACTACCACAGCGTTCCTATTATCGAATAGCTCACGGAGTGTATTTACCCTCAGTCGCTTAATCGCCAGTCTATTCACCAGCATGCACAGGCCAGATGTAACATACGGATCTGTGTACAGCACCTTCCTGCTGCGCTCATCGGTATATGATATCTTGGAGATTCCAATGTCACCTTCACCTCTCGCGATAGCATCAACGATTTCATCACAATCTTTGTAGATCATTCTGATCGTAAGCTTTACACCGAGTCCATCAGCTAGCATCTTCGCGAACTCGACATCCTCCCCGACATATCCATCCTTGGTTTTCATTTGGAAAATGGGGGTGTAGTCCTTTTTCCTCGACAGCACAACAAGCTCACCGCGCTTGACTATGTCGTTCACATCACCAAAATGCTTGCCAGCATCAGCCCCAGGAGGAGGTTTCTCAAACTGGTAATTGATAACATCGGACGCAAACTTGGATGGATCAACAATGTCGACTGGTGCATCTGTGATATCCTTATCCCCATCAGTACCGATCTTCGAACTGAACATGATGATGCCGCACAGCACGAGAGACAGTAATGGAAGTATAATCTTCATCGCCTTCATCCTTTTGGTCCTGTCGCTCCACCGAGTCTTACCCTGACCAGCCTACAAAAAATATATTAATTTTCAGTTAATTTTGAGAACACAAATTCTGGGACATGAATATAAAAGTGATTGATATCTGATTCGAAAGCGCATAGAAGGTAACCTGAGCATCGTATGAAACTATAGCGAGATCAAATGAAGAAGCTTGGTGTGCTGGGAGCTGGAGCGTTTGGCACAGCGCTTGCATTGGCTTATTCCTCCAAATTCAATGTATGCCTCTTTTCATGGTTTGAAGATCACGTAACCAGAATGAGGAAAACCAGAAGCAATGAGTTCCTCAGTGATGCGTACATACCTGATGAGATCAATATCGAGGTTGCCTTGAATCTTGAGGGTGGTGCGTTTGACTATCTCTTGTGGGTATTTCCACTGAAGCCTACCATCTCGCTACTTGAGCAGATGACGGACAAGTTGTGTAGTACCACTGTAATTATCTGCTCGAAGGGGCTAATGCCAGATGGAGCTCTGCTAGCAAGTACCTTTGAAGAGCGACTCCATGGGTCAAAGATTGGATACCTCGCTGGGCCTAACTTTGCATACGACATTGCAAAGGGCAACATCTCCGCTTCAGACATTGTGTTCGCTGATTACGACGATGCCGTTGCTGTTGGCCATGAGCTATCTACAGAGAGGTTGAAGCTTTCGCCACATTCAGATCTCGTCGGAGCACAGATATGTGGCGCCATGAAGAACGTCATAGCAATAGCGTGTGGTATCGCGATGGGTCTCTCATCATCCTCGAACACGCATGCTGCAATCCTGACACTCGCGCTACGTGAGATGCGGAATCTAGGGATTGCGGCCGGGGCGAGCGAATCAACATTCTATGGATTGTGTGGAGTAGGTGACCTGATCCTTACGGCCTTTAACGAAGCTTCTAGGAACTTCTCATTTGGAATGAGGATCTCCGCTGGAGAGCAAGCGGATGAGATTATCAAAAATTTCGGTGCTGTCTGTGAGGGGTACGATACCACAGAGAATGTAATAGCCCTTGCGAGGAGGTATTCAGTCTCAATCCCGATATGCGAAGCTGTCCACAAGATACTGTTTGAACGACAAGATCCTCACAGGATCCTCGATGTATTCTGACGTGGTCTCAGCAGTAGAGAGGATAGCCATACTCTTCAGACTGGTCATACAGTACCTACCTACCATCGGTGTCATCAATGCCGTGAAGCTAGCAAAGGATGTTGCCATCACGCTCGATGAAATCGATCACCACAACGTGAGGCTGGACAAACTTGCCGATGACTTTTTTATGCTTTTCTCGGGACATTGGAAGGAGAGGACTCAGTTCCTCCTGATCGTAACCAAGCACTGGCCCCACATCGTGAAAGAGCTTGGTAAGAGCTCTGTCGAGCGAATCCCAACTAAATCCAGCTACCACACTTCTAACTTTGAGTGTTGCACCGCAGATCTTAGGACTCAGTTTGATATCCAACACATCACCAACAAGATCCACGTATTCGAAGCTCCGAGTCTATTAGCTGAGGTAGACTTCATCGCAGATATCATTACCAGCAACCCAGATCGCACAGTCTCCATCGTTGTCCCATCCCTAGAAATCCACGACCTACTGTTGTGTGCACTCCACGTGAGACAGATCGATTTCACCTCGTACATCCGCAACGAGATTCGTGAATTACCACATGAGTTTTTGGAGGAGATCGACGCTGCGTTCAGTGACGTACCGCACGCAGAAAGGCGGGGGATACTCCGGGAATTAGCTAATGTCGCTAACGTCGTCAAGCACCACAAACTCGTTGAGATTATCGGGATTAGCGATATCAAATTTTTGAGATCAGATATCGTCATCCTAGCTGAGTTAAATGAGGACTCATGGTCACATACTGATAGTGGCGGCTATTGGCTCCATAGCCTATTGCGGCATAAAGCCAACTTGCCGGTGTCGAACAATATCTCAATCATGGAAGATTCATTCTACTCATGCTTCTGTGGCGATGCTGAAATTTACATGCTGCGTGCCACGAAGAGTGCCGGCTCCAGCAAGGGCAAAAGTCCGATCCTTGCCAAGTTCGAGACAATCTGCAAGAAGTACAAGCGTCCTCTGGATTACATAACCACTGCGCAGGAAACAGGTAACACAGCCGTTGCTACAGTAGTGCAATCACCAGCTGCATTTCGCATTCCACCAGAAATTCGAGCTGAGGATGTTGAGTTACTGATATGTGATCCACAAGCATTCTACGTGAAAAACACCCTCAACCTGCGTCCTCCCGATCTTGATAAAGAACGATGTGAACTCCTGATGATACTGAAGAACTTCATGAGATCGTGTCTCCACAGCGTGGAACAAACAATCATGTGGCTCGAGAAGATTCGCGACATCGACATGCTGCTATACTACAGATGCCTAAGCATTCCAGAGTGGGTTACGTCACACTTGTCTAGAGCGTCCACCATCAACAACATCCACGGGGAAACTCATATTCCAAAATTCAGCTTGGCACTCCTGGGTAATTGCGACATTGTGAGGACGGAGGGCCGTAACGCCACTCTCATTGAGTTTAGCGTGGTCTCGGCTCCGCGGTTAACAAAAAATATTGTTCTTGGACTTGAGACTCCAGCGATGTCGTTATGCTATATAGCAGAGAAAGGCGGGTTCGCAGGTCTGCGAGTCCCGATTAGTGAAGTTCAAATATGGAGCATCAGCAGGCCTGCCACCCATGGAAATAACACTCCTATTGAGGTTACTACGATACATGTGTCGAGTGATATGATCGCTGCATTCGAAGCCACGCTATACAGCGTCCTTAGTGGATGCGGCGCTTTTGCAGAGTCGGCGAGTAGTAAAAAATCAGACAAGTACCGACATATCAAAAGGAGAGGATGACCCATCAACGATACATGTCTGCGTAGCGCGTAGCTATTCAATTCCACCTTATCTGGTGGAGATTGCCTTTTTGGTGTCATAACTCCACCCATTGGTGTTCAAATTCAAACACATGTGAGACGCCTCATCATCATGCCCAAAATAAGCAACCAAATTTAGTGTCAGGATTGTAACCATTCCTTAACCTTTAGCTGTTAATGTAACGGGAGTTAGTGGCGGATTTTTGGGAGTACGGTAGATGAAAAAGTTAGTTTTGATGGTGGTGGTGGTTAGCATGGGCATTTCAGCAGGGCATTGCTCTGAAGTAGCACCATTCTTACCTGGTGCAGGTGATGATGCTAGCGCAGTCGATATACCAGGAAACAGCTACGGGGCTCAAGATTACGAAGTGGATGAAGCAGATATCGGTGCAGGCTGCTGCGGTATCGGCAATATCTCAGAATTTCTCGATGGGCTGAGTGCGAAGCTTAGTGCGTACAGGACACATTTCGCCAGCGTTGTAAGATGTGCGTCGGAGCTAGCAGCCATGCTGAAGGAGATACGGCGGGTAATCACCACAGTAACGCGGCACAACAGTGTTGACGACATTGTCCCAGATGAGGTTAGGATAGCAGATCGTGACTTCCAGGTTAGGATACACGGTACCCGTGAGCGGATAGCAAACGTCATAGACGAAGAGCTATCACTTTACGATGATGTCCTACCGTCTCTGCCATATGGATTTCCACTTGGAAACCAGTGTATCAAACCAAATGAAACTCTGACCGTAGCGATACAGATACTAGGCTTCGTGGACAGAGAGTTACGTCGCTGCGAAGTTTATGATGATACCCTACAGCCCCTGCCATACGGCTTCCCGCTTGGAAATCCGTACGTCGACCCAGATGAAAAGCTGGCCATATCAATGCTGCAGTACATCGCAGATGTAGTAGATGATGCTAAGGTTACTGACTAGGCCCCGGTGTTATGATCAACGAAGTGTCATAGCTTTGACACTTCGTTCATGACAGCGTTTTTCATGCTCTCTGTGCATCCTCTAGTTCTCAATGGACATAGCGCAGTTGAGAGCTTGGCGAGCTTTGATCTGTCGTTAATGATATCGACGAGCATGGTCATTAGCACCGCCTTAATGTCCTCGGACTCACCTACCACAATGGCAGCTTCGTTACTGCGTAAAAATGCGGCATTAGCCTCCTGATCCCCATTAATCGAACCCTTGAACGGGATGAGGATCGACGGCTTCTGGAATCCAATGATCTCGAAGACGGTCGATGCTCCAGCCCTCGCTATAATGAGATCTGCTTGCGCATACAACTCATCGATATTATCGAAGAAACTATCGACCAGATGATCGACCCTGTGTAATGCATATGTCTGCCTTACACTGTTTACCGACCCTGCACGACATTGGTGAAACACCTTAATCGTGTGTGACCCTGCAAGCCCGCATATAACCGATGGAATGGCCTGCGCAAACGCAGCCGATCCCTGGCTTCCTCCGAAGGCCAAGATTGTGAAAACATCATTATGTGGGTGCTTCACATTGTCATACCGATCCTCGAACCTAGTTGGATTGCCAACACATATCACCTTCTCAGTGCTACGCAATCCGGCAGTCTTCGGGAACGAGGTAAGAACCTTGGTTGCCATCCTAGACAGCAGCCTATTAGCTAACCCAACTACCGCATTCTGCTCATGGATGACAGTTTTGATTCTTAGCATCTGTGCAGCTAGCACTGGCGGAACGGACGGGTACCCCCCGAAGCCGACCACAACCTGCGGCCTCAGTCTGAATAACGTCCACACTCTCATAATGGTATTTATCACCAGCGACACGTACATCAGATATCTCGATGAAGTCGTGATGCTCTGCTCTATCACAGGGCATGCCATGTCGCCTACGTACGCGGTACCCCTCCTATCTGTGCAAAACGCAACTCTCACCCCTCCGTCGAGAAGTGCCCTTGCAAGACATGTCGCCGGGAACACATGTCCGCCGGTACCACCAGCAGCTATCACCACCAGAGGCGATACATTCTTTCGCATTTGCGTTGAGCTCACTTACGTTTGCTTTCGGACTTCTTATCTTCTCGTTCCGCATCCGGCTCAACGGGTTCAATAGTTATTGCAACCATGACCATCGATCCATGCCTCCATATAACAATTGGGATAGCCTTGCCTACGTTACTCGAGTCTTTCCAGATTGCTTCGATAATGCTCTTCGCTTGCCCCGGGCTTGTGATCTCAACTCCATTAACGGTGAGTATTCCATCTCCAGGCATTAGTGCCAAGCTATGGAACGCATTAGGGCTCTCGTTGTAGTCAGTTACTACAACCCTCACGTAATCCGGATACTCGCCCCTGAGCCTAGCCGGAATCGAGCTAACGGTAATGCCAATGCACTCGATATGTACCTCCTTATTCTCACGCGGCTTGCCACGCCCTTTGTCACTCCCAGGCTGCTCTATAGCTCCGTCAGCCATAGCTTCCTCGTAATCGCCAATCTTGACAACAACTTGCACTTCGGCCCATTTCCCATCTTGTCCCCTGCACCATACTTGCAAGGTAGTCTGCTTACCTATCTCTGCATCGCCAATTAAAGCGTGCAGCGGGGCCTGCTCCGTAATTCGTGTTCCGTTCACACCTATGATGATGTCCCCAGCTTTAATCCCAGCTGTATCGGCTGGACCACCAGGTATCATCTTCGATACGAACGCACCAAATACCCGCGACGGATCCAGGATGCCCTTTTTAATTAACCCGACACTCTCAGCTTGCTTGGTAGTAACTTGCTGTACCTCGACTCCCAGCCAACCTCTAGAGATTCCCTTGCCGGCTATGAGTTTCTCAACGACTGGTCTTGCAAGCTTTGATGGTATCGCGAACCCTAACCCCACGCTCCCTCCATTCGGTGAGTATATCGCGGTATTAATTCCAATTACCTTTCCTTTGGTGTTCAGAAGGCATCCCCCAGAGTTACCCATGTTGATCGGCGCACTGTGCTGTATGAACTCTTCTATCAGCGTAGATCCACCGGTGCCACTTCCTCCAATCGATACATTACGCCCCTTCGCTGAGACTATACCGTGCGTGACTGTGCTGCACAGTCCGAATGGATTGCCTATAGCTAACACGTAGTTTCCCTCGTTTAGCTTATCGGAATCACCCCACTCGATCGGTTGCATCTTCACGGAGTTCATATCTAATCCTTTCAGATCGACAGACAGAACTGCTATATCTGTCCTTGGGTCTGCAGCATACAGCTGAGCATTCAGCTCCTTTTTGTCTGACAGAATCACCACTATCTTTCTGGCGTTGTTAACAACGTGATTGTTTGTTACGATGAACGCTGTGTCCTTATCTACCTGCACCACAAATCCAGACCCAAGTGCGTGTGCTTTCCTCGGTTGTGGCTTCCTCCTTGGAAAATCGAAGAACTCCTTGAACAGATCATCAAATGGGCTATCCCCAAAGAGATCCGGAAACATCGTCCTTCCGCCATCCTCTATCAGCTGCATCGTTGCCACATTCACAACCGAGTTCATGACGCGCTTGGCTACATCTTCAAAGCCCTTCTCAAAATTTATGACTGGGGCTTCGCTATCTGCCTTGTTCTCATCACCGTGTTCCTCCTTCTTTCCCGCCACACCTTCTTTCTCTTTTGGTGCCTCGCCGCTGCTTCCAGGCTCCTGGGCTTCTGCCTTATCCTCAACGGACTTTGGCGTAGACTCCTTCTGCTCACTTGCTTCGCTAGTGTTACTATCGTTGTGGCACACGGATTGAGTAATCACATCTTTTAGCAGGTACTCCCATGCCGCCACAGTAGCCACTGCTACTCCAGCTATTCTTATCCATCCTAGAAAGTTCATGACCCCTAACAAACTCTGACGCAGAGCCCTATATATTCCATTGTAACACAACGCGCGAATTATGCACGAACTACAATCTCGTGCGAGGCTATGACAGAAAGACAGCCGCTATCAGATGCTGACAGACCCATCAGCAAAGTGCAGAACGACACCGCTCACCCTCTCACTTTCAAACATCTCCTTCGTCTCTACTGTCCTGCCGAGCTTATCCGTTACAAAACAGAATCCCTTTCTTAGGATCGATTTGAACGAGCTCTGGTCTAGCCTGTTGAAGATCACCTCCGCCTTCTCCAACTGCCTACTGAGATACATTCCTAGCAGCGTCGTGAACCTACCAGCACGTGACTCGTAGTCCTGCTTCTTCATGGCGACGTAGTTATCGAGGCCAACCAGCCTCTTCGCCTGAAGCATCGTAACTTCCTTGTTCATGAAATTAGCTATGGCAGTTGTGAGTCTATCAACCCTATCATCAAACTTCTGGCTAACGGCGATGATAGAAAACCGTGCAGATATAAGGCGCCTGTGTAATGCGGACAGGTACGAACACCATTCATCTATGATGCGGCTCGTAGTATCATTCAGCCTCGTACAGTTCCGGGAGAATGTGTTCCTAACATCGGCAAGCACAGGCGTTGCAAATTCAATGGCCGCCGTGGGAGTGGGAGCACGGAGATCAGAAGCGTAGTCGATGAGTGTGGTATCTGTCTCATGACCTATGGCTGATATAACCGGAATCCTGCTCTCAAAGACCGCACGAACAACAACTTTCTCATTGAACGGCATCAAATCTTCTACACTTCCACCTCCACGCGCCACTATCAGTACGTCAGGTCTTTTGTCTATCATTAAGTTAAAGCCCATAACGGCATTCGCAACCTGTTCCGCTGCTCCAGTTCCTTGCACATTAACCGGCCAAATTACGACATGACAAAATGGATACCGGTCCCTAAGCCGATGCTTCATATCCTCTATGACCGCTCCTGTCTTTGATGTGACGATACCAATGATTTCGGGAAATGTGGGGATAGGCAGTTTCTTGTCAAAGTACCCACGAGCAGCAAATAGCCTTTTCCTTTCGTTGATAATTTTCAGCAGTGCGCCCTCTCCAGCCATACTGGCTTCTTCTATGACGAGCTGGTATTTCGATCTAGTGGGATAGGTCGTGACACGGCCCTTCACTATAACCTCCATACCCTCTTCCATCTGGAATGCAATCTTCGTGCCTCTCCAGCAAATTGCATCGATGACGGCTTCTTCATCCTTGATCGACAGATACGTGTGCCCCGATGAATGGAGCTTCAGACTGGAGACTTCCCCACGTACTTTAATCGCAGTAAAGTTCTTTTCTACGGTACCCTTGATGGCATACGACAGCTCTGATACGGTGAAGACATTCTCGTCACCCAGTACATGCAACGAATTCGCAAAGGCAGGCCTTGAGTACATGATGCCGATTCCAGGGTACTTGCTACAACATAACGAGTATAGCAAAAGAGTTGGTGCAAGCGCAAATCATCCGGCATCTGGAACTGACAACTAAAGATATGGAGATTCCCAGTAATGCAGCAACAGGGCCACAGACAGCTTCAACATCTCCAAACTCTTGCTGTAGCACTTGGTCTTCCTCTGTAGTCTGGCAAGACA
>JAISWU010000032.1 GCA_031270735.1 Holosporales bacterium | reverse complement strand
ACTACCTCTCTCCCAAAATCAAAGGGATGATCCTCGATGGTAAGCTCCCCAAACACCTGAAATTGCAGGACCTGATGGAGGGTGTGCCGGTGATGTGGGGCGAGCAGGAGGAGATGTTTCTTAGTTGGAAGTAATTATGGGAAAACCAAAGGTTGAGATTTGGTGCCAAAATAAGGATACCATGAAGGCTGATATGTCCAAGAAGATGAAGAGGCCTCAAATGCATAAACGAGCTCTGATTTACATTTGCGCCATCTACTTTGCTGGGTGTACTCAACACCACGAAGAATTAGATTCGAGAGTGCCAGTGTCCGGAGGCACTTTACCATACACTGACAAGACGCTCTCGTTTGGTGAAACGTCGCTACACATGGTAGCTCATTGTCAATTTCAAGAGCCAAATCTAAAAGTAATGCAGGAACTCATTCGGGGCGGAGCTGATGTTAATGCCAAGGATGATTTTGGACGGACTCCATTACACGTCTGTCGAGATGTACAGGCAGCAAGATTGCTCGTAGAAAATGGCGCTGATCTTGAAGTTGTGGACAACAATGGATTCACGCCTTTAGATTCTGTGTGCAACGAGGCAGCTAGACTATCGGTGTGGGAGCACGACGATATAGATTGGATAACTGATGTTGCAGAGTTCTTGCTTATGAAAGGCGCCAGCTTCTCAGACAAATTTAATCTTGATATCCTTGAGAGCAAAAGGTTGATTCTGCTTGTCCTAAAGCATGGAGGAGAAATTGATAGACCGTTTGTACCGCGCCTACAGTTTTGTGGAATGCGTAACCCAGACGTAATCAAGTTTTTGGTTGATGCTGGCTATGGTGATGTAGATGCAATACGAGACGGCAGAACAGCCTTACACATTGCCGTGGAGTACGGTTGGCCTGAAACTGTCAAGGCATTGTTGGAATGTGGAGCAACCGTTCACATTAAGGACTACACAGGGAAAACTCCAATAGACGTAACGCCAGTGGCTAACCGACAAGAGATTCGTGCACTTTTGAAAAAGGCACCTGAGCATCCGGATAAATATCAAAGGACAGTCACTGCCCCTCCGATTTGTTCCATCGAAGAGCTCCAACAAAAGATGAAAAATCCGAGATTCGACATCAACAGCCAGTACGCTTGGATTAAGAACCCGGGTTATGAATTTATCGAGCGGCAGAAGCTTATCAACGTCGCGGCAATCCGTAATGATCTGCCATATTTGAAATTCTTGATCGCACATGGAGCCCACTTTAAACCCAAAAAAGGTAAGCATGGCAGGGGACTTCAACCATATGAAGACCATCCTCTGATTCATACAACAACTCCACAGATGGCGGAATACCTCTTGCAAAAGGGAGTTGGGATAGACGAACGTGGTCCCTACGGGAACACACTTTTGATACTCTCAACCACAAAGTGCGATTTCGAAATGGTGAAATTCTGCCTGGAGCATGGGGCAGATGTTGACGCTGTCGGACATGTAGATGGATCATGGAAACCTACCGCGCTTCAGGTTGCTTGCCTTGCCTGTCGCGGCCCTGACTTTCTACCTGGAGCATATAAACATGAGCCCTCAGAAAAGTATCTTGCGATTGTTAGGCTGCTTGTGGAGCATGGAGCCGACGTCAACAAAGCAAATCCAGATGGGGAGACAACGCTATCTCATGCTGTTGAATCCGGGAATTTGCAGTGCATCGAGTACCTGCTACGACACGGCGCGAAAATGGAGAAGGCCACGCGTAGCCCGCAAACAATCTGGCAACTTGCAGCTCATCAAAAAAACTCCAAAGAGATTACGGAGTTACTGCAAAAGTGGGGGAAGCATTGAGGAGGAATATGTTACTGTTAGTGAGCGAATTTGGCTCCAAGCGAAGATATGCAGCCTCTTTTCTACATATCAGTTGCTACAATAGCGATGTCTGCGTTGATCGCTGCATATATGCACTTACCGAAATTTGGCAATCTTCCCAATGGTAGCCGTCTAGAAAGAATTCAAAAATCCACAAACTATAAGAACGGAAGGTTTCAAAATATCTACGAACTGCATGTGGGGGCTCCGATATCCAAGCTAGGCGCATATAAAAAACTGCTCGGTATCATCAGCAAATTTATCACAAACAGAAATGACATTAGCATACCCACTACCAAGACAGACCTAACGAATCTAAACAGAAATGAGGACGTCCTGGTATGGTTTGGCCATTCTTCATACTTCATACAAATTGAGGGGAAGCGCATAGCAGTCGATCCGGTATTAAGCAAGGTTTCATCGCCGATTCCATTTTTCCCAGTTGCCTTTCGAGGGACCAATGTGTACACGGCTGCTGAAATACCAGAGCTCGATTATCTGATCATAACTCACGATCACTGGGATCATCTTGATTATGAGACCGTGACGAAACTGAAAGCGAAGCAGATAATTTGTCCACTCGGAGTTGGAGCTCATTTTACGCACTGGGAATTTGACGAAGCCAAACTGCTGGAAATGAACTGGTATGATGAAGCCGAGCTAGAGGGCGGATTCCGCATTGTATGTTGCCCAACTCAGCATTTTTCAGGCAGGAGTTTTACACGCAATAAGTCTCTGTGGGGAGCATTTTTGCTCACAGCTCCAAGTGGTTTTAAGATATACATCGGAGGAGATGGTGGGTACTGTCCACATTTCAAAGAAATCGGAGAGAGGCACGGACCGATAGATATAGCGATCCTTGAAGATGGCCAATACAACGAAAACTGGAAGTACATACATATGAACCCGGCCGAAACAATGATGGCTGCCGAGGACCTACAAGCAAAGGCTTTATTGCCAGTACACAACTCTAAATTCTCACTTTCAACTCATGCATGGAATGAGCCTCTTAATGAAATTGCACGCTTATGCAAAGACAGAGATGTACATCTTTTGACGCCAATGATAGGGCAAAAAATGAACCTTAAAAGCACGAATCAGAGCTTCAGTACGTGGTGGTAAGGATTCGCAAAACTCCTGCTAAGATACCTTTGCCAGGCAAACGCAACATACGAACCAAAGTCATTAAAAAGCCCGGATTCTCAGGGCCTACATAGGGAATTTTGATCAATTTGTTAAAACACCACAAACAACTCCACTCACGTTTTTTGAAAAACGAGGTCCGCATTCAAAAACGTTGGAAATCCAAGGCTTTTCAGCTGCGGACCTTGACATGTCGAAGTCCGCACCCAGTGGAGTTATGGAGTCATTTTAGGGGTAAAATTGGTAAAAATAGCAGTTTTGAGAGAATCATATAGTCCGCAGGAATATGCAGAAAAGCCCAAGATCCAACGGGTCTGAGACATCACAGAAAACTCACTGGAGCTATTCGCTCATACCATAGCTGGCGGAGAGAGGGGGATTCGAACCCCCGATACGCTTCTGGCGCATACCCGCTTTCCAGGCGAGCGCCTTCAACCACTCGGCCATCTCTCCTCAGACACCCCATGCTACTACAACTACAGTATGGACAACAACATTCACGTACAGCTGGAATGCGTCCAGGATAGACAGGCATGAGGTTCTTAATGGAGAGGGCCTCCCCCTTACCGTCGCCCGCCACGCCCCAAATAAAATTATGTATGGGCGTTTTTTTATGATGACATTTTTGTGAGTGATGTTATACGCTCGTAGTTAAGTAGCGGGGATAAATCTCGTTGCATAAGACCCGCTGCTTGGTCACGTGGATCTTCAAAGTGAGAGCTGCAGACAGCGGTGTTTGGCTGCTTTGTCAGATCTAACAAAAATCTTTTTAAAATTCAGAAAGGAACAAAAAATGTATGACGTATCAAATGCGTTGCAATGGCGTAATATTGCTCGTAATGAGCAGCTTATCCCACGAGGAGACTGGTGGATATGGTTGTTGCTTGCAGGCAGAGGATTCGGCAAAACCCGTACTGGAGCCGAGTCAGTGATGGAATTGGTAAATTCCGGAAAGTACAAGAAGGTTGCCGTGGTTGGCAAAAACATTCAGGAAATCAAGGATGTGATGGTAGAGGGCCCAAGCGGGCTCCTTTCAACCACAATCGCTGAGAAATACTTTGAGGCAATGAGAGAACACAAGCCCAAGGCCAGACCTCCTAACAAAGATGATCCGCCATTACTGCAAGACTTGCCGTACCAGAGTGATGATCATCGAGATGGTGGTGCTATCAAGTTTAAGTACTACCCATCCATGAATAGGATAGCCTGGGAAAATGGGGCAATCGCCCATCTCATAGGGGCGGATCATTACGAAAAGCTGATGGGATATCAATTTGACTTGGCGTGGCTCGATGAGTTCGCAAAGTACAGAAATCCAGATGCCCTATGGCAGCAGATCCTGTTTACTCTCAGGCTTGGGGATGATCCAAAATGCATTATCACCACAACTCCAAAGCCCTTGAAAATCTTGAAGAAGTTATCTGAGGAGAAAGGTGTGTACCTTACTAAAGGCTCAACCTTCAATAACTCCGATAACCTGTCCGCACGGTTCCTGGATACTATGCGTGTGACATATCAGAACACACGGATTGGTCGCCAGGAACTCGATGGCGAAATCATAATGGACAAGGCATACACAGTGTGGCGAAGAGAGAATATCATCTACAGAAGCATCTCCCCGGGGTGCCTTTCGGTCGTTGTCATAGGTGTTGATCCTGCTGTCACGGCAGGTGAGCACTCTGATGAAACAGGTATCGTCGTAGTCGGATTAGGGTACGACGAAAAAATGTACGTCCTTGACGACCTAAGTGGAAGGTACAACCCACAAGATTGGGCCAAGATAATATGCAGGGCGTACAAGGACTTCGAGGCAAATTGGATAGTCGCAGAGGTTAATAACGGCGGTGACCTCGTGCGAGAGATGCTTACCTCAATCTACCCCAACATTCCATTCAAACAAACGAGGGCTATACGCGGGAAGGTCGAGAGAGCGGAGCCAGTAGCAATGCTGTACGACGCCAAGAGAGTTTTTCACATAAAGGAGTTTCCTGAGCTTGAGGATCAGATGTGTAACCTTACGTATGACGATAGGATTAAATTATCTCCAGATAGAGTCGATGCACTCGTTTGGGCTATCTCAGATTTGAAAGATCGGGAAACCCCGCATATCTCGGCACTCGTGCTCTAGATTTCATAAAGTGTTAAAAAAGTGTTTACACCGCGAGAAATGCGTGTTAATATTATAATTGAAGTTCAGCAGAGCTTCCAGCATCATGCTTAAGAGTTCGCTTCGGCGGTCTCTTTGTAATCCTCCCCAAGCTTAGCATGATGCTGTTTTTCTTCTTTTCATGGTTTGGTGCGTTGCTGGTTGCAGGCGATGATCTATTGCCTAAACTCGAATGACTTGCTCCTTGCGATACGACATAACACATCGCTTGGCTGTTCAGATCAGACTTGGTGCCCAGAGCCGGAATCGAACCAGCGACACAGAGATTTTCAGTCTCTTGCTCTACCAACTGAGCTATCTGGGCTGCTAGGTGATTCTACATGGCTGTATGACATTTGTCTATCAGGAACGTACCTTGTACATGTGTTTGAACTCACTCAGATATGATCCTCTATGATAGAGGATACAGTGTGTGGAATACGTAGAGAGTTACTTAAGGAGGTGGAGAGATACAACACATACAGACCACATCATGGGTTGCAAGGCCTCACTCCAATGGAGTATGTTGATAGAACTCTGGAGGTATCCAGTCTGTCTCAAATGGTATGAACTTACATACAGTTGCTATTCCACAGTGAAAGCCATAGTTAAAATGTGGTACCATCACGCCTGGTTTATTGCTATGGATAGCGTGCGTGCCTTGTGTTCGATCTTTCGTTTTTGAATGAGCAACAGAGACAAGCCGTCGAAACGACTGATGGAGCTGTGCTGGTTCTGGCAAGCGCAGGCACTGGGAAGACGAGGGTCCTGACGTCAAGGATAGCATATCTTGTTTCTAATGGGTTGTGCTCGATTAACGAAATCTTGGCAGTGACGTTTACGAACAAAGCTGCCAAGGAGATGAAGGACCGTGCTATGACCCTCCTCTCTCAAAGTGGTGTGTCGGTACGTAGTACTGAGTCTCTGTGGATTGGAACCTTCCACGCTCTTGCCCTCAGAATGATTCGACCGCTTCATGACAAGTTCTACAGGACTGCGGAGTTCACGATAGTGGATGCGGATGACCAGCTGAGGATCATCAAGAAGATCGCCAAGGAGCTCGGGATAGACGATAAGAAATATCAGCCGAAGCAGATGGCGTTCTACATCAACAGGTGGAAAGACCAATGCAAGAATCCTGGCGATGTTACGAAGATGGCCGTCAGGTTCTCCTCAGAGAGTGTGGCGAGTAGGATCTACCAGCCATACCAGGATGCGCTGGTATCTCTCGATGCGATAGACTTCGGTGATATCCTAAAAATCTCTGTTGAGATCTTCAAATACAACAACGATGTACTTGGGCATTACCAACACAAATTCAAGTACGTTATGGTGGATGAGTACCAGGACACCAATGCCGTGCAGTATATCTGGTTGACCCTTCTATCGATGGCACATGGTAACATCTGTTGCGTTGGAGATGATGATCAATCCATATACAGCTGGCGCGGGGCTGACGTTGGGAATATACTGAAGTTCGATAGGGACTTTAAAAACCCCGCCGTCATAAAGCTGGGGCAAAACTACAGGTCTACCAAGAATATCATTAACGCGGCGAGGGGACTTATTGCGAACAACTCCATGAGGATGGAGAAGGATTTCTGGACTGAGTGGGAGAGTGGCCTACCGGTAATCGTCAAGGCGCTGCAGGACCCGATGTCTGAAGCTTGTTTCATAACCTCTCTTATCGCCAACAAGAAACAGTCTGGGCTACCTTATAACGATATCGCGATCTTGGTGAGGGCTGCATTTCAGACAAGGGCGTTCGAGGAGAGGATGCTCATGGTCGGGATTCCTTACATCGTCGTTGGTGGTATCAAGTTCTATGAACGCAAGGAGATAAAGGACGCCGTCGCATACCTGAGGCTAGTCATGAACAAGGACGACGGCCTGGCATTCGAGAGAATCGTGAACCTACCGAAGCGTGGGATTGGTACAGCGTCTATCAGCAAGTTTTACGAAGTTGCCAAGGCTGACGGGATCTCAATACCAAGCGCCGCCAGGCAATCAGCCAACAGCAAGCTGGTGACCTTCTTTAGTGACATCGATAGGTGGAGTGATGAGGCGGCTGTCCTGGATCCTCAGGACCTGATGAAGAAAATTTTGGTGGAGTCTGGATACATCAAGATGCTTCAGGAATCTAAGCTACCTGAAGATGAGGCACGCCTCGAGAGTTTGAATGAGCTTATAAACGCCCTGCGTGAGTTCGGTAGCATCAGGGAGTTCCTGGATTACATCAGCCTGGTGCTGTACAACGCCGATTCGACGGTTCAGGATAGAGTGACAATCTTGACGATTCATGCTGCAAAGGGGTTGGAGTACCACACCGTCTTCATCCCTGGATTCGAGGAGAACATCATTCCGCATCCGAAGTCTATAGCAGAGAAGGGGGATATCGGAATCGAGGAGGAGCGGAGACTGTGTTACGTCGCCATCACAAGAGCGAAGAAGGAGGCATACATCACGTTGTGCAATAGGAGGACGAGATACGGTGCATATGACTCTGAGGCGTACGTATCCCCATCGCGTTTTTTATATGACATCCCAAACTCATGTATGAGAATGTTGTGAGGGGGTAAGCTTGCTATGCTGTTCGCCGCACCGACATTCCTAACGATGTTCCCGTAATCATCTGTTTCGCGAGATCGAAACTCTGTTCCTGAAGATTGATCAATTCTCAGATAATTTGATGTATTTTTGGGCGACTGATATTTACTAAACGAATCACGTATATTATCAGATATGCAACTACTGCATACAGAAGTCTTGCATAGCAACGTGTAAGATATTACAATAATTAATATGGGGCCGGAAGAGACTATACGCAGTTTCTTATGGCGAATGGCGAAACGTAGAATACAAGGTTAGGAGAAGACATGGGAACAAGGATTAGTGGGCAAGTGATAATGGCCCTAGCAGTGATAATGGTGGGAACGGTTGAAGCTAGCAGGCGAGCCCCAACACCTCAAGGAATCGATATCGCAAGATGTTGGCAAGATGCCGAACCGTTGAGCAATGGAGACAAGTCTGTATATACGAAAGACGGGATCGATATAGGCCTGGTGGTCGATGTTGTTGGCCACGTGGGAAGTAGATTAACAGTGAGTGGAAATGAGCTTGCGATGACTAACCTTCAGGCTGCGTTGCACGCCTCTGGGGTACTGCCAACATTTATGGTTGATACTCAGGTGATGGGACAATTAGCTGAAATCGATGTAGGAAACCCGCTGGTACTGGTAGCTCTCGATATATTAAACGATGACAAAGGCAAACGGCAGACATGTGGATGGCTGGCAGAACAACTCATTGAAAGGGTAAATGGCATCAACACGGCTAGTCAGAGCGAACCGATATACAAAGCTGGTGGCGCTGCCAGACTTACAACGTCGATAGAGACACTCAACAAACTCTTGGGCGAACATAAAGTGGCTGGGCTAGGTTACAACGGTCAGACACTTAGCTCGCTGTGGGAGCTAGTTGACTTATCAGCTAACGCAAGGAAACAGGGCCGAAGCGAGACAGCGAAGCTAGTTCACAAATGGAGAAAGGTAAAGGTATCAATAGCCGGCGCCTTCAAAGCACTCGTAGACATTGCAGAAGCAATGCGAGCAGCAAGGCGCAATGATGTACGAAGCACAGACTACCCGGACGTACTCAACGTCAGGATTGGCGCTGATGATCGTGATTTGTTGGAAGCTCGAAGGAGGCTATACGATATAAGAGGGGCGGCGCTCCAGATATTTCTCCAAACGTGTGCAGGCGAAAACGTTGTAAAAAGGGAAGCAGAAAACCGGTTTCATGCTGCAATCGTTTATATTATTTGCAATATGGAGAGAGATACAGCAATCAAAATCGCGGGCATGGAAGAGGTGATAGATGCAGCCGCTGAGCTAGCAACATACATAATTACAATGCTCGCAAGGAATGGTTTTAGAGAGTTACCCCAAGCTGATGATAGAGGATTACTGCAAGACATCCAGGCTATGGTCAAAGCAGCGTACGGTAATAAGAGGTTAGTCCAACCAAATGTCAAAGCAAAGGTTGTAGAGTCATGGGATGCAACATATGAGAAAAATAGACGGGCTGTAGCAAAAAGTGCAGCCTACAACTACATGGGCCTCCAACCCGCAACGCTATATACGGCTGCACGCACAGCCGCAGGACAGCTTAGGCTAGTCGACCCGCTAACATATCAAGTAGGACGGCCAACATTGGAACAATCGCCATACGCAACAGTGATGTACCACATGGTGCTATATCCACAAATACCTCAGGCTAATATAGTAAGGGAGGTGTTGAGTAGAGCCATAAAAGAAAGCACAGAACCAGACGTGTTGGCAAGACAAATGCAAGACGCTAATGACCGGCAGGGAGTGCCGCTATACGAGAAGGAAACGGGTAGCATTAAAAATCCAATAGAAAGGGAATTAACCAGGGCCTACATAGTCGCGACCGAAGGAATGAATTGGGCTACAATGGTAGCTACGGTAGGGAGCGAAAGAGCCCGTTTAAGACAGAGGTTCATTGGAGGAAAAGAGGCGGCACTCCCGCCACTCCCAGTTACTAGCGCGCTAGACATGGACATGACAGCTACCGAGAAAGATGCGTACGGAGAAGACCCGGACAGTATGATGAAAACACTGGATGTGTTAAAAACCATGGCCAAACCTTGGCAAGAAGATATGGTCCACTTATCTCCTCTAACCGCGGGAGATATCGCCAAGATCACGGGTGGAGCGCTCCCACCACCAGTGGATGATAGTGACGAGGATCCTGCCCCAAGGAGGAAATCTACTAAGAAGGTAGTGGACAGTGATGATGATAGTAATGATGTACCTCCAGCGAAGGCCACGAAGCCAGCTCCACGGTCTACGGCAAGCAAGGGGCTCCCACCACCAGTGGATGATAGTGATGATGATCCTGCCCCAAGGAAGTCTGCAGTAAAGGCGTCATCGTCTGCTCATGATGAGAAGATTGTCACCCCGCAGATAAAACGATTTGTAATGCAGATCGGAGGAATAAGCAGCACGAGGCCCCAAATTGCAGTGTGGCTATGGCAAGGACTTGATAGCGCCGGCAAGAAAAAAGTGACCGTGCCAGCAGGGATTACGGGCGACCATATTGTAGACAGGCTTGTGACGGAGTATGGGCATGAACGCGCGGTCCAAATATGCATTAGGCTAGCAGCAGGACTGGGCGCAATTGAATCAATAGACCAAGCACGGCAACTAGTGGCGCAGACAGTGGCGAATCCGCGTCTTGTTGACGCGCAGAGTTTAGCCGGGATTAAACTGAACAAGCTAGCGGCCAACCCGTTCCTCGGAACGCGGGGAATGGGGCAAAATGAATACGAAGCTTATATCAGCAAAAACAGCTCAAATATAGCGCAGGCGGCAGGCGCCATAGCCTACCTAGCTGGTAGAGACGCGGAGGGTACAGAGAAAAAACCAGAAGACGTGATAGCAGAGGAGTACAAAGTGGTGGCAGGAGTATTGAAGGTACCAGCCGATGCGCAAGTGTCTACCAAGCCGGCAGACCTGGTCAAGATGCTCGTCAGGTTAGCCAACAACAAAGCGAAGAGTGTAGTGGAAGACATCAAGACCGTCAGGATGAGAACACATGTGCCAACGTTGCACCAGTTTGTCGATGAGATTGTAAGAGTGCACACAGCAGCACTGACTGAAGAAACAGATCCACTCAAGGTATACGCAGCAACGGTGGCAACGAGAAAAAGCAGTGACAGCAGTGAAGACCATGAGGAGTAAAACATCGATGCGGTCGTCAGAAAGCAGCGACCTGTGTCGCTGAAACAACTGGACCCGATCATTGGCGTCACTCAGGCGCTGCATCGGGTCCATGGGAGGCCTGGCAGTTAGACGGTCAGTAGCGGAGGGTTGCCTCCGCTTACCAGGATTCTGCCACGCGGAGTCTTCTGGATGAGGCCGCACTGGAGGAGGTATGGTTCGATCACTTCCTCTACGGTGTGAGGAGACTCGCAGAGCGCTGCCGAAATTGTATCGAGACCGACGGGGCCACCATTGAATAAATCTTTGATGGCCCTCATGTATTTCTTGTCCTCGGCATCGAGCCCTAGCGGATCGACATTGAGCTTGTCAAGAGCTGTGATAGCAACCTCGAGTGACACTCTATCACGACCTTCTACGCTCGCAAAATCCCTGACTCTCCTTAGGAGTCTAACAGCGATCCTCGGAGTTCCCCTGGACCTTGTAGCAATCTCTGAGGCCGCATCGTCATCGATCACCATGCTCAGCAATCGCGAGTTCCGTTTGATGATAAGGGAGAGGTCACCGACTGAATAAAACTCAAGCCTCATGGGAATACCGAATCTTTCCCGGAGAGGTTGTGATAGGAGACCGAGTCGAGTAGTCGCCGCCACCACAGTGAACTGGTTAAGGTCAATCCTGATTGATTTTGCGGATGCTCCTTCTCCTATTATGATGTCTATTTTGAAGTCCTCCATCGCAGGGTAGAGCATCTCCTCGGCTGCAGGACTCATTCTATGGATCTCATCTATGAACAGAACATCGAGGGGAGCGAGGTTTGTTAGGATAGCTGCGAGGTCGCCAGGCTTCGTGAGGATTGGACCAGAGATAATTTTGATGGCTGAGCTCATTTCATTCGCGATGATCTGGGCGATCGTGGTTTTCCCAAGACCTGGTGGCCCTGACAGAAGGACATGGTCGAGCGATTCAGACCTTCCTCTTGCGGCGCGTATGAAGATTCCGAGGTTCTCTATGATGCTTGGCTGTCCTATGAAGCCATTGAAGCTCTTGGGCCTCAAGGACCTCTCGAGCCCTACATCGTCGCTGTGTGCTTGTGGTGATGAGAAGCTATCCATTGGGAGCTACCGCTTGAGAAACGTTTGCTAGCCTAGTGTACCATATGTTTACGTAGTTAAGTGGGAAGGGGTAACTGTATTGTCCCGTGGTGAAGTGGAAAGATAAGGTCAGAGCCGTTATCAATGAGGTCTTTGCGGTAAGGATAGGAGAGGATGAAAGAGGCAAGGAGAGAGATGATGCCATCATTAAGTCATCATCACTGTACATAACTCATGGTGTGTAGTAGTATTGGCACATACGTACTACCATTGAAGGACATATCAGATGAGGCGTTACT
>JAISWU010000014.1 GCA_031270735.1 Holosporales bacterium | reverse complement strand
CAAGATGGACATCATAAAATGGGGGACTTTAAGATATCTGAGTTTTGATATTTATATGTTTAATCTGCTTTGCAAGCGTGATGCGGTACTCTCGGCTTCAGCCGAGAGGGAATCCATACGTACATCAGGTATACCATTAGAGGAATGCGAGCGGCATCCGTGGGCAGCCAGAGCGTTCGGAGTGCGTAGGGAAACGCCCGAAGAGCAAGTACGCGCAAAGAAGGTAGCCAAACGAAGGAAGGAACAAGAGGAGACACAGCGGCTCAGGGCAGAGCTGCAACTCCGAATAGAAACAACAGAGCGTGACCTGAATGAGAGATTTAATACCCCACTTAAGAAAACGTACGTAAGGGCAGTTGGGAGCCTGGTAGTAAGCAGATGCCTGCCCGGAACAGAGTTCTCACTGAACGGTGACACTCAGCAGAGGGTTGACATGGCCATACAAGAGTTTGGGTTGGCATGCGACAACAGTTCGGTGCTCACATGCCTTGACATAATGGAACAGCTAGAAGGAGCCAGAATTATTACAGCAGAGCAGCAGCAACAGTTCTTTGAGGAGCTTACCCAAATCACAGCCAGGACAATAACAGAAGAATGGGAAGCGGAGGGAGAATATGCGCGGCAGCTAGGCCAGCTCGAGGCAATCGAGCGGAAGCATGGCAAAGAACCGGAGCCACAGAGCCCGGAAGCAGAACGTCGAAGAGTTGCTGTAAAGCAGGCGGAACTCGAGCGCGTGGCGGGGAGCATGCGACGTACGTTCCGCCTGCTCGCCGAGAGCAGGCACAGCAGGATGGCGGCGAACGGCCTAATAGAAATATACGAACAAGCCACGAGAAGGGTGCGGATGCAGGTACGGCACTACGATGGAAGGGCCTATACATGCGCAGCATATGGCGTGGACTTAGCAGAAACCCTGGACGAATTTGAGCGAGAAACGGAACAGGTCAGAAATCAGCTGAGCGCAATCCACCAGAGAGCGATGGAAATGCCAGATGCGAGGGAAGTGTGCGCAATTTTCCGCGTAGCAGACAAACTCGGAGAAGGAGGCGCTGGGGTACTAGCAGAGATGAGAGAACCGTTGAAGAGGAGCATGCAGGGCGACGCGGCGGCAGGCGAAGAAGTCATCCGGATCAGCAGGATAGTGCAGGCAATGAAGCCGCAGCTGCGACCGAAGGGCTCGCCGAAATAACACACACCCAAGGCCATTGATCTGGATTCATTACGGCCTCTCCAGGCAATCCTGGTTCTCTCGGCCTGCTGTGACGCGGAACCCGGTGGATACTACGTAGAGTTCTGATGACTCTTTCCTGCTCGAAAGCGGCTTGAAGTGCTTGACCGTTTTGAATCCAGACTTCATCTTGTGCAGGACATCAGCGCTAGCTCCACCCTGGAATGTCTTCACCACCATCGTGCCTTCGTGCGCCAGGGTTTCTTCGCAAAACCTATACACCGCTTCCACCAGGTTCATGATCCTGATATGATCCACCTTCTTCACGCCACAGGTATTTGGAGCCATGTCGCTCAGCACTACATCTGGCCGCCTGTCACCTAGAATACTAAGGATTCGACCGATCGTTTCCTCCTCCAAAAAATCACCATACACAAAGCTCACATTTGGTAATGGTACGATATCAAGTAGATCAACAGCGACGACATCATTACACAGAGTTGAGGCAACTTGGGACCAGCTCCCTGGAGCAGCTCCAAGGTCCACTACTACCGATTCTTTTCTGATTATTCTAAACTTCTTTTGGATTTCGAGAAGCTTAAATGCAGCGCGGGATCTGTATCCCTCTGTCCTCGCAAGTGCCACATATGGATCATTAATCTGCCGCCGTACCCAGTTCCTGGATGACTGCTTCAACCCCTTATTGAACACCGTCTTCGACACAGTCATACTCGTACTTCAGATGCTCACAACAAATTATATCACATAACTAGAATCAGGAACAGAGCCTGTCAACCTTGCTAACAAATGGCACACTCCTGAGGGTTGCGTTGATCATGATGAGCTGCGCGATATCAGTAACCTCCACCTCGACCTGTATCTGAAATACGTTGTCGCACCTCTCTCCGATCTTGAGGTTCACGATATTACCCCCTTTGCCCTCGATGACTGTTGCTATCTCTGATAGATTGCCTGGTTCATACGTCGAGGTAATATACAACCTTACCGGGTATTTCTTGCCTGCTTCGAAGACCTTCTTACTCCACGCTAGATCTAGCACCTTCGCATTTGGCTCATGCCCTCTCTCGGGTAGCGTCTGGCATTTCTCGATGTGGATTTCAAGCCCAATCCCATCTATGGCAACGCCTACAATTTTGTCGCCCGGTATCGGAGAGCAGCATGTTACAGGTACAATCGGTAGATCAGGAAGACCGAAGATTGGTGGCTTGTCCTCGCTGCTGGTACTGCTGACTTGTTTCTTCACAACGTGGAGATCGAGGTTCATACCCTTCATCTCATTGTAGACCGCGATGATCTCGCGCATCGTGAGCTGAGCGCTCCCGATCGCATAGAACATTTGAGGTGGTGATTCAAACTTCAGAGACTTGCATAAGCCCTTAACTTCGTCATCCGTGACATCGATGTTATACAGCTCTATGCAATCATAGAAATTGCTCTTGCCAATCATCGTGATGCGTTCCTTCTCGAAGGCGTTGAGAAACTTCTTGATGGTCGTCTTTGCCTTGATCGTAGTCACGTACCCTTCCCATACCTGACTTGGTACCTGTTTGGGATCTACCACGATCTCAACCTGATCCCCGTTCTCCACGATGGTTCTCAGCGGTACTGGGCTTCCGTTTATCTTAGCAACTGATGCGTGATTCCCCACGTCTGAGTGTATTGCGTATGCAAAATCGAGGGCTGATGATCCGCGTGGGAGCGACATTATCGTCCCCTTTGGTGTGATGCAAAACACGGTGTCGGATAGGATTTCTGTTTTGGAGTTTGCGAGGAACTCCTCGATGTTAGATGTGTTCTCCAGTATGCTCACCAGGTTCCTAATCCATCGATAGTCGTTGGGATTCTTCGGTTTCTGCGATCCACTGGTTTTGTAATCACAGTGTGCCGCAACACCGAGCTCAGCAATCTGGTGCATCTCTCTCGTTCGGATTTGAATCTCCACACGTTTGTTGAGAGGACCTATCACGCTGGTGTGGAGCGATTGATAACTGTTGTTCTTGGGTGTGCTGATGTAGTCACGGAAGCGACCTGGTATCACGAGGTAGTTCCTGTGAATGCACCCCAGTATCTGATAGCACTGTGCTATGGAGTCCACGATTATTCGAAACGCCATTATGTCGGCTAGTTGCTCGAATGAAATATTGCGAACCTTTATCTTCTCCCATATCGAGTATGGTGTCTTAAGCCTGCCTGTGATGATACACGGTATACCAATGTTCATGGCGAGCCACCGTATTTCTTCCGTGATGCTGGAGATCATATTCTCTGACACATCATACAGGTGCTTCAGCCTGGATTTTATCGACTTGTAGATCTCCGGATGTAGCTCTGCAAATGCGATATCCTGTAGCTCATCCTTGATTCCCACCATTCCTATCCTCTCTGCAAGAGGTGCATAGATTTCCAGTGTTTCCTTCGCTATGTATAGCCGCCTCAGTTTTTTCTTAAACTTCAGGGTACGCATGTTGTGAAGGCGGTCTGCCAACTTGATGATGAGCACCCTAATATCGGACGCGGCTGACATCAGCAGCTTCCTAAAATTTTCCGTCTGCCGTTCAGCTAGTGATGAGGATTCGAATTTGGAAAGCTTTGTTACGCCATCCACAATTTTCGCTACCTTCTCGCTGAAGCATTCCGCGATCTCCTCGTACGTAGCATCTGTATCCTCTATGGTATCGTGTAATATGCCAGCGATCACCGTATCCTGATCCATCTTTAGGGATATCAGTATCTCTGCTACTTCTACCGGATGTGAGAAAAACGGATCTCCAGATTCCCGAAGCTGTGTGCCGTGTTTCTCTAACGTGAATAGGTATGCCCGCTTGATTAACTCATCGTCGACGTCTGTGCAATATTCCCTGATTCCGGAAATGAGATCTTGCTGAGTGATCAAGATGAGCCAGACAATCAACGCCCCATAATTTTATTCTAGATCGTCAACAATAAATTTGCTTCAAATTTATTTGTGGCCTCCTGCGAACACTACAAATTATATCTACTCCTTGCCTACCCGTTCATCCACGAGTTTCTCAAGCATCTTCATCGAGATATCTATGGCACTGTTCTGCAGCTCCCTATCGTCACTTGATTTCTCTAGTCTCTCAGAAAGCCTCGCCATTACCAACGAGACGACTTTATTGTGGAGCTCCGCCATCAAGCCAGCCCGGATCTTCGCAATCGCCACGTCGTACTCTTTCTGCTTCGTTTCCATGATCGTTGCGATTTTAGCGGTCGACTTCTCAGTAATCCTCCTAGCTTCCTCCTCAGCAGCAATGACTGATTTCTCTATCTCAGCTGCTGCTTCTTTCAGGTTGATATCAAGCTGCTTGAGCTGTAACTCAGTCTCTTTCTTACGTAATTCGAGTGCGTGGATCCTTGATCTCACATCCTCAACCTCACTGCTTATTGAGTCTCTTACCTTACCGTATGCTAGCTTCCACAATACCACAATCATGCCGATGAAGCTCACCACCAGGTACGTGTGGATGTCTTGTAAAACGTTCATTAAGGATTCACCTCTGCATCTACGGTACGCTGCTAAAAAATAACTTCTCGAAGATAATCTGCGCTGTGATATCAATCTGAATCTTGAGTGCGGACTCCAGATTTCTAAGCTCATCATTCAGCTTTCTGCGGGTCTCATTTATGATAACATCATTCTCCGCCTTCATGAGTCCAACTTGCTCCCTCAGCATTGCATCTGATTTCTCGATCGCTCCTTTCATAATCGCCGACACGCTCCTAAGCTTATCTTCCCTTAGCCTCTCTATCTCAGCCTCCATTCTTGCTATCTCAGCCTCAGCATTCTCCACCAGGGTCTTCTCTTTTGCCATGAAGGCATCACGCTTCGAAAAAATACCGTTAACCCTTGGTATAATCCGCCGCTTGAGAAACACAACGAGCACTGACAAGCATACACCCAGCCAGAACAGCTGTGACACATAGAATGACGAATCAAGCTGCGGTAACATTTTATCTCACTGTCATTACAACTACGCTGTGAAGAGAATGATCATGGCAACGACGAATGCAAGCAATGCTATCGACTCAACCAACGCGAAGCATAGCATGCTCGATGACATCAGATCATTCTTAGCAGATGGGTTCCGTCCTATGGATTCTATAAGTGATGAGAACAACTTCCCAAGGCCAATGCCAACACCGAACAACGGTAGCACCGCTATCCCGGCTCCTATCAATTTTGCTGCTCCTACATCCATTTCAAACCGTCCTTTCAACTAATCAGTGCGACGCTGTTTCAAGCGACTCCGCTAGGTACATACATGACAATATCACAAATACGTATGCCTGCAATCCACAAACTGCGAGCTTAAAAATGTTTAACAAAACGTCGAACGCAATTGGCACAGCGGCTAGCGGCGTTAGCACAGCAACACTAGAGATCGACACCGCAAACCCCGCGATCACCTTGATCATAATATGACCAGCTACCATGTTAGCAAAGAGCCTAACTCCTAGGCTGATTGGCCTGAACAGAAATGACATCAACTCGATGATCACAAAAAACGGCACGAGGTAACTTGGAATCCCAGCAGGACAAAAATGCCTAATATACCGTGTCCCCTGAGTACGTATTCCGACGATGATAGAGGCTATAAAAACCGCAACCGCGATCCCGATAGTAACAACAATCTGACTGGTAAACGAGAATGCGTATGGGAGTAACCCCATTGCATTCCCAACCGCGAGGAACAAGAATAACGTCACGGCGTATGGAAACACCTCGGCCTCACGAGTCCCGATATTGACCTTCACGATGTTGCCGACGAAAAAAAATAATTTCTCAACCGTAACTTGCAACTTCGTCGGAATAAGTCCCTTGTTCGATGTCCCAAGCCATAGCACCACGCATGTGACACCAACGACCAGCATCATAAAGATTGATGAGTTCGTGATGGAAACATCTAAGCCACATATGCTGAGCGGTAGAACATTACGCACCTCAAACGACGACATCGGATCATGTGACATCAAGCTACGTACACCTCAACTGCACCACTGAGTAGTATACAGTAAACACAGCATGATGTCACTGAATGTACACCGTCCTGACACTCCGTAAGAGCGAGACGGTTGTACAATCTCGTGTCCATTACGTATCCGCCTTTTCCATAGTATAGTCGACATGCAGCTGCATATTTGCTATTTGCTCCTTTGCTGATCCACTGCTACCGCTCCACCTATCTCCTCCAGTGTTAGTGTCCTTCAGCCGCACATATCCCCAGCCAACCTTGGGAGCTCCTATAATTCTGCACCCAGTGTGTTTCGCTATCTGCATTGCTCTATCATGCGCATCTAGTATTGCCTTACCCATCATTTCTTTTTCTATGCGCAGCATGTCCTTACATTCGTACGAGCGATAGTAAGAGGCGGTGATCCCATCACTTGCTAGTGCATCCAACGCCTTTTCTGCATTCTCCCCTTCAGTCAAGTGCGCTGTACTCACACTGATTGTCTGAGTCGCAGTCACTATGTCCTTGCCACTATCTGTCGCCTTTGACTGGCTTATGCAACGTGGTTGTGTATGGTAATCTGTATCCTTCGTGAGCCCACAGCTGCTCAGAACCTCGGTGATTTTTTTCTTTGCGTTCTTGGAGGCTTCTACTGCGCCTTTTACGGTATCGTGTGTGGTGGAGTAGTTGATGTTCATTACTAATAGGTCAGCCATAACCTCTTGTTCGGCAGTACCTTCAACCGCTACGTATCCAAGCGTGTTATATTCTGACGTACGTCGGCCATGTAGCATGCACCCTATTATTATGCTGAATCCCACCACACAGCACCCCAATATACCCGCAGTATTTTTTAAGTTTTGCATTCGCGTCACTCAAGTAATTTATATGTATCTATTATAGATACTAATTGAAATACAGTACTATGTCAATGATCACTTCCGTTGGCCTGTAGTAATAAGTGGCTGGACATATCAAGGCACGGTATGTGGTATCATGCTCCGTATCGAAATGCATATTATTCCTACGGAGAGTCCTGAAGCGTATGGACGTAAGGCTGGATTCAAAGCTTGTTGAGAGTGGCGATATATTCGTTGGTATGAAGTGTGAAGGTGTCGACTCCAACGTAGCTGAAGCAATCGCGAATGGTGCGCGGGTCGTATTCGCTGAAGGCATTACTAGTGGCAGGTTTCCTCAGTCGAATATCATTACTGTCAGCGATGCTCGGATGACTGCATCTACTCTCGCAAGGCTTAGATATCCGTTGCAGCCTGAGTGTTGCGTAGCTGTAACAGGGACTCATGGGAAAAGCTCGGTCGTCCATTTCCTAAGGCAAATCTGGACTAAGAGTGGATTACATGCTGCATCCTTCGGAACAGTGGGATTGTACGTTGATGATGAAAAGTGCATCCCACAGGGTCTGGAGATTCCAAATTTGACTACCCCAGACCCGGTAACACTCCACAAGACAATGGAGTACCTCACGACATGTGGAGTAACTCACGTTGCGTTCGAGGCATCGAGCCACGGAATCGATCAGAAGCGATTACACAGTGCAACCTTGGCAGCTGCTGCCTTTATGAACTTCGCCTCAGATCACCTGGATTATCACGGAACCCGCGATGCATACTTAGCGGCCAAGCTCCGGCTGTTCCAGGAAATCTTGCCGCAAGATGGAGTGATAGTTGCGCCGCACAATGATGTTGAGCTGCGCAACCGTCTCAGCAGCATCGGCAAGAAAGTGATTACATTTGGAATTAACGCCGGATGTGACATTCTCGCAAAGAACGTGGCACTTACTCCGAGGCACACGAAGTTTGATCTTACGTGCCATGGTAAGAGGTTCAATGACGTGTCCGTCAAGCTTTTCGGTGGGCTCCAGATTGGAAACGTACTGTGTGCTGTAGCGCTAGCGTACGCATCCGGGTTAGCAATGGACTCTATCGTAGATGCCGCTAAGAACGTCACGTCACTTGATGGTAGGATGGAGTACATTACAACATTTCCTAATGGAGGGGATATCTACGTAGATTACGCGCACACCACCGACGCGTTCAGGCACGCACTACAGGATTTCAGAAAGATCTGTACCGGAAGACTCATCTGTGTCTTTGGATGCGGAGGTGATCGAGATAAATCAAAGCGCGCGCAGATGGGCATAATAGCATCAGAGATTGCAGACATAGTGATTGTAACAGATGACAATCCTAGATCAGAAGATCCGGCTAGTATCAGGCAAACAATCCTATCTGCATTGCCAGGTGCGATCGAGATTGGTAACAGGAGTGATGCTATTGCTCATGCCATAAGCATTTCGAAACACGGCGATGTTGTAGCGATCATTGGAAAGGGACACGAATCAACCCAAACCTATGGAACCAGTTCTATCATGCTTAATGACCGTGATGAAATATTGAGGATCAGAAATGGACCGCCTCATACATTTTCCCCAGATACAGTACGTTGACGATGTTTGTAAATTTTTAGTAAGATGGTACATCGGTTGGTTGCGGTTGGGTAGTTGGTTGGCGGGTAGGATCGTCTGTGCAACATCATTGGTATCGTTGATGCTCGTCGGCTGTCAGGTTGTGGAGCCACTGCCTCAGTTTGATCAACAGGTGGTAGCAAAGGACGATCACAGTAACCCTCCATCGGGCATAGTGGAGAAGGCGGCGTTGCAGTATGGCATTCCAAGTGAGCTATTACTCGCCGTAGCGACGGTTGAGTCTGGGTGTTCTCCGTACTCCGTAAATACCGCTGGGAGAGCTCTTAGGTTTAACTCAGAGGCGGAAGCCGTGAACTTCATAGAGGGTGAAGTACGACGTGGGAACCACAACATGAGCATCGGGTACATGCAGCTCCACTATAAAACTCATGGGCGACATTTCGCGTCTGTTGCCAATATGGTTAATTATGAGAAGAACATATTATACGCAGCTAGCCTGCTGCGGTCGTTACATGACAAGTACGGAAACTGGGAGAAGGCGGTGAAAATGTACCACTCCGGACGTGCTAAATACAGCTCTAGGTACTACAAGAAGGTGATGAATCAGTATGGTGGCGACAAAAAATTGCTTGCCGGCTGAGAATTAATTATGGCTAACAATATCCTGCATAACATCGAGGTTGAGCAGGCTCTCCTGGGCGCGATGATACTGGATAATGCGGTGATCGATAGCATCCCGGACACGCTCTCTTCATACCATTTTGCCGCTGAGATTCATTCCAAAATCTATGACGTAATCCACAAACTGCGTGACGCCGGATCGGTTGCTGATCCGCTAACAATCTCAGCATACCTCAAAACGGATGATACGTTCGTGAAGGCTGGGGAGATGCAGTACATCGTCGGACTCGTGGACTCCGTTTTATCACTTGCAACAGTTGTTGATTATGCGAGGATAATTCACGATCTGTATGTTAGGAGACAGCTGGTAGAGATAGGCCATAGAACAGCCACAAAAGCAAATGCACTCGATACATCAGAGAAAGCAGAGGATATTGTGGAGGCTACTGAAAAAGACTTGTATGACCTCGTAAGTGGGACAACCGAAAAGGATAGACTCATCACGTTTAGCAACGCCTTGGCCGAGTCGATTAAAGCAGCTACGCTAGCCTTAAAGAGAGACAGCAAGACGGTCGGAGTTACAACAGGATTCAAGTTGATGGATCAGAACCTCGGAGGGTTATACAAGTCTGACCTATTGATAGTCGCAGGCCGTCCATCAATGGGAAAAACAGCTCTTGCTACCAATATAGCATTTAACGCTGCCAAGGCCAAACTAAATGATACAGCAGAAGGAGCAGCTGTTGCGTTCTTCTCTCTGGAGATGTCGGCCGAGCAGCTGGCTACTAGGATCCTGGCTAGTGAATCCTGCGTATCCTCAGACTGTATCCGCCGCGGAGAAATTCCGAAAGCCTCGTTCGATAAATTTGTGACGATCAGCCATGATCTCGAAAGACTGGAGCTCTACATAGATGATACCCCAAACATCACGGTCGGTCAGATCCGCAATAGGGCACGGAGGCTGAGGCGCCAACATAACGTAGGCCTGGTAGTGATCGACTACCTACAACTCATAGAAGTACCGTCACGGCGTAGCTCTGACAATAGAGTACATGAAATTTCTGAGATTACGAGGGCGCTCAAAGGCCTTGCTAAGGAGCTGGATGTTCCGGTGTTAGCGCTATCGCAGTTATCCAGAGCTGTAGAGCAACGCGATGACAAAAAGCCACAGCTGTCTGATCTGAGGGAGTCAGGCTCCATTGAGCAGGATGCCGACGTTGTGATGTTTGTGTTTCGGGAGGAGTACTACAAGGCTAGGAAAGAACCACCAGAAGGCACGATCGAGCACGACAAGTGGAAGCACGAGATGGAGCAGATATATAACAGGGCCGAGGTGATAGTGGCAAAACAACGCCATGGTCCGATCAGTACGATTAGATTGTTCTTCGATAGCAAACTGACAAGGTTTGGGAATCTGTTGAATGAATGAGGCTACCTGAAAAACAGATGACTCCTGTTGCAATGGAGCCACACTTTCGAATTTATGACGTTCACATAGTGACGAAATATGTGTACCGTGCGTTGTTGGATGTAGGAGAATCAAGCCAGAGTTGTTTTTTACAAATTTCTTAAGTGAAGAGGTGAAGCATGAAAGTAAGTAAGCTACTGTTAGCTAGTGTAGCGCTGGCAACGGCAACGGCAGGGGTTAATCAGGCTGGCGCTGCGTGTCCGGTTAGTGGATTTACAGTTTTCCTTCAAGGAACGCTGCTGCGGAATAAGGTCCAAATAAAGGGTCTGAAAGATGTGAGCGATCTGCACGGCGAGGATATGCCAAGTAAGTTCAATAAAATGACTGGATTGGTAGCCCTGGGCTTTGGGTGGTCGATCAGGTACGGCGATGCATGCATCATGCCGTGGTTGGAGTTCGGTGTTGGGATTGGAAAGGCAAAGCGCCAATACTCGTTTGTGGACAATACTAACAGCACAAATGTGACAAAGATTACGCTACGGCGTACGTTCCAAGCAAGGTTTGGTACGGATCTATGTTGGCTCGTAACACCACAATTTGGCGTCGGTGTGACAGTGGCTGTGGGACTCACTAAGTATACTGGAAAGCTATACCAGACTGACGGTGCTCCTGCCCCCAATACTGAGGAGTACGATACCAAGCTGAAGAAAAATAAGATGAGGTTCGGAGTTGTCGCAGGACCAGTAATCAAATTCTATCCTATACCGGACGTGAGCATATTCGCAAAGGGGCTGTTCACGCTCAATAAGCAGAAGTGTGGCGAGATTCCTGTGAGGGATGGATATGCTGCTGGTACCGCTTGTCCGATCAAGTGTAGTGCATGGGAGATTGTACTTGGAGTCAGCAAGGTGTTCTAACATTCTGTGAGGAGCTGGGATGTTCTCAGCTCCTTTTTTTGTGTAATGTGTTAGCTACTGTCGAGGTGTCAGTGCCGCAGATACTGGTTTGGCCAGTTTGGTAATCTCTAGATTCTTGTATGTTGTTACTCTGGGAAGCTCAAAGCTTTCGGATATGTGCAAGGCGTCAAGGCTGTATCTGTGTTGCACTCTAGCTGAGAAGAAGCCATGGGATATGCAGGCTGATACTGATGTGCATCCGTTATTGCGGAGTATATCGGTCGCGAGGTTAATTGTACAGCCACTGTCTATTATGTCATCGATGATCATACAGTTCATGCCCGCCACAGCGCTAGCGTTGCTGATTGATTTGGAGTGCTTGTCGATGAATACAACATCGGTGCCAATTGCATCAGCGAATTTCTTAGCTCTACGAATCGCCCCATGGTCAGGAGCTACTACGAGGAGGTTGGTGGGTTTCCCGATTACATCGGCAAATATCTCGTGTGGCAAGATGTTGATAATGTTGTAGTTGGAGAGAATCCTGGGATTGTGAACGTCTACTGTGACCACAAGCCTGATCCGACATACATCGAGAATTCTCAGGATCATCGCATGAGCCACTGTGCTATTTTGGCGGGAGTATGGGATGTACGGAATTACGGCATCAACTATAGGGCTTCCCTTACATAATCCACACATCAACATGAACTCAATCAGCTGCCTATTGACATCATGGATCTTCGGGAAGGTCACGATTGCACGGTCTGCTTTGATGGGGGCTTCATGGATCTCGATCTCTCCATTGGGGAATGCAGTGGTTATAACTTCGATGGATTCTACACTAAGGTTCTTTGCGATCCTTCTTGCGAGTGATGCGTTGGTGCTTTCGTATACAACTACGGTCGTGCTCAATAGTCCACTCTAACAAGATATAGGCCATATGGTGGAGCTGTGGGACCGGCGATGGTTCTATCTTCGGCATCGAGTAGCGCCCCAACATACTCTACACGATGCCTCCCCATTCCAATCTGTACGAGTGTTCCTACCATAATCCTCACCTGGTTGTGAAGGAATGATTTTGCGGAAACATCCATATTAACAAAATCACCATCTCTTCTTATAGTCATCGATGATATGGTCTTGACTGGATTCGCGGCAGAGCAGTGCGCAGATCGGAATGCATTAAGATTGTTAGTGCCGACGAACAGCTGTGCTGCCTCGTTCATTGATACATCGTCTAGCTTGTGTGCAACATGCCACGCCCTGTTCATGTGTATGACTGATTTGATATTGCGGTTGAAAATGATGTATCTGTAATGTCGCATTAGCGCTGAAAATCTAGCATGAAAGTTCGGAGGTACTACCTCTGCTGATACTATCACAACTCCAGAGTCGATGAGATAGCTGTTAATTCCAAGTGGCAGCTTCTTGGTGGCGGTGGTCCACTGCTTAATGAGCCTGTCGTTCGTGATGTTGAAGTGCGCAACCTGTCCGATGGCGTGAACCCCAGTATCTGTGCGCCCAGCTCCATATAGCCCAACTGTTTCGGCTCCATTAAAAAGTTTTGATATAGCGCGCTCTACTGTTTCTTGGACAGAGGCCAGGTCATCCTGTTTTTGCCAGCCATAGAACTGTGTGCCATCGTATTCGATTGTAAGCTTGATCCTCACCTTGGGCTACTTGTTATAATTCTTGAGGACCCTTGCTTGCTCAATTGTCCAATCACGCCGTTTGATTGTCTCACGCTTGTCGGCCACATTTTTACCCTTTGCAAGAGCGATGCTAAGTTTGAGGATTCCCTTATGGTTGAAGTATATTGTGAGTGGCACTATCGTAAACCCCTTCAATTGGATCGCATTTAGAAATTTGATCTTCTGGGACTTGTGGAGCAACAGTACCCTAGGTCTCCTAGGGTCGTGATTGTTGTAGCTCGCCTCCTTGTATGGTGGGATATCGGCATTGAACAGGAAGAGATCGTTGGACTCTTTCACGCTACCAATGAACGCCTCATTGATGCTGATCTTACCGCTACGCACAGACTTCACCTCGGAGCCAGTAAGTATTATTCCAGCTTCCAATGACTCGATGATTTCATAATCAAATCTCGACCGCCTGTTTTTTGCGACGATTTTAAAATTCTCGTTCTGCTTCGCGGACATCAAACCAGACCAGTGGACTGTACACTTTAGTAGATGGATTATCCCATCACAGCGTGTTCTAGTGCAACAGGATCTAGCAACATCATTTCTGGGTTACCCAACGTAGCTTGCTCCTCAAGCACTCATATGAATGGCGCTCTCAGGGTAAGCATCATGGCGAATTAGAGATAAATGACACAGTAAGACTATATGGATGGATATGGGACTGCGATAACCCTCCCAGTTACCATCTCCCCCACTCAGAAACATTTTTCTCACCATATTCATAATTCCTTAACCTTCCCCCCCTTATCATATACATAAGAATCTATATGGGGGAGGAAAGACCCAATGAACAAGTTAGTACTACTATCATCAATGGTGATGATAGGAACAGGAGTA
>JAISWU010000002.1 GCA_031270735.1 Holosporales bacterium | reverse complement strand
GGTTAAGTCCTCTGCAAAGCACAAAAAGATTTTGTTCCTCTTTTGGGGGCTCAACCGGTTGAATTTCCTCATCTTCATAGCATACTCCTTCCGAGATGCTAGTCAAGAGCCTATCATAATCGGATCAAACTCTAGGGGGAGCTGACGCTCCCCCTACGGTGCAGTAGTATTACTAGTACATTCCGCCCATACCTGGGTTCGGTACCTCTGGTTGCGGCTTCGGTTCCGGCTTATCGACGACGATACACTCAGTCGTCAACAGGAGACCGGATATCGATGCGGCATCCTGCAGAGCTGTTCTCACAACCTTGGTTGGATCTATGATTCCTGCCTTCATCATATCCTTATACTCATCAGTCACGGCGTCGTACCCGAAGTTGAAGTCCTTGTTCTCCATAATCTTATGCGCCACAACTGAGCCGTCCATCCCGGCGTTGTATGCAATCTGACGGGCTGGAGCTAAGAGCGCATTCCTGATGATGTTGATACCGATCTTCTGATCCTCATTCTGGTACTTAACGGAGTTGAGATTCTCGATAGCTCTGAGCAACGCGACACCACCGCCTGGGACTACTCCCTCCTCGATCGCAGCCTTCGTGGCATGCATTGCGTCGTCTACTCTATCCTTCTTTTCCTTAACCTCAACCTCCGTGGCACCACCGACTCTGATGACTGCAACTCCACCAGCAAGTTTTGCGAGCCTCTCCTTGAGCTTCTCGATATCGTACTCAGACGTCGAATCCTCAATCTGTGCCTTAATCTGATTGCACCTACCTTCGATGTCCGCCTTCTGTCCAGCACCCTCGATGATTGTCGTATCATCCTTGGTAATCGCGATCCTCTTCGCTGACCCCAGCATCGTGATGTTGACGTTCTCCAGCTTGATGCCGACGTCCTCTGAGATTACAGTGCCACGTGTTAGGACGGCGATATCCTCTAGCATTGCCTTCCTTCTATCACCGAAACCTGGTGCCTTGACAGCAGCGACCTTGAGCCCCCCCCTCAGCTTGTTCACCACGAGGGTAGCGAGTGCCTCACCCTCTATGTCCTCTGCTATTATCAAGAGGGGTCTTCCTGTCTGTACGACTGCCTCTAGTACTGGTACGAGTGGCTGCAATCCAGAGAGCTTCTTCTCGTGGATGAGGATATATGGGTTATCAAGCTCGGCTACCATCTTCTCAGAATTAGTTACAAAGTACGGCGAGATATATCCTCTATCAAACTGCATACCTTCAACCACATCGAGCTCCGTCTGGAACGACTTCGCCTCCTCAATTGTGATGACGCCTTCCTTGCCAACCTTAGCAACGGCCTCAGCCAGCATGTCTCCTATCTCCTTCTCACCGTTGGCTGATATCGTACCTACCTGCGAGATCTCATCATTGGTAGAGACTGTCTTGGATTTCTTCTTGAGGAAACCAATAATCTCCTCTACAGCTAGGTTAATACCGCGGAGTAAGTCCATCGGGTTTGAACCAGCCTCAACAGACTTGATCCCATCAGTGAGGATCGCCTGAGCCAAGACTGTAGCGGTGGTGGTACCATCCCCTGCGATGTCGGAGGTCTTGTTAGCAACCTCCTTCACCATCTTGACGCCAAGATCCTCAAACTTGCAGGCGACGTCGATTTCTTTCGCAACCGATACGCCATCCTTTGTAATCCTTGGTGCACCGTATGACTTCTCGATCAGAACGTTGCGTCCCTTGGGCCCCATTGTTACTTTAACCGCATTCGCCAATGCGTTGACTCCATTCAGAATCTTCCTTCTTGCCTCGGAGTTAAACTTTATTTCTTTTGCCATATTCATTCTCCTTCTAAAAAATTGGTGTTACTCAAAGATACCCATGATGTCGGATTCCTTCATTACGATGTAATCCTTCCCATCGATCTTAATTTCATTTCCGGACCACTTGCCGAAAAGAACCTTATCTCCGGCCTTCACCTGCAGCGGTGTCAGATCACCTTTCTCTGACCTAGCTCCGTTTCCAACGGCAACTACGATACCCTCCATCGGTTTCTCCTTCGCGGTATCTGGGATTATTATCCCGCCACTGGTCTTCGATTCTGACTCAATCCTCTCTACGAGGACCCTGTCGTATAACGGTTTAAACTTCATTGCTTTTCTCCTTTCTTGTTAGTGTTAGCAATTGACCTCTCTGAGTGCTAATTTATCTCCTGGCGAGATACCTTGTCAAATATTTTTTTACGCCCATAGATCTTAAGGCGCTGTCTTCCAGGTCCGACGACTGTCTTGATTTGGGATTCCCGATGGGCTAGCTATAGCCACACAACTGCCCACCACTACCATTGGAAACGCATCTGCCTCATCTTGCGTTGCACCACCAAAGGATCACATGAGGCACACACGCAAACCATCATATACACACACGACACTCACACCGCCACAATGAGCGGTGCTACACAACTAGCTGCTAGACTTATCGCAGCAGCAAACCTCCTTGAAACACTTCCTATCTTCGTACTCACTACGCTTGCCTTTATTGAACGCAGTGACCGGCCTGTAGTACCCCATCACCCTCGTCCAGACTTCGCATGCTGTTCTCTCCTCGTTATCCACTGTCTTCTCACCCATATCCATGGCTGCCCCTTTCCTTAAAAAGCCGGAGTGGCATAGCACCGACTGATACCAAACACATCGTCCGACCTATTATCACATGATTGATGTTGGTGAGTCAAGTAGCCCAACTTGAACATTGACACATTGCGCATCGCTACTGTATCGTGAAGCTAATGGATGGGGCATAGCCAAGCGGTAAGGCAACGGTTTTTGGTACCGTCATTTCCCAGGTTCGAATCCTGGTGCCCCAGCCAAATGGCAGCCTTGCTGTGTTACTACGTGGATGGTTTGGTTGCGGCTTCCTGTGCTGGTAGCTCTTTACCCTCGAATATTGACCTTACATCATCGCCAGTCAGAGTCTCGCGTTCCAGCAACATGTTGGCAATCGCTTCCAGCTTGTCCCTGTTTTTCTCGAGCATGCTCTTTACCTCATTATGAGCATCGTCTATGAGTGCCTTGATTTCCATATCGATTGATTCAGATGTCTTCTGGGAGATCTGATCACTAGCCTCCAGGTAGTAGCCATCCGAGTCGTAGAAAGACCTGAGGCCAAGCGTCGAGTTCATTCCCCATTTTATGATCATGTTCTTCGCGGTCTTAGTAGCCTGCTTAATATCCTGAGATGCTCCTGTTGTGATGTTATCAGCGCCGAATATCAATTCCTCTGCCGCCCGGCCTCCTAGTGCAACTCTGATATTCGAGAGCAACTCAGTTCTGGAGATCGAGAACTTATCCTTCTCAGGCAGACGAACTACCATCCCAAGGGAGCCTCCCCGCGGAATTATTGTAACCTTGTGAATGGGATCGCACTGCGGCACTAACAGTGCGATGAGAGCATGCCCAGCCTCATGGTATGCCGTGTTTCGCTTCTCCTCATCCGTCATGCTCATGGACTTCCTCTCTGCTCCCATGATTACCTTGTCCTTCGCCATCTCAAAGTCACGCATCGTCACGGACGATTGATTCCCACTGGCCGCCAGGAGAGCGGCCTCGTTGACTAGATTGGCAAGCTCGGCTCCGGAGAACCCAGGTGTTCCACGTGCAACTGTCTTCAGATCGACGTCAGGCGCGAGGGGGACATTCTTCGAATGCACAGTCAGTATCTTCTCTCGCCCATTCATGTCGGGGTATTGCACGATGATCCGCCTATCGAACCGCCCCGGGCGTAGTAGGGCTGGGTCCAGGATGTCAGCACGGTTCGTCGCTGCCAGCACGATCACTCCCTGCTTCTCATCAAACCCATCCATCTCGACAAGTAGCTGGTTCAGGGTCTGCTCTCTCTCATCGTTTGCACCACGCATCGACGTATCACGTCTCCTCCCAACTGCATCAATCTCATCTATGAAGACGATACAAGGTACATGCTTCTTGGCATGCTCAAACATCTCGCGCACCCTACTCGCACCGACCCCCACGAAGACCTCGACGAAGTCTGAACCTGAGATGCTGAAGAACGGCACACCCGCCTCTCCAGCGATTGCCCTAGCCAGGAGCGTCTTTCCATTTCCTGGATCTCCTATTAGCAAGACCCCACGTGGGATCTTCCCGCCGAGTCTTTGGAATTTTTGGGGAGTCTTGAGGAAGTCCACAATCTCCTCCAGCTCATGCTTAGCCTCATCTATTCCAGCGACATCAGCAAACGTTACGTTTACCTTCTGCTGCTGAAGCATCTTAGATCTCGCCTTGCCTATGCCGAGTGGGCCGCTACCCATTCCCCCCTTACCTCCAGACCGCATTTGTCTGGACGAGTAGATCATGAGGCCTATCAACAGCAAGAGCGGAAACCACTGAATGAGGATAGACGTTAGATGCCCCCACCCGGACTCACCAGAGTCTACCCGCACTTCCACACTGTTATCGAGTAACCTATCTACCATCCTTATATCCAACGGAGCTACAGTTGAGAAAACTTTGCCGTTGGAGAACGCCCCTATAATCTTAGAGGTTGTATTCTTGATAAACACCTCCTTGACGTTACCGTTTGATACTTCCTTGATAAACTTGGAGTACGTCAATTCCTGCTGGCCAGAGCTGAAGAACTTTCCGTCGAATGGAACAGTGAACAGAACCAACCCTAGAATCAAGACTGACCATGACAATATACTTTTTAAATTTTTCTTCACGAGGAATTTAGATGTATCCGTGATCACAATCACACGTGGTCGATGTTATCATTTTATGCCGAACATTGCGAGTTGCAATTTGTGAACATAATATATTGCGCCGTACCTATTTTGGTTTATGATTACGGCGGTGAAGATGAACTTACGGTACTTCCTCTATGAACACCTCAACCATAAAGGCAGTCACCATTGGTGGCTTTGAGATCGCGAACGACAGGCCCTTTGTTTTCATAGGTGGCCCTTGCGTAATAGAATCGCTTGACCACTCGCTAGCTATGTGCTGTAAGATAGGAGTGGTATGTGAGAGACTCGGCGTCAGCCACATATTCAAGTCATCTTTCGACAAGGCAAATCGGACCAGCATCTCTGGCGAGAGAGGTGTAGGAATCGACGAGGGCCTCCGGATCCTGGAGAAGGTCAAGTCGGAATTTGGGGTTCCTGTCTTAACGGATGTTCACCTGCCGGATCAATGTGATGTCGTAGCTGAAGTTGCCGATGTTTTGCAGATTCCCGCGTTTCTCTGCAGGCAGACAGATCTTCTGAAGGCGGCTGCCAAGACTGGGCGTGTGATCAATGTCAAGAAAGGACAGTTCGTAGCTCCGGCTGATATGGCTAGTGTCGTTGAGAAACTGAGGTGCTTCGGAGCTACTGATATCATGCTGTGCGACAGGGGAACGTGCTTTGGGTACAATGCCCTCGTCACTGATTTCAGAGGAATTCCGATTATGGCACAGACGGGATGCCCAGTTATATTCGATGCGACACATTCCGTACAGATGCCCTCGGCTAATGGAGCCTCGTCAGGTGGTGAACGTAAGTTTGCCCCTATCTTGGCAAGAGCTGCCGTTGCGGTGGGTGTTGCTGGAGTCTTCATGGAAGTACATGATGATCCAGATAATGCACCATGCGATGGACCGAATATGATACACATAGATGATCTTGAACAGGTGCTTACCGAGCTTATCGCGATTGATACAGTCTCTAAAAAAATTCAAAGGACCATATGAACATGGATTACACAAGCAACTTACAAAAATTAAGGAACAGCCTTGCTGAACTCGGTGGCAATGCGATCGTCGTTGCAATCAACAATTCGTTCGGAAACTTCGATGACGAGGTATCCAATCTCACGCAGATCTCTGGGTTTTCGGGATCGAACGGCCGTGCTGTGGTCACAGCTCATGAGGCTGTGCTATGCGTCGATGGTCGTTATGTGAACCAGGCCAATAAGCAGGTAGATACATCCATTTGGGAAGTTTGTATATATCCGAGTGTCACCACCACCACTCTCCTTTCGAGGATGATCAAGAAAGATCAGACATTAGCGGTTGGACCGTTCTCAATAACGCACAGCTCGTACCTGTCGATATTGAAGCTCTCGAAAGAGATTGGGTTTAACGTAAAGGTTTTGGATGAGGCGTCATCTACCAAGCTATTCGGCATACCAACACCATCCAACACCAAGCTGTTTTTGATGAACGAGGCTGACGTCGGAGAGTCTCACGGTGATCGCATCGATAGAATTAGGAATGCCATAGATAATGGGGAGGCCGTGCTGCTAACTGAAAAACCGGTGACGGGGTGGTGTACTGGTATGAGACTGCAGAAAGTTACGAGCGACAAGAGCGTACTGCCGGCCTGCGCTGTGTACATTGCTCACACCGGAAAGCCAATTGTTTTCTGTGATCTTGAGCTAAAAGAAGCGAGTGATGACTTCTCGTACGTTCCTCTTAGTAGCTTCAAGGACGTAATGTCCACGATGGATAAGGTAACTGTGAACTGCAACTTTGCGACTATTCCTGTGTACTTCCCATGGACTCTCCAAAGCCTCGGATTCCAGGTGCAGCAATCTAAGGTTGATGTCGGGCAGTTCGAATCCATTAAGAATCAGGTAGAGATATCGAATTTAAGGACTGCTGCAGAACTCACATCTATCGCCTTCATAAAGGCATTGGCATACGTTGAGACATGTCCTCGTACAACAGAGGTAGGAGTCATCGAAGTCTTTGAAACTGCGCTCCGAAAGAATGAGGCATTTATGGACATGAGTTTCAACGCCATATCATCATTCGGCGAGAACACCTCTATCGTTCATTACAACCCAAAGACATTAGGGAGTATCGATATCGACCGAGACGGTCTGTTCCTGTTTGATGCAGGTGCTCACTTTACGAGCGCTACGACTGATATGACTAGAGTGATATACAGGGGAAACTCCCTTACTCGAGAAATGGTCGATATCTACACGACTGTCCTGAAGTCTGTCATCATGCTTTCAAGTGCACGATTCCCGGATAAAACGAAGGCCGCCTGCCTAGACTCCATCGCCAGGTTCTTGGTATGGCGAAAAGGCTTCGATTATAACTTTGGAACTGGGCATGGAGTTGGTAGTTTCGGCAATGTCCACGAGCATCCGAGCATTTCACAAGGCTCTAATGAACGCATTACAAATGACATGGTGTTCACTGTGGAGCCTGGGATATACAAGCTCGACTTCGGGGTAAGATTGGAGAATATGCTACGTACTGTGGCATCACCAACGTATCCAGGGTACATCGAATTTGAAACTCTGAACTTTATCCCGTTCTGCAAGAAGTTGATAGATGCGAAGCGTCTGGATTCAGGTGAGCGGGAGTGGCTCAACAGTTACCATGCCCTGATCTACAAGAAGTTCAGTTGTGCTTTTGCAGACGATCCGGCGACCCTGAGTTGGCTAAAAGAAAATACGAAGGAGATATGATGATCAGAGATTTTAAAGACTTCAAGGAGTACGTAGCCCGTCACCGCCATGTACGCCGCTGCATTGTAAGAGCAGATCTTAACCTACCGTCCGATGTTGAGGATCTGACGAAGGTGCATGCCATCAAGGATACAGTGATGGACGTGCTAGCGATGGATCTGCGTGTCGTTCTTATCTCACACTACAAAAGGCCCTCAGCAGAGGATGCCAACGATCCGAAGTACTCGCTCAGGAACGTAGTCAACAATGTCTCGTCTGTCGTAGGTGAGGAGGTTAATTTTATGGGGGGATTGCTATTCGACATCGACCCCAGCTCCATAACCGCCAAGGTTACCATGCTTGAGAATCTAAGGTTCTACGATGGGGAGACGAAGAACGATCGGTGGTTTGCAGAGGAGCTTGCAAAATTTGGTGATATTTATATCAACGATGCATTCTCAGTTTCCCACAGGAGACATGCATCAGTATGCGCCATAACAGAGCACCTGCCGTCGTTCGCCGGCCACTCGATGAAGAGAGAGATCGATGGTATCTCAGCTGTAACAGATCACATTAAGCGTCCGTTCACCGCAATCATCGGAGGATCGAAGATCTCATCCAAGATGGAGGTTCTCAAGCAGCTCTCTCAAACTGCCGATACGTTGGTGATAACCGGAGCGATGGCAAATACATTCCTCGCCTCCAAGGACGTTGATATGAAGTGCTCCCTTGTAGAAAGAGACCAACTTGAGATAGCCGCCAAGATCTTACGGGAGGCACAAGCCAATATTATGCTGCCGGAGGATGTAGTCGCGGCTGAGTCTATCAATCATGCAGGTAGCAGTTACGATGTTACGCAGATTCCGGATGGCTACTCGTGTTTCGACATTGGGCCACGAGCCATCGCTAAGATAACGGGAATTATCGAGAAATCCAGGACTCTGCTTTGGAACGGAGCGGTAGGTGCATTCGAGTTTTCGAATTTCTGTGAAGGCTCAGCTACGGTAGCAAAGGTCGTCTCCCATGCAACTAGGCACAATGCCATCGTCTCAGTCATCGGCGGCGGAGAGACGGTAGCTTCAATAGGAATCTACAAAGATGATATTACATTCATCTCGACTGCAGGTGGGGCATTCTTGGAATTTGTGGCAGGGTATAAATTGCCGGGCGTTGAGGCGCTACGTAAAGATGAAGCATCACAGGCAACGCGCAAGTCTGGGACATGATTTTTATGTTGAAGATTATTGCTAAAAATATCATAATTTTGTGCAATTGTTTTTGGCTCTTGACTAGCATCTCGGAAGGAGTATGCTATGAAGATGAGGAAATTCAACCGGTTGAGCCCCCAAAAGAGGAACAAAATTTTTTTGTGCTTTGCAGAGGACTTAACCGCCA
>JAISWU010000030.1 GCA_031270735.1 Holosporales bacterium | reverse complement strand
CGTGATGCCAGGCGTGGTACGCTACATCAGAAGGCAGATGAGCTGTACGAGAGAATTGACGAGTTAGCAGAGGAAGTAGGAGCTAGAGGATCTGCTGGGAGTGTACACGAGAGATTAGGGATGTTGGAGGATGCTATAGGAATGGATGCCGAGGACAGTGAAGCAGAGCCTGGAGAGCTACAACCACTATCTAGGAGAGGTACACTACACGAGAAGGCGGTCACACTGATAGATGGGTTGGAAGATGTTAGAGGGCGGATAGGAAGCACTACCGATGGAGAGGAGAGCGAAACCGTGATGGGGAGGTTATTGAGGTTAGAGGAGAGGCTCACAACAATATCATCATACACACCAGCCCAGTTTAGCATCCTACAGGTACTGGAGGAGGCCAGGATACGCTCACCTATCAGACAGCCGCTGCTCCAACTGATGGGCGAGACATGCGGAACCATAGACAATGCAGCACTCCCAGGGGCGCTAGGTACACTGAACTGGGTAACTCTCGGCAACGGAGCACTATCCTGGCCAACGACAACATTTGTACAGGTCGGCAGAACTTACAACCCTGGGCAATGGACAACGGTAGACAGGGTAATTCAGAGTCCTGGAGCCACAGTCGTAGACGTGAGTAGAATTAATGAGACCGACGTCCCCCAGATTACAAGCCATTGGGCCATCCACCATCCATGGCCTGGACAGAGCCACCAGCGTGAGCTGATATGTATCACCTTACAGGGAAATTGGCAGGTGCAGGATGGCAATTTACAAACGACCACTGGCACAGACCAGTGCAGCCTTACGTTGCCCATGTACGACAGAGTAGCAAAGCCGTCGACCGGCTTGTACGCATGGGGCAGTGTCGAGAGCGTATCATTTAGAGCAATCAAGGTACAGTGGACGTCATAGGCTCGTAACAAGACTTCTAACCTCCTCCACCTTCCTCAACCATTGAGACTCGGGTGGGGGAGGCTTTAAGTGTCAACTAAACCATCCCGCATTTGCATGAGCAATTCTGGCATGGCCTGTGGTATTTGTTGGTCACAATGAAACCGTACGCACTATTATCTCCGACTACATCGATGTTGAGACCGCGGATCATTAGCTCTATCTCCGGCGCGTAGAAGAACTTGATGCCGCTTACCTCTATCGTGATCATGTTACTATCCACCTCCGTCACATACGAGAGAGTGTAGTCGATGATCGATGAGCAGCCGGCACCGCATTCGATTGAAATTAGCAGACCGATGCTACCGCGCTCTGCCAGCAATTCCTCGATCTTATCGACAGCCCGATTTGTTATCGTAATCACCTTATTCACCTTATCCTTCTTAGAAACGTAGTCTTCAATTGCAGCATCGATCGACTCCTTTGCTAGTACTGAGCAGTGCCTCTTTATCTCGGAGAGCTCAAGCGATTGGGCGACGTCCTCGTTCTTAATCTCTCGGGCTTCATCGATTGTTCTCCCACGCAGGAGGGTGGTCGCAAGTTCCATCGACGCGATCGCCGACACACAGCCAAATACCTTGTATTTAGCATCGATGATTACATCGTCATTGCCGAAGAACAACTGCAGCTTCATGACGTCGCCGCATAGTGGAGACCCGACGATACCCGTACCTACGTTCGGAAGGTTCTCGTCGAACCCACCTGTGTTCTTCATCTTCTCGTAGTACGCTATGGTCCTGTCGCTATACTTCATCGGAAGCCTTGCCTTTTGAACACGTCGTCCACGCTAGACCCGCTCCGTATTATATCCCAGACGGGGCTGATGGCACGTAACTTTTTGGTTGCAGTGACAAGCTCCTCGATTGCCAGATCTATCTCTGCTTCTGTGGTGAGTTTCCCTATCGAGATTCTGATCGATGACTGAGCAATGTCAACAGGAATTTTCATTGCCTCTAGTACGTGTGATATCGTGAGTTTGTTAGATGTACAGGCCGATCCAGACGAGACCGCTATATGTTTCGCCTCCATCATAATCGCCTCGCCCTCGCATCCCCTAAAGCTTATGTTCACGATGCCAGGGTAGTTGTGTACACTGCTCCCGTTTATGTAGATCTCATCAAGCTGTCCAGTGATGCCGGCTATGAGCCTTTCTCGTAATGCCGCGATACGCGTGAGATTCGTGGATAACTCTGAAAACGCGATCTTTGCTGCCTCTCCCATACCGACACAAAGCGGCACAGGGACAGTTCCAGAGCGTATCCCAAACTCTACATCGCGGTTAGCTCCAGGAGTCCTTACAAGCCTGGCATGGACTGACTTGCAATACAGTACGCCAATACCCTTAGGCCCATACACCTTGTGACCAGAGGCACTCAGGAAATCGAGATCAAGTTCTTTAACATCGAGGGGAATCTTGCCAAATGCCTGAGTAGCATCAGCATGCACCAGTATGCCACGCTCATGGCAGGTTGCAACAATTCTTTTCACGTCCTGCATTACGCCAGTCTCACTGTTCACGAAGCAAAATGACAGGAGGCCTGTGGTATCATTGATAACGGAGGTGAGGTGATCGAGGTTCAACAAGCCGTCGCTTCCCACCTCCAACAGCGTGACATCAAATCCTTCCCGCTTCAAGTAGTCTGTACAATCAAGGATCGACTTATGCTCAGTCGCGAGGGTAACGAAGTGTCGTTTCCCAGCAGTTTTGTTTAGGGATTTCATTGTGCGTATCGTCGCAATTTTGTTGGCCTCAGTGGCGCCACTCGTAAACACTACCTCTTCAAAATCGGCATTGATCAAAGTTCTAACCTTGATCCTCGCAGCGTCTACCGCATCGAGGGCGACCATTCCGAAATGATGCATGGAATTTGGGTTACCGAAGACGCCACAAAAGTAGGGGCTCATTGCTTCAAATACCACCGGATCGCACGGCGTAGTTGCAGCGTAATCTAGATATGCGATATTACTCAATTTTACACTACACAAGATCTGTTGCATGCTAAGCACAATATTAGACCAAAACTGCAGCCTGCAACACAGCTTAGTTTTTGTTATCCTCATCACAAACTTGGTCAGTCTAACTACGGCGCGCACATCTGTCGTGATATAATACATTAGTGTTCCGTGATGCATTTCGGTTTTCGTGGCTACTTCAAAGTCTGTGGACGACTTATCCTTACTCGAGGCAAACGCCGAGCTTGCATTCTTAAGATCGGAAATCAGGCGACACGACGATCTGTACTATAACAGAGCAATGCCCGAACTGTCCGATGCGGAGTACGACGCGCTCCGAGCCAGGCTTTACGCAATCGAAAAGAAGTTTCCGACATTAATTTCGGCGCACTCGCCGAGTAGGAGTATCGGAGCTCCAATTGACAATTCGCCATTCGCAAAGGTGCGGCACCGTAGTCCCATGCTATCCCTGGAGAATGCATTCTCTGTTCTTGATGTCGAAAGATTTTTCGCGAGAGCGGCAAGATTCCTTCGTATCAATCCGGCGGCTCTAGAGTTTTGTTGCGAACCCAAGATAGATGGTTTGTCGGCATCGGTAATATATATCGACGGAAAAATTGCACGTGGTAGCACGAGGGGAAATGGATATGTTGGAGAGGACATCACGCATAACATCATGATAATTTCGGACATTCCGAAAACGATTCCCATACAGGGTGAGATTGAAATTAGAGGTGAGGTGTACATGAGTTCTGAGGACTTCAACGACATAAACTCTGAAAGAATCTCTGCTGGAGAGCCTCCGTTTGCGAATCCCAGGAATGCGGCAGCTGGCTCCTTGAGGCAGATTGATGCTGCTATCACCGCCTCAAGACATTTGCAATTCTTCGCATACCATATCTCCTCACCCGGAGATGCAGTTAACGTAGAGACACAGGTAGATGCCTTGAATATGTTAGCGAACATCGGATGCTCAGTGACTGAGCACAGATTGTGCAGGGATGCGACAGAGGTCGGCAAGTTTCATGAGGACGCCATGGCTAAGCGAGGTTCGCTCAGGTACGAGATTGATGGCACCGTAGTCAAGGTCAATTCTATATTGCTACAAAGACGCCTAGGATTTTCAGGACGAAATCCTAGGCATTCGGTCGCATTTAAGTTCTCCGCCAGTGAGGCAGAGAGCACTATAACGGATATAGTACTGAGTATCGGACGAAGCGGGAGGATCACACCAGTTGCCATAATTAATCCAGTTAACGTGTCTGGTGCCATCATTTCCAGAGTGACACTTCATAACTTCGATACGATTGACAAGAAGTGCATTGCTGTTGGTGATACTGCCTTGATAGCGAGAGCTGGGGACGTAATCCCGAAGCTTGTATCCATAACGAAAAAGTCTGGTAATCAGAAGTTTGAGGTTCCATCAGTATGCCCGTCATGCGGCTCTCCGGTTACAAGGCGTGAGGGGGTAGCTGATATGTATTGTGAGAATCGGTACGCCTGCCCGGGACAGGTTATTAACTACATAACGTACTTCGCATCGGAGCCTTGCTTCGATATCATCGGGCTCGGCAAGATACAAGTCGAGGAATTCTATACAGAGGGACGCATCAAGACTGCGGTAGATATATTCAGGTTGCAAGAGAAGGAGACGGAGTTTGGGCCACTCTCTCAGAAACCGGGCTGGGGTGTAGTATCTGCCAGTAATCTATATAACAGCATTAAGGCACGAAAGCACATCTCTCTGTTACGATTCGTTACTGCGCTGGCAATTCCAGGGGTCGGGGAGCATATCGCAAAATTGTTAACCGACAGCTTCTCGACGATAGAAGAGTTGGTAGCCGCAAGTAGCAACGACATAGATGCCATTGATAATATCGGGGCTTCACTCGCAAAGAAGGTCCACCTGTTTTTCAGGAACGAGATAAACATGGCACACATCCGGAACCTCTTGGAGAGTGTCACGGTAGATAAAGATTCCCCAAATTACGGTGCTAACCCCGCTGGGAAGTACTACAAGAAAATCGTCGTCTTCACCGGAAACCTGGTTGGCATGAGCAGGGAGCATGCAAAGCAGCTCGTTACTTCTAGTGGGGCGATCGTAACCTCGGTGGTATCCAGCAAGACAGACTTCGTAATCGTTGGCGAGCGCGCTGGCGCCAAGTTGAAGCACGCACAGGAGCTCGGCATTCCGATGCTCTCGGAAGAGGAATTTGTAGCCAGTGTTGATATCGACTAGGGTATCCCAAATATTCGAGAGATTCGAGTCCAGCAATCCACATCCACTAAGTGAGCTGATTGCTCATAATGAGTTTACGTTCGTGGTGAGCGTACTGCTATCAGCGCAGGCTACCGACCGCTCTGTCAATCGTGCAACAGCCGAGCTGTTCAGGATTGCAGATACCCCACAGAAGATGCTGGTACTTGGAATTGATAGGCTGAAGGAACACATCAGATCAATCGGGCTGTACAACAATAAGGCCAAGAACATTATGGAGCTATCCAAGCTGCTCATATCACGGCACGACTCGGACATTCCGAGAGAACGTGCCGAGCTTGAGCAGTTACCAGGAATTGGTCGCAAGTCTGCGAACGTCATCCTCAATCACCTGTTCGGAATACCGCTCATAGCAGTTGACACACACGTAATGCGACTGTCAAAGCGACTGGGCCTTAGCAATGCCAAAACCACATCAGCAATTGAGACTGATCTCATGAAGGTGCTTCCAAACAGATTCCACAGCAGGGCCAGCAGCTGGCTTGTACTCCACGGCCGATATGTCTGTAAGGCCGTATCTCCCAAGTGTACGAAATGCCTGGTACATGATCTGTGTCCACATCTGTCCGAAGATTCCTAACTACTCTGCGCTCCTTACCATTAACCAACTTCCACCATAAACATTTTTCTCACAATGTTAACGTTTCCTTAACCTTTCCCCCCTTATCATATACATAAGAATCTATATGGGGAGGAAGACCCAATGAACAAGTTAGTACTACTATCATCAATGGTG
>JAISWU010000004.1 GCA_031270735.1 Holosporales bacterium | reverse complement strand
GCTAGAGCTGATGTGTTGGGTACCCCATCACCATTAACAGGGATGCATCTATGGGTTACAAGTACGATGGGATTGGTAATAGCACAGGCCAGAGCGGATGAGATGCTGGATAGGAATGGGACTCCTGAGCCGCTGAGATCGTATTACAGGCGCATGATGGCAGACATCTCGAGCAACCTTAGGCCAGATAGACCAACGGCACCAGGGAGTGTTAAATGGGACTGGTTAGAGCGTGGAACAGATCGAACTCACACAGTCAACTCACATATTCTCGTCACCGGAATGGGGTGGCCGGTACGAGTCACATTGTAGACGAATGATGGTGAACCAAAGACGTACTCAGGCATGGGAGATACGACCGAGCTACCATCGATTGACAGTTACATAGCAGGACCTATAAGAACTGAACATCCTGGTAAAGGAGATGTTGATGAAATGGTGATGAGAATCTACGGCAAATGGAACGTTACTGGTTGGACGAAACTTGGCGGTGATACACAGTATGGTCCCATCCTCACAGAAGAAGCAACTGGCCAGTCATTCTGGGCTTGTCACGCCATAGCCGGCTATTCCATGCGTGCTCCGGACTATTCAGGTGGTATCCAGTTTGCAGGGCTTCCGTACGGGTTCGAATGGCACATGATAATAAGGAGGTACGCAGAGTACGCGCCGATACCACCAGCATAACAGCCCGCTATACCTATATCCAGAGTCGCCTCCCACCATCATCTCGTGGGAGGCCTTGCTGGATCTCACTAGACCTCTTCCATAACTCCTCACAATCAGTTTTTTGGTACGTTGATACGGTGCTCGAATGCTCATGTACGCCCCACAGTACACTCCGCTTCTGTGCTCCGTGTCTCCTTCCAGAAACTCTGATTTTGAAGGTTATAGGAGGGGTCTAATTACCATCCCTTCTCCTTCCGAATTTTGTTTCACGTCAAACACCATCCTTGCTAACATGTCCGTGTTTGGTGATTTGTGTGAGAACATAGTGAACGTGAAAATTACTGGCAAGGGCATAGATCTAGGAGCGAGCCTTAGGAGCTACATATCTGATTCTGTATCTAACCTCATGCAGAAGTATCTTGGAGAGGACGTCGAATCGGCGCTTACGATTAGGAAGGATAATAAAGACTTTATGGTGGAGGCACGGCTATACGTCCACAAGGGGTTTGTGATTAATTCGCACGGTGAGTCACCGGATGCATATGCTGCGGTGGATGCGGCTCTCTCGAGGTTGGTGGCACTCCTGTCAAAACACAAAAATCGACTCATCAATAAACACAGGCGGAAAAGGTGGGATGATGCCGGAAACGACGCTGTGAAGTACGTACTAGAAAGGAAGTCTTCCGCCTCGGATGAAATCGACGAGGAGCACCTCGTGATTGCCGAACGAGAGGGGTATGTGTTGTCTCTCAGCGTCAGTGAAGCCGTTATGAAGCTCGATCTTACAGACGCTCCAGTCGTCATGTTCAAGAATATCGACTCCGGCCGCGTTAACGTCGTATACAAAAAACAGGATGGGAACATTGGGTGGATAGACTACAAGGAGTGATGGGCTTAGAGGTACTGAAGTTCGGTGGTTCCTCGGTTGCGAATGCGTTTCGCATAAGGCATGTTGCAGAGATTGTTGCCAGACATATCGCCTGCGGAAATCGTGTTGTGGTTGTTACCTCGGCGATGCAGGGGGTAACCAACCAGCTCATCGAGATGACGAAGCAGTTCAGTGATACGTGTAGCAACCGAGAATATGATGCCGTCATAAGCTCTGGGGAGCAGGTAGCAGCTGGACTACTGGCCATGTGTCTCTGTTCCATTGGCATCCCAGCCAAGTCGCTTAACGCCTGGCAGCTTCCGATTAAAACAAGTGGTGTACACTCAGATGCATCGATTAGTAACGTGAATGGCGACGGGATCCTTGAAGAGCTAGTCACAGGAATTGTACCGGTTATTACGGGATTCCAGGGAGTAAATGGTGGAGATATCTACACAGTGGGTAGAGGAGGCTCTGATGCCACAGCGTGCGCCGTGGCAAGTGCAATCAATGCCGACAGGTGCTACATATACACAGACGTTGATGGGGTCTACACAGCCGATCCCAGGATAGCAGTCAACTGCAAAAGACTCACGCGCATATCGTACGATGAGATGCATGAGCTATCACTGCACGGAGCTAACGTCTTGCAAGCAAAGTCCGTATCTGTCGCCAAGCAATACAACGTAAACCTCAGTGTCGTGTCGAGCTTCTCGGATGACGGCGGCCAGACAATCATCACAAACTCAACAGTGTACGTTTCGACAAGCGGTAGAGTTGCTGGCATCGCACATCACTCTGGCCTTACGATCGCAACCTTTAAACTAGGTACTCCAGATGCGAGATTCCCAACAAACGACGAGACATGCGTAAAGCGCATCTCGGATAATACGTACATCGTTCCGCATACACTCAAGGGTAAGTACGGTACCGAGTACGACGATGATGTTGGGCTGGTAACAATCGTCGGGCAGGATCTTGACGGTGGAGGCATGGTGGACGATATCACGACCATGCTCAATAATAAGGCGATAAGCGTGAAGGTGACGATAAACAACAAGATGTCGCTGTCATTCGCGGTACCACGCCTCCAGACAGAGCTAGCTGTGAATGCTATCCACAAGGTAGTCTTCTAACCATCTATTCCTGCATCCTCGTGTTGGAGGTACTGTTAGCACGCCCATTCAAGGGGACCTATGCCGTGCTCGTATTTCGCTACGGCTTCCTTTTTATCTATCACGCCACGCAGTAGTTTCCACGTTAGTCGCTCTTGCCATGCTTTCAGCAGGTAGAGTAATTGGAGGAGCCTCGCCTTATCATCTTCGCCTAGACTGCTTCCGTATCCCCTCAGCTTTCCGATCTCTACGCATAGGCTCAACGTCCTTGCCCTCATACCTCTCGCTAGCAGCATCCTTGTCCAGCCCAGCCTTTCTGTGTTACTGCTGCACACCGCCGCGCGGTTTCCAAGCGTCGCTGGATTTGGGTTCTCCTTTCTTCCTCGTCCTCTGCCAGTGTAGTGAGGTCTCCTAGTCGTTCGAGGATTGCTAGCTCTGGATCCGTGATCTGTGCATAATATGGTATCGTGCAAAGTGGTATTTGCGGTTCGCTTGTCGCTGACAACAGGTCGAGTGCGACTGGGTTACCATGCACGCCGCAGGCTATCGCACATTCTTGTGAGATTGCGTGCCAAGGTGTGGCTCCTGGGGGGGGGGGGGGTGATGCCGGTACGTCCAAGCCTGTCCGTTGCTCGGTGGCATGAGCTTCTGTGTACCATCCTGCAATTATTGCCGCTGTCAATACGGCTGCTACTTTCCTACTCATCGCTTAAGATTCCGTCACCATATCAATGCGCTATGTCAGATATTGTAACGCATCCGCTATCGAAGCTGCACTCATAAAACCTGTTGTGTACGCGAACATACACACGACTATCTGAGCAACTGAGGAGTTGCTATAATGGCCGTCATTAGCAATTGTAATTCTGGCGTGACTCTTGAAGAGAATCAAACTGTCTGCCGCGTGGTTTTCTGAGCAGGAAGCAGATGCGGTAGCAAGGGTCATGAAGACCGGCTCGGTTAGTATGGGACGCGAGACCCAGCAGTTTGAGAGTGAGCTGTTATCGTTTTTGGGCAAGCCCGATGCACATGTGATATGTGTACATTCGTGTACTGCGGCACTGCTACTTGCGACGCAGGCATGTGGAATAGGCGCTGGCGATGAGGTGCTGATTCCAACTTTAACATTTGTTGCGACGTTTCAGGCGGTGAAAGCATGCGGTGCAGTACCTGTGCCGTGTGATGTTACGGATGACGGATTCATAGATTTGTCGGATGCAGCTGAGAGTCTTACAAGCCGGACAAAAGCCATCATGCCGGTCCTGTATGCCGGATGCGACTCCAGAATATATGACGTATATCAATTCGCAGAGGCCAACAACCTCAGGGTAATCGAGGATGCGGCACATTGTTTCGGAGACGAAAACATCGCTAATCGTGATGGAATTATGTGCTTTAGTTTTGACCCGATAAAAAATATATCATGTGGCGATGGGGGATGCATATTGACTTCAGATTCAGCTATTGCAAAGAAGCTAGCTGATATGAGGTTGCTAGGGGTTATAGGGGACACCGAAAGGAGATATAGTGGACAACGTAGCTGGGATTTCGATGTAACTGAACAAGGATGGCGGCTGCATATGAATGATATAGCAGCAGCTATCGGAAGAACTCAACTCGCCAGATTTCCTCAAATAAGAGAACGGCGACGAAGGAGCGCCAAGATGTATATGAAGGCACTCTCCGCGATTAGTGAACTGCAGTTGTTTCCGATTAACACAGAGACCGCGGTGCCACACATTTTTCCGATCATCGTCAAGGATGGATCACGAGATGGACTACAAGCGTTTCTCGCTGAAGCAGGTATCGAAACTGGAGTCCAGTACAAGCCAACACACCTGCTGTCATACTTCGATATGGGCTACGACTTGCCGAATGCCGTCAGATTGTACGAAAGCATGTTATCATTGCCTCTGCACCCCCTTCTGTCTGATAATGACGGGCAGTACGTAATTGACACCATATTCAGGTTTTTCAGGAAATGACGCTTAAGATAGTACAACTTGATACTGTGGGGAGCACCAATGATTATGCCCTCGATCTCATATCTGATATGACAAGAAAGCATGCTACAACGGATGCGACGGAGTGGGTAGATATTGCAGTATTGGCTGATATGCAGACTGCCGGTAGGGGGAGGATGAACTCACGAACCTGGATATCGACACGCGGCAACTTCCACTGCTCATACATTATCAACCTCGATAAGCTTGGATTGCAAGAACATGGTACTGCAGGTCTCAATCCAATTGTACTCCACGCTATCGTCACACTGCTCACACGACTAGGGAGCGAGACCGATGCCATATCAATTAAGGCACCAAATGATGTGATGATTCATGATAAAAAAATTTCAGGAGTGCTAATAGAGACGTCCTACCCACACGCGGTAATCGGCATCGGTATCAACACGGTTGTCGCTCCAATACAGACCTCAACGAGCATCCTCAAAGCATTTGGAATACAGGTAAGCAACACGGATATTGCAACGCAGCTACACTCAATCATCACTGCTGAGTGTTCTGTATGTTGTAACATCACGTGAGGGCTACATCAGCTGTGAATTTGTACAGATGAACATAACGACTGTCAAAGCGCTGGTACGCAAGGAGATCAAGCAGATCAGGCGGGATGTGAGTAACATCCTGGTTGCTATCGTGATGCCGGCGCTAATCCTGGCGATCTTTGGATATGGGATGTCGTTTGACATCAAGAACATTAGGGTCGACATCGTGCAGCAGGACTCCGGGAAGATCGCGAATGACCTGGTCGATTCGTACGTGCACTCCGAGTACTTCGATGTCAATGTGGTAAGATCAAGTCAGGAGGCTGGTGGACACATGGAATCCGGCAGGACCATGGGTACCATATTCGTTCCTGAAAATTTTTCCAAGAACGTAAGCGCAGGAAGGAAGGCAGAGGTTCAGGTGGTGAGTGACGGGACCGATCCAAACACCGCCGCATACATAGAGGCATACGCTTCTGGAATATTCCACCGACATATCTCCTCACTTGCATATCCAAAGGACAACCGCGGTGGTATGCGCATCTTAGATCGGCTGTGGTTCAACCCAACTACTGGCTCCATAAACTTCCTGATGGCAGGAGCCCTGACGATGATCATCTCAATAGTCGGAACGTTCCTAACGTCACTTGTGATTGCGAAGGAGTGGGAGAGAGGAACGATGGAGGCGATAATCGCAACGCCAGTCTCGATCGGCGAGATCATTGTTTCCAAGGTAATCCCATACTTCGGATTGTGTCTCGTTTCACTCGCCTTCTCACTGATATACGGCAAGCTTGCGTTTAACTCTCCGTTCGAAGGATCCATACTCGCGATGCTGTTGGTCTCATCGATCTTCATCACCGTGTCCCTCCTGATAGGAATACTGATCTCTACGTCAGCGAAGGATCAGTTCGTTGCAGCGATGGGGGCAGTGACTGTGACGTTCCTACCGACTTTCATGCTGTCAGGATTTGTATTTGAGATATCGAGCATGCCGCTATGGCTGCAGTTTCTGTCATACATCTTCCCAGCGAAGTACTACGTATCGAGTGTCCGGACGATTTGCATGGCAGGAGATATATGGGAAATCATAGTGAGAGATTCGTTGGTGCTAGGAGCAATGGCTGCTATCCTGCTGTGGCTCCTCAAGAAGAAGCTGAGGAAAAATGTCGAGTGAATTGATATTCGGGATAGATCCAGGCCTCCTACGAACCGGGTGGGGAGTCGTTGAGACAGGCAGCGGCGGAACCGTGAGGTATGTTGATTGCGGGGTGATACGTCCAGACTCAAAGCTGCCTTTGGAAAGGCGACTAGTCTTTATCTTCGATGAGCTCCAGAGTTTGCTACTATCTGTGATGCCCACCCGCATCGCCATTGAGGATGTGTTTGTAAACATGAATCCGCAAAGCAGTGAGAAGCTGATGATGGCGAGAACAGCGGCCATCATAGCCGCATCGAAGTCCGGACTGCCGGTGCATTCGTACAGACCAAATGAGATCAAGAAGAACGTAACCGGCTCTGGTCATGCATCAAAGGAGGTTGTCGGTACAATGGTGCAGAGAATACTGAGAACACCAATCGATCGCAGCGACGGCACGAGGACGGCAGATTCTACCGACGCCCTCGCCACCTCACTGTGCTGCGCATTCTCATTCTCTACACTCTTCGCCCGCCTAAGCTCTGGTGTGTGAATCACATACGGATATAGAGGTTGTCAGCTTACCTGGTATCCTACAATTCTATGCCATTGCATTGTAACCAGTGTCTCCACTGTTTCATCACCGCTCATGGTCGTCCTTACTATTGTAAGTGCCCCGTCATCGGTAGCGCTATACAACTTGTTTATTGTAACACTTATGGTGCTGTCTGTCTTCAGCACGAATCTTATTGGGCTACTGGGATTTCCAAGTTGCGGCGTCCACTCATCAGGTATCTGCACAACAGCTGTTACCCGTCCGGCCCAGAGGTCGTCCCTTTCAACTGGGTGGTGGTCCATTGCCTCATCAATCTGCTGGAGTGACCAGTACCACTCTCTCCAGTTTGTTACAGTGCCCGCTGGATCGATGTAGGCGACCACATCCGTTTCTCCTGATGTTGTTGTCACAATATGTGAACGGCTCTTGACTAGCATCTCGGAAGGAGTATGCTATGAAGATGAGGAAATTCAACCGGTTGAGCCCCCAAAAGAGGAACAAAATTTTTTTGTGCTTTGCAGAGGACTTAACCGCCACTCA
>JAISWU010000020.1 GCA_031270735.1 Holosporales bacterium | reverse complement strand
CAAGATGGACATCATAAAATGGGGGACTTTAAGATATCTGAGTTTTGATATTTATATGTTTAATCTGCTTTGCAAGCGTGATGCGGTACTCTCGGCTTCAGCCGAGAGGGAATCCATACTCTCCCATTGCATTTTCTCCGTCCGGGTTGCACCAACATGGACAATATACTCTATCCTACCTTAGGTTGTCAATCCCGGCATCTTTGTGAACCACGATGAAACAGCTCCTACCGTTTGTATACACGAATCCACTCATGATCTTCGTAGATACGCACGCATCGGAGTCCGTCACGTACGAGACCTCATCCGAGATTTTTGCCATATACGGCTGATGCTGTGGCAGTATGGTAACCGGGCCATTGTCAGTGATGACACGTACCTCCTTAGCCTCACCATCAAAGACCCTCTTTTCATCACAGATTATCACCAAATTCAACATGCTCATCACCACTAAAAATCCGGATTTGAGTACTCCGGCGCCGGGGGTACCTGCGGTAAGTTGTCGCTTAAGATACTCCTAAAACCAGGCCTTGATTTTATCTTTGCGTACCAGCTTTTTGCAACCTCGTATTTATCCCATACGATGACTCCGAGGTAGTCTAGTACGGAAATTAGAGATGCAGCGTGTATGTCAGCTATGGAAAAATCCTTTCCTGCTAGCCAGTTCCTTCTGTCGATGAGCCACGATACGTAATCCATATGTGTCGAGAGCCTGGAGCACGCAGACCTCACACTCGCTGGGTCAGGGACCTTATCGATGTCCTTCGAGAACCTCTTTAAGATCTTCTCTCTGATTAGTGGGAAGTAAACATCCCTGTAGAACACGATGTCAAACCAATCCGCCAGCCTACGAACCTCAGCTCTTTGCACATGGTCTACTCCGATCATCTCAATCTCAGGATATGTTTCATTAAGGTACTCCCTGATTGCGGAGTTACCAAAAACTGATACCCCATTGATATCAATGAGGACAGGCAGTGTCCCGAACAAATTTTGATCTAGCAGTGCATCAGACGGGGTCCATGGAGTCTCATACACCAGCGCACAATCCAGCCTCTTCTCAGCCAATAAAAACCTCGCGGCCCTCGAGAACCCACACAGCGGATAGTGGTACAACTTGCGCATCGTACGTCGGTGCCTATATCTGAGTTATGTCGTGCTGCTTGGACTGAAGCATCACATCGATCTTCTTGGAGAACTCATTTGTTAGATCTTGAACATCACCGGACAGCCTCTTCATCTCATCCTCTCCAATCTCATCGTTCTTCTCCATGACTTTCACGTGGTCCATGGCGTCTCTTCGAATATTCCGGATAGCCACCTTGGCGTCTTCAGCGTACCTCCCAGCTAGTTTGGAAAGCTCCTGCCGCCTCTCATCTGAGAGAGGCGGAATCGGTACCCTTATAACCTGCCCCTCTGTGATTGGATTCAAACTCGCCCCACACTCCCTTATTGCCTTTTCCACACTTTTCACTAGATCCCTATCCCAGATGTTGACAGTGAGGAGCCTAGGATCAGGAGACGAAACGGTTCCTATCTGGTTGATGGGCATAAATGAACCATACGCATCTACCTTGATCGGCTCGAGCAGGGCAGCTGTCGCGCGCCCTGCCCTTATTCCAGATAACTCCCTCCCAAAGGCCTCAACCGATAATTCCATCTTATTCTTAAACTGCTGCAGTCTTGGATCTAAGCTCATCACCAACCTCAAGAAACCTACCCTCCAGTCTCACTAGGCAAAAGTTTACCAAAAAACAGGGGTCTTTGACTAGCACCACGACAACATGAAGTGTGCAAGTCATGTCTTTACACGTGGCCAATGTTTCACGTGAAACATTTTGACAAGGCGAATATCGGATCTTGCCATTCGCAATTTGGCTTGATATTGGCATATTGTCCTAGACGTGTATTCAAGAAGGCAGCACTGCGATATGCAACTCCTTCAGCTGCTGCTCTGTGACATCAGCTGGGGCTCCCATCATAAGATCCTGCGCCTGCTGATTGAATGGGAATACGATAACCTCCCTGATATTTTCTGTGTCAGCCAGGAGCATCACCATCCTGTCGATTCCTGGTGCGCATCCGCCGTGAGGTGGTGCTCCGCATTTGAACGCCCTGATCATCCCGCTGAATTTGCTGTCCACAAAATCACGACTGTGACCAGCTATCTCAAACGCCCTATACATAATCTCAGGGACGTGGTTTCTTATCGCCCCACTCGACAGCTCGATCCCGTTGCAGACGATGTCGTACTGCCACGCTTTGATCTCGAATGGATCCTTGGTGTTCAATGCCTCCAATCCACCCTGTGGCATTGAGAATGGGTTATGTGAGAATGCGATTTGTTTATTCTCCTCGTCGTACCCAAACATCGGGAAGTCTACGACCCAGCAGAATCTGTAGGCGTTTTGCTCGACCAGGTTTAATGTCTCTGCGAGCTTTGTGCGTACCATCCCTGCCAAGTTTACAGCCTTCTTATCGCATACAAAAAACACGGCGTCCCCAGTCTTCATGTTGTTGATTCTCGATATTTCCGCCAGCTCAGATCCACTCAAAAACTTAGCTATTGGTCCCTTGAACTTGGACTCGGAGATCATGGAGATGTAGCCGAGGCCTGGGAGTCCTATGTCCTTCGCCCACTCATTAATCCTGTCGAAGAAGCTGCGTGGTTCACTTGAGCCGTTTGGAACGTTGATACTCCTCACCAGTGCGCCGCTCTTGACTCCTTCGGAGAACGCACTAAACCCAGAGATTCTGAAAACGTCAGTTACATCCTGGATGAGCAACGGGTTTCTGAGATCTGGTTTGTCGCTACCGTAGTGAAGACGTGCGTCGCTATATGTGATCCTCTTGAACGGAGGGCTGCTAACGGTATAACCAGGTATCGCAAATTTCGAGAATGTACTATGCATCACATTTTCAACGACGTTCAATACATCATCCTGCGATACAAAACTCATCTCCAGATCGAGCTGGTAGAACTCACCCGGAGATCTGTCAGCTCTGGCATCCTCATCCCTAAAGCACGGAGCGATCTGGAAGTACCTATCGAATCCTGCTACCATCAGAAGTTGCTTGAATTGCTGAGGAGCCTGGGGGAGTGCATAGAATTTTCCGTGATGTACTCTACTGGGGATAAGGTAGTCCCTCGCACCCTCAGGAGAGGATGACGTTAAGATCGGAGTCTGAACCTCGAGGAAGTTCATCGAAGCCATCGTCTGTCTGATGTGTGAGATGACGTTGGACCTGAGGATTATGTTATCGTGCATCTTCTTTCTGCGGAGATCGAGGTACCTATATGTTAACCTCGTGTCCTCCGGAAATTCATTCTCAACATTGATCTGGACTGGGAGAGTTAACGCAGGCTGTGAGAGTACTTCGATATTATTCACATGCACCTCTATCTCTCCGGTACTCATTGCCATGTTAACCGTAGATGGATCACGCCTCACTACGGTCCCGCTGATCTTCACGACAGCTTCGTCCTTCAGCTTCTCGGCTACAGCGAATGAGTCGTCAGTTTCCTGAAGGAGACATTGGGTTGTACCGTAGTGATCACGGAGATCTATGAAGAGTAGCCCCCCATGGTCTCGTATCCTGTGAACAAACCCACAGAGTAATACGTCTGTCCCTACGTGCTTCACGTTAAGCTCGTTACACGTATGTGTTCTATATTCCGTAGCATTAGTGGATTGCATGTTGCTGCATTTCTCGAGGTGGTTCCTAGTATCAAGATCATACACCAATTTACAATCCGCTGTCGCTAGGAACGCTATCTATTGCAGCGTTACATCGCTGGGGAGAAACTGAGGAGGAACCTATATTGCTCATCGTACTTCTCCCTCTTGAACGGTATGGCATACGTCAGCTTTACCGGACCAAATGGTGTTACGAAAGCGACCCCGAGGCCCCCCGACATCCTGATCTTTCTCTTATCATACAGCTTGTGTCCCACGACTCTATCATCGAGTTTGCAACCCTTCTTATCCTCATCTGCGATGTTAAACTTATACTGGTCGTTAGCACCATTGTGGTTATCTATAACTGCCTGCCTAGGATCACCAGCCCCAAACTGCTCCCAGTACTTACTCCCGTTATTCGCCGGCCTCCACACCGTTCCGAAGTCTGTAAATACGAAGCCTCTCACCTGTAGTTCCTCTGGCATACCGAGTGGGAATTTGTACTCAATCGTACCCTTCCAGTACCTTGTACCGCCTATGAAGTCCCTCCCGACTGTTGGTCTCCGGTCCGTGACATTCCCGTTAGCATCCTTGACATCATAAAATCTCGTGGTTTCAGACATCGGTCCCATGCCGGCGTATTCAAACCCTCTGAACGATTCTGCACCAAACATGAAGCTATCTAAAATGTGTGGATCCTTCCCACCGAATTTGGATAGCATGCCGTACGACAGCATGGCAGTGATGGCGCTCTTCCTAAAGATAGGAATTGAGTACGAGCATGACAGCTCGTTCTTTATGTGCTTCGCCTTGCCTCCAAGGCCAGCAATAGATGTCGAGAACGATGCGGAGAACCTACCCTTAATACCTGTTAGGAATGTCTTGCCGTACGATATGACATGCTTCACTGATGAGATTCCGCACTTTCCATCGCGGCGATCCCCGAGCAGTGTAGTGTCACTACCCTCAGTAACTTGAGCAATGATTATCGGGGATGTGCGGTCACGCACGCTTTCACGCGTAATGTCGGTAAACTTACGGCTCGAAGCTTCATACTCCCAGCTCTGCATCCAGTTCCTGCTTAGCTCGTATGAGATACTACATGAACCTCCGAGATTCTTAACTGAGAACCCATCCCATATGGATGTTACGTACCTATGAACCGCGACCGTACCCTCGATGTCCTTATCCATGAGGTGAGGATCTGTGAGTGCAACATGTACATTGTTGAAGAACCTGAACTTGGCTTTCTTTCCTCTACCAGCCCTCTCCCTACTAGACCCAACGGAGACGTTGAGGGCTTTCCCGGTACCGTAAAGATTCTCCTCACTGTATGACAAGTCTATTCCAACTCCACCGAGTGGTGAGTAGCCCGCACTCGCCATTGCTTGAGCGGTTTTAGCCTCCTCGACAGTAATCTGCAAGATACATTTGTCAGGAGAATTTGGGTCCGGTAACGCCTGCACATCAACTTTCTTGAAAAATCCGAGATTCTGAATACTGCGTTCAGTCAGCGTTACGAGTGCTTGGTTATATACGTCACCTTCCTCAAGTTGGATCTCCCTTCTTATCACGTGGTCCCTCGTTTTGGTATTGCCATTGATGACGATCTTGGATATGTATATCCTCTCTGTCTCTCTGACCTCGTACACGACATCAACGGTTCCAGTACTATTGTTGGCTACAAGCCGTGGCTTCGCAATAACAGCCATCCCGCTGCTCCCTATCTTCCTGACGATATTGGCGGAGTCAGTTTCTAGGAGCGACTCATTAAACTCGTCACCAGTTTTTGCATACAGCTCCTTCTCTACTCCATCGACCTTAATCTTGGGAACAAGCGACTTGACTGCTACCTTCCCAAACCTATACTGCACGTCCTCGTCTATCGTAAATGTCAGGGTGAACTCCTTCTTGTCAGACGAGAGAGCTGCTACGGCAGATGTTACCTTTGCATTCATGTACCCATTGTTGTGGTAGTGCTTTTCGATCTCTACCTTATCTTCGTTGAGCCTATCCGGATCGTACTTGTCATCATCTACAAAAAACCTGTACCAACGCCAAACCTTCGAGTGTACAACATCTCGCAAATCGGAGGCTGATATGTTTTCATTCCCAACGAATATTATCCTACCAATACCAGCCTCTGCTCCCTCATTGATCTCGAAGACTAGGTTCACCTTATTGTCTGGGAGCTTGATAATCTTCGGGTTGACGGTCGCGCTGTATCTCCCCATCTTCCTATACGCGTCGAGCAATCCTTGTTGCACCTCCCTAACCTTCTGGGGAGACAAAGATTCTCTCGACTTGATGGGGACTGCCTTTTCTATATCTCTGTCTGACAGCTTCTTATTGCCTTCGTACGATATCGCATTGATGATGGGATGCTCTACTACTGTAACGATAAGAGTGTTCCCACGCATTGCAATGCTGACGCTCTCAAAGAAGCCGGTGCTATCCAATATCTTTACAGCATCATTAATAACTCCGTCGTCACAATCATCACCAACGCTGATCGGCATGTAGGCCTCAACGGTCTCCTTGTCAATTCTATGACAGCCACTGTACTCTATCTTGCTAACCTTCTCAGCAAGGACATTACACACCAACAGCGTAGCGCTGATAAGCCACTTTCTCATATTGCTCATATTCACCTAAAATAGCTCTTCAATGAATCGAATACTTTACACCCCACCAGATCATTCCACATCCCAACGACCATCAAGCCGGCCACCACTACAAGTCCAATGGAGAAGATTACATCTACGAATCTCTTGTTGAGTGGCTGACCAATGATCTGCTCCACCATAGCGATAACAACCGCACCACCATCTAAGACCGGAACCGGCAGCAAATTGATTGCACCAAGTGTAGTAGAAATCATTGCGATCATAAAGATAAAACTCGCAAGGCCAGCGGCGGCGCTATCGGAGGAAACCTTGAATATCGAGATGATGCCTCCTATCTTTGTTGCGCTCATGTTGCCTGTGATGATCTTGAAGATTGCAGAGATGTTGCCGACCGCTGTATCGTACGTCGTGACGAGTGCACTTCTTATCGCTTCCATAATTCCCACTTTCTCGTAGCTAATATCCTTGGGAGCAACCCCCAGCACAGACCGTGGCACAACCTTGCCATCCTTCTCCTCAAACATATCAACTGAAAAGTTGAGAACCTCATCACCACGCTTTACGTTGATCTCAATGACCTTGCCGCTTGACTCCATGATCTGCTCTCGCAGTTCCTTGAAGTCAGCGATCTGTTTACCGTTAACATCGACGATCTCATCGCCGTTTTGCATACCAGCTGAGTGAGCAACCGAATCTTCAGCTACCGTAATCACTGTGCTGTACTTTGGAACGCCGCTGATCACTGCTACTATGAACAAAACAACTATCGAGAAAATGAAATTGGCAACTGGGCCTCCGAGGGAGATGAGTAATCTCTGCCACGGTTGCTTCCGGTGAGCCGACATCATGTCCATGTCGCGCTCAGTATACCCAGCCGGGATAACCTCCTTCACACTAGAGGCATCGGCATCGCCAAACATCCTGACGTACCCACCGAGCGGAAACAACGACAACCGCCACTTGGTGCCATGCCGATCCTTCCACTCACATACTTTCGGTCCGTACCCTACAGAGAAAACTTCACAGAACACTCCGCTCGCTCGAGCCACAATCAGGTGACCCAACTCGTGGACAATAACAACGATTCCCAGCAGTACCACAAACGAAATGATGGATCCTAGAAACACGAGCTACAACCACCACGGAAAACCGCCTCACTCAATACGGATGGTATCACACAACCGTACAACCGCAAAGCCTAATAATTACTTCTCAACCGCCATCCCAAGAACGCTCTTCACTCTATGCGTCCACTTTGATATCACCCGCGCTGCGGTGTTTCTATGCACCACATGCTTGGATACCCCTCTCATGATCTCGCTCTGCACTGTCTTCAACGATTTCAATATGGCCTCCCCAGCCGCCTTTTGAGCTACCTCATCTGACAGCTTCCTTATGCATGTTCTAATCCTACTGATTCTATTCCTGTTAACAACCCTCTGCCTAGCGGCCTTCCTAACACTCTTCTTCGCTGATGCGTGAGATGCCATAACCTCAAATCCTTGTTTGCACGGCGATTTTCCCTCACTGTATCATGGCCAGTCTATACGGTCAATAGGCTTCTTTCTCTGACTGTGCCATCTAAAAGCTGAGCTCTAGTGTTGAGTATATCGGCATGATCACAGAGCATATGATGGTTATCAGCATCCCCCCAATTACTACAATGGTGATCGGTTGTAACATACTCACAGCCTTCTGTGTCTTGTGAATTATCCTAGCCTTTAGCATATCTGCACCAGCTTTGAAAGCTTGCCACAGATCCCCAGATTTTTCTCCAGCCTCTATTATCGACAGCTCGTGCTCATTGAACAACCCGCTCTGCTTCAGTGCATGTGTCAGACTCGATCCCCCCTTCACGAGTAACACGATCTTTCGTATCTTGCTCGCATTGCCCATACTGGAGATACACTCCAGTCCCTCAACCAAATGTATCTTCTCTCGCATCATCATTCCCATTGCGTGCAGAAAGTTCATAGCATACGTCTCTCTCCTAATCGTCGACACTATGGGAATCATCTTGCGTAACCTGTCCACAACTTCACTATTTTTTGAGGCCAGGAATGCTGTGACTCCTAGAACTATGAGACCCGTGAATGCGCATACCCAATACTCGGACAGAACGGCACTCACCTTAATGATCGCCCGTGTTACTAACGGTAACCTAGCACCAATATCGATGAACAACTCAGCAAACTTGGGTACTACAGCGATGAGCCAAAATAGCATCACGCATACAACGCAGCATACTAAGACAATTGGGTACCGCATAGCGTTTCTCACATTCCTGCTAATATCAGACTTCGCCTCAAGATACTGTATGACCCCATCAAGAGCATCTGTTAACCTGGAAGTCTTCTCGGAGATCTCTACAGTCTTAACAATGAACTCGTCGAAGCAGTCACTGATCTTCGCGAGAGATGACGAGAGTGTACATCCAGATTTGATGGTCGCTATAACATACTCCACCACCGCGCGCTCTTCAGTTTTAGAAAATAGCCGTGCCGTAATCTCGAGAGAAGTCATCAAGTCCAGCCTGTTGGATAGCAGTTGCCGTAGATGCTTTAAGAACTGGATCGTAAACTCATTGCCACGTCTGCTAAAGCCAAACCCTTTCTTTGCAATCGAAATAACAGTAAATCCGTCAGCTTTGAGAGTAAGGCGGAGATCGTGTTCGTCGTGTGCGACATGCTGTTTCTGGATGATCTGTCCACTGCGATCCATGGCTTTGTACGTGTAGATGTTCATCACAGTCCTCACTACCGGAGTGTATTCGCAATGTTGTTGCATGCTCCTAGATCAAACGTTCAATACAGCCCTCCGTAGCCATATGGAGCTCGCCCAGGAGAAGGAGGGCCTAAGGCTGAAAGATATTCATTCGGAAATGACAAGAATGACTTCCCATTGTGGCCCTCCTCCACTTGCTCCTGCTGAGCTGCCGGTTGTAGTTTTTGCTTTAGCTGATCCAATGTGTCTAGTGAGGCCCCATTGTACCCCGCAGCACAGAAATCCACCACCGGATTTCCGGCTTGTTCGCTCGGTAGTTCACCATTATATATTTCGTCGTAGCCACCATAATTTTTTGTTGAGTCGCACCCCCAAACTATCAGCTTAATCCCATTACTCCAACAACAAAAATGGGGGCGGCCCCTGTGCGTCTCAGGTCCATGCTTAAGTTCACTCGACAATCCCTCATTTGCAGCCATGGTACTTAACACGGCCACAAGAATGATGTTAATGATTTTCATAGCATTCCGGTAGAGTTTGATTTAATTTTATGATTCCACAAATCGCAAAAGTAGTCAATAATAACATGAGGTGGTTGCACCAACTGACAGCAACGCGCTCAGAGCATCCCCTTAATTTGGGGTATCTTTAACATCTGGAATCTTCTAGGTTTTCATGCGCCGTACCCAAGTAAGATGTGCTATCATTGGTCTGCATCATGAGATTTTCTCTAGGCGCCCTCGTTGGACATAAGGCTACATAGGAACGATCTGCCTGATGAGTTTGTTGCGAGCGTGTCATCGTCGGTAGCGGTCGATACCGAGGCGATGGGCTTGTTGCCATACCGTGATAGGCTATGCATGGCTCAGTTCTGCTGTGGTAATGGGGTCTGCCATCTTGTGCAATTCGATAGCTATGCTAAATCGCGCAACGTCGTGACTACCCTCCAGGATAACAGCATTCTGAAAATCTTTCACTACGCCAGGTTTGACATAGCCATGTTCCATCAGTATCTTGGAGTCATGCCAAATAACATTTACTGTACGAAGATCGCGTCCAAGCTTGCTAGGACATACGCTTCTAGCCACAGCCTCCGTGACTTGTGTTTCGAACTACTTGGTGTCGAGATATCGAAGGCGCAAACTTGTACAGACTGGGGCATAGATAACATATCTGAGGCCCAGCTTGAGTACGCCGCAACCGATGTACTGTACTTGCATCAGCTCAAGGCAAAGCTTGATACGCTGCTTCACAGAGAGGCAAGATACGACATAGCACGGGCATGCTTTGCTTTCCTGCCAACGAGGGTCGCCCTGGACCTGATGGCTGGAGAGCGTTACGACATCTTTGCGCACTCAACCTAAATGACTATGGATATCATAAGCGAGGCGAGGCGTACCATACAGAAGGAAGCGGAGGCGCTTAATATCCTAGCCCAGAACATACCCCTAAACTTTACAGAGGCTGTGGAGCTGATACTTCGATCACGTGGGAGGCTGGTCGTTTCTGGCATTGGCAAAAGCGGACACATAGGGCGAAAGATATCATCCACGATGTCTTCGCTTGGGCAGAAGTCTTTCTTCGTTCATCCCAGTGAAGCGCCTCATGGAGATCTCGGAATGATTGATCCTGAGGATGTTCTGCTGCTGATATCATACTCCGGGGAGTCCGTTGAGTTACTACCGGTCATAGAATTTGGCAAGCGTATCGGGACGAAGATAATTTCGATCTCCGGCCATGGGAAATCGATTCTCTCCGAGAGTGCGGATGTTCCGCTACAGCTACCGATGATTGAGGAAGCCTGCCCCCTTGGAGTCGCGCCTACATCGTCGTCAACCGCCACGTTAGCCCTAGGAGATGCGTTGGCAATTTCTCTGCTATCGCGTAGGTGTTTCTCTCACGAGCAGTTCAAGAAGTTACATCCTGGCGGAACTCTTGGGCGCAATCTGGCATTCGCATTCGATATCATGCGCAGAGAAATGCCGCTTCTACAATCTGGACAATCAATGCAAAAAGCTATCATATCGATGACAGAGGATAGGCTAGGATGCGTCGGGATCGTGGATATAATAGGTAGGTTGGTGGGCGTAATAACGGACGGAGATCTGAGGCGCAATATGTCGGACAACCTCCTGTCTCTGAAGGTTGAGGATGTAATGACGAGCGGTCCAGTTACGATAAGCAAGAACATGTTCCTGGCTGATGTTTTGAAGCTCATGGAAAACAAGAGGATTACAAATGTCTTTGTGCTGAAGGATGACGGAGCTCCGATCGGGGTTATTCACATCCACGACATCGTCCGGGAGAAAATCATCTAACGTACATCTCCTGATCTGCCATATGGGCGAAATGGGATTTCTGCTTGACCATGCAACGTGAAGTTCCGTATACTACTATACGTAGCTGATGTGCTATGTCGATGCCGTGAAGATTCTGCAGTGTGATATTTTTGGTAACGCACATGCGGCTGGAGGCGGAGATGCCTCAATCAAAAAAGCTCAGGCTACACCGCCTCCTGGTAAAAGGCCTTTGGACATAAACATCAACAGTGGCATCAGCAAGGCGCAAGCTACAGGGGATGCGATGCTGATTCACAGGGTGCTGCAAAAGCGTCTGGTGTGGTCTGGTTTGAAAACACCAAAGCAGATCAGTACGCTTGTTAAGCTCGTGAGGAATGAGATGCTGATCAAAGCCGGAGCAGTTGAACCAGAGACGGCAACGCGTGACTCGCTACTGTCAGCCTGCGTGTAAGTGATCACTCTCCCTCAATTATTACACAGGCAGATACGTGGTCCTTTTCATCGCTTACAGTTGCAAGCACGGAGAAGCGAGCAGCCCTCTTTAGGACATTTCTCAATGCTCCTCCATGGAGGTTGATGAGTGGCCTACCATTATGGTCGTGAGTAACTTCCATATCGTGCCAGTGCATCCCTTTTGTACAGGAGATTGCTTTGATGGTGGCTTCCTTCAGCGCAAACATCTTGGCGTACGAAGAAACACTCTCGACCCGTGCATCACAGAACAGCGCCTCAGCTTTAGTGAACACCTTCGTTCTAAAGCGTTCTGGGAACTTAGCGAGAAGACGGCCTACCCTAGATATGGCCAGGATATCAATGCCGATTCCTATGATCACACTCCAGATTCTACCTTATCACGAACGGCAGCAACGCCAGGATCCTTGCTCTCTTAATAGCCGTAGCAATCTCTCTCTGCCGCTTGAGCGGTTGCGATCTTATCCGACTTGGGATTATCTTCCCGCGCTCAGATACGAACCTGTAAAGAGTCCTAACATCCTTGTAGTTTATGACTTCCAGCGTACGACCAGTCTGCTGTCTTTCCTCTCCATCCTTTTTCTCTACTTCCATATCTACACCTTTCATTCTTATGTCCGATCTCCGCTCTGCATCTCCCTAATATTCCTGCGCATCAGAGCAGATGGGTTATTATCCAATGCGTCAACCTTCACGATCAAGAACCTAATGACATCCTCATCAAGCACTAACCTCCGCTCAAGCTCAGAAACACACTCCTGCGATACAGCAACGTTCAGGAGGACATAGTGCCCACTCTTATTTTTTTTGATAGGGTACGCAAGGTGCCGAAGCCCGCAAAACTCGGTCTTCGTAACCTCCCCTCCAAACTCTTTCACAACATCTACGACCGCATTAGTTACAGCCCCAACGTGACTCGATGAGGCATCCGCCCTCACGATGAACACTACTTCATAAAATCTCATCACCATTCTCCTTCCGGTTGATCGCCGAAAATCAGCAAACAGCCCACGACTTCATACACAGCCATGAGCAAGGTATCAGTTGCAGCTTAGCATAGAACCACCATCACGTCCACCCTAAACATTTTTCTCACAATGTTAACTCTTCCTTAACCTTTCCCCCCTTATCTTATACATAAGAATCTATATGGGGAGGAAGACCCAATGAACAAGTTAGTACTCCTATCATCAATGGTGATGATAGGAACAGGGATAGTAAGAGGAGGTGAGAGCCTAAGAAGTGAGGAAA
>JAISWU010000017.1 GCA_031270735.1 Holosporales bacterium | reverse complement strand
AGTACTAACTTGTTCATTGGGTCTTCCTCCCCATATAGATTCTTATGTATATGATAAGGGGGGAAAGGTTAAGGAATTATGAATAGGGTGAGAAAAATGTTTAGGGGGGGAATGTATCTTAAAGTTTTCCTTGCTCCTCATGCCGTGAACAGCTCGCCTATTAACTTGAGATCTGGTGGCAGCCGATACCACAGTAACTATCGTTTCGCGTTGCACTGCGGATGCGGCCGTCCGCAGATCTTCCCGAAGCCGCCTGAACACTTCTTCTGCCAGCCGTTGGGTTTGTTGGATTTGCTCCATTGTCTTTGTCTTTAACAGCGCCAGATTCTCGTTAGTTGATGTCCGCTCTCTGACGTATTTCATCTGCTTGTCGAGATCCTCACCTGACGGTTTTAGACTCGGGATGCTGATCGGTAGGAGCTGTGCAATCTGCTCAATTGGTTTGGGAAATTGTCTTGAACGAACTGACTCAAAAGTAGTAACTTGCAAAGTGCCAGCTACAATCATTGTGCACCCGTAGCTCAGATGGATAGAGCGTCTCCCTCCGAAGGAGAAGGCCGTTGGTTCGAATCCAATCGGGTGCACCATCCAGATGCAGGAAGTTCGTGGCTGGTGATCGATGCATGGTGTATACGCTGCAAGTCAGGAAACTTAACACAAAATTAACACATGTCGCGTACACTGTACTGTGCACGGGGGAAATAATGTATAGCAGCTATAGGGATGATTGATGAGGTAGTTGTGGACTGGTTTTGCCTCATAAGCTCAAAGAGCATTGGGCCTAAAACATTTTGGGCAATGATGCGGAATTACAAGACGGCGAAGGAGTCGCTTAGGCATGTCGCAGAACCATTCCCGAGAGATCGCGCAATCAAGATACTGAAATCTATGAACTGCGGCGTCGTACTTGCAAACGAGCCGACCTTTCCAAAACTGCTGAAGAGATCATGCTCATGTCCGCCAATGCTGTTTTATAGGGGAGACAAGGCACTCCTTACGAAGCGTAAGATCGCGATAATAGGGGCTAGGAATTCATCAATTACCGGACAGTCAATTGCCAAGCGATTAGCAGAGAACTTAGCTGGTGAGTTCGCCATAGTATCTGGTTTAGCGAAAGGAATCGACACCGCAGTCCACACTGGAATCTTGGAGTCATCCAGCGAGAAGTCCGCTATAGCAGTTCTGCCATTCGGATTTGATAATGTGTATCCAAGGGAAAACTCGAAGCTATGTGAAGAACTCTCAAAGGGTGCTCTCGTCCTAACCGAGATACCCAACGGACGTCCCGTAGATCAAGGCGCGTTCCAGGCACGGAATCGAATCATTGCACTCCTCTCGGAAGCTATCATAGTTGTAGAGGCGGCCGTTAAATCAGGAACAATGGCAACTGCTAAGATGGCCCTTGATGTAGGATGTGAGGTACTAGTAGTTCCTGGATCTCCCGTAGATCCACGTTACTTCGGATCGAACCTACTCATCAAGAATGGAGCCACATTGATCCAGTCTCACATCGATGTACTGGATGCACTGGGACAGCATCAAGAGAACGAGCAGCTCGAGATTAAGTATGCTCCAAAGCAATTAGTATGTTCGCAGGATGAAAACTCAGTTTCTTCGAAGGTTCTTTCTATGCTTTCTGAAACCCCGATATCCATCGACGAGATAGCGGCTCATACCAACATGTCTGTACGTGCACTGTTGTGTGTACTCTCGGAGCTAGAGATCGCAGGACATGTGGTTAAGTACGCGACGAATGAAGTGGCGCTGTCGGGCAAATGAATCGTATACTACTCAGAAGCGCAAGCACCAGATCCAGGTGTGAAGGTCACAGGAAACGGGCAAAACACAAGCTCGAGACAGTCGGCCATGATAACCTACTGGACTACGAGATAGTGGAGCTAATGCTCTTCCTGATCTTCAAGCGTAAGGATGTCAAACAACTTGCCAAGATCCTCATAGAGCGGTTCAAGACCATTGATGGCATATTGAATGCAACGAAGAATCAACTACTCAGTGTGGAAGGGGTTGGCCCTAGTACAGTTGATGCCATCAGGATCATCGATAGTGTCGTGAAGTCATCTTTAAAAAGCAGGATCATGAAGCGTGATTCAATCGAGTGCTTCGACGATGTTGTCGCATACTGCAAGGCCAACATGAAACACCTCGTAGCTGAAGAGCTCAGGGTGATCTTCTTGAATGAGACCAACTGTGTGATCGCAGACGAAACACTGAACGAAGGAAACATTGATTCCGTCACAGTTAACCCCAGGAATATCATAGGGCGCTGCATCGACAATGGAGCGAAGGGAATCATACTGGTGCACAATCACCCAAGCGGAGACCCAACTCCATCGGCCAACGACATCTACACAACCAAGAGGTTAAAGGAAGTGACAAGGCTACTCGAGATTAGCATCGTTGACCACATCATCATCGGTGGAGATAGGTACATCTCATTCAAGTCACTTGGCCTCCTCGGGATGTAGAAGCCTCACACCAAATAATCTCTGAGTTCAAACACACGTGAGAGTAAGAGCCATTGATGTTGTGAATAGTACTTTGCTGCTTAGGAAATTTGTGGTATGGTGAATATATAGACTGGTCATAGCTAGCATCGGGGGGTATGTATATGAAATTGAATGTCAGGGTTCTCACTGTGAGTGTGCTGTGTCTCGTTCAGGTAGCTCCGGCAACGCACGAGCAAGCGATTCAGAATATGGGTGTGCTCCAAAGTGAGGTGCTTAAGCTGCGGGCTGAAATAGCAAAATTGAGTGCGGAAATGGAGGAGCTGGTAAAGGAGCTGCTTGCGGATATTGGTGGAATCAATCTTTCAGGAAAGGTAGTAGATCAAAAACTCGCTGAGCTGAAGGGGAAGAAAAGTAACCTTGAGCAACAGATCGCTGCGCTCAAGAGCGAAATGAGTAAATTGGAAAAACTCAGCAATAGCGGCGAAGTTCCTGACAGCTTTCAGAAAGAAATCCCAGCTGGATCTCAGCGAGATAACAGCAAGCCTACAGTTAACGAAAATACGAGCACGACGCCTTCTACGAGTACCCAAGGCAAGACAGAAGATGGAGGTGCTAGCACCACTAAGACGCAGATCCCCGCATCGCCGGCAGATAAAGATGAGGAAGATAAAATTGATAAGCGGCAAGACCAGCAGCTCACGAACCTTGAAAAAGAGGTCGTGGCTTTAAAAGAAGAGATTGAAATGATTAAGAAGCTTCGTGATGAGCAAAAGGGAAGCGCAGGCGAGAGTAAGAAGCGTGAATTAGAGGAGAAGCCTCCTGATGAGCAACCTAAAGAACAGGGAAATGATCAGGCAAAAGAGGAGGCACCTGGAGGCTCTGAAGGAGATAAAATAGAAACGCCGGCACCTAAAGATGAGGAAGCTGAGAACCCAAAGAATGTCACAAGTGAAGACGGGAGCAAGGAGACTACTGAGGAAGCAGCTGAGGAGGCATTAAAGAAGGCTCAGCAGACTATGGAAGAACCGCCAGCTGCAGAAGAAAAGACATCTGCGAGTCGTAACTAGGACACACTAATGAAGATGGGGATCGTACTCAAAAGCGCCATGAAGTACTTCCGGCCAACCGTTGCGGGGTTCTCGCTGGTTGAGATGTCCATGGTCCTTTTGATCATGGGCATTATCGTTGGTGGAATGATGAAGGGAAAAGACCTGATAGAGGCGGCACAGATAAGATCAGTTGCTGGTGATATTCAGGTTTTGCAGATAGCGTATGCTAGCTACATATCTCAATATGATGCTCTCCCTGGGGATGATGCAGGTGCGGAATCTAGGTTCGGATCTGGGGTACAGAACGGCGATGGAGATAGCAAGATATCAGCAGATGATGCAAAGAAAGTTTTTGCGCACTTGCATGCCGCCGGGTTCATTGATTCATTAAATTTTAAGACTCCGAAGATTGGGGGAAGTTACGATGTAATATCGGAGAATGACACAGCGAAGCTGAGGATCTCTGATAACGGTAAGGCATTCATCACAGCCAAACAGCTGCGCGCTCTACAAGCAAAAACAGAGGAAGTAATCGGAAAGGGGCGATGCGAGATAGTGGGCGATCCGAATTTATCAGATGGCAAACAGCAGGTGTGTGTAGTGAAGATTCCGTTGAGATAAACGGACTGCTGGCGATTCAAATTATAGTAAGCTACACTTGTACAAGTCGTATTTGCAGGGATTCAGCTAGTGGTAGCATGCAGTCCAGAACCGAGGTGGAGAGAGGCCATTGTACAACTTGAACTCTTGAAGAGGGGGAGGTAGGATTCCTAAGGGAGCAAGGGCATATGTAGACTAACGAAAGTATGTACAAGAGAGATTGCGTCTGACAGTTACGACTTATGTGACAGCCAGATTGCCTGAGGAATCGCCGTCGGCCAGATCAAGTTCTATCTTTTACAGGAGTTTGTGATACTATAAGCAGCTGGGGAGTGGGTTCTCTGAATTAGGAGTCGCGAGACGTCGTGATATCGCAGCTTTCTCAGGTTTACAATTTGCTCTTCGGCATACTGCTAGTTTTTGTAACTGGACTAGTTGGTGGGTTTGTATCCGGGTTTCTTGGGATCGGATGTGGAATAATCATAACACCAATGCTCATGGAATTTGGGGTACCACCTCTCACAGCGATCGCGACGCAGTTGTGTCATGCCGTCGGAACCAATCTAACAAATTTTTTAACCTACAAACGCAAGCATGACGTCGATTTCCACCTGGCTTCATATATGCTTATCGGAGGAACGATGGGAGCTATATGTGAGTGGATGTTTCTTGAGAAGTACTCAACCCAGAAAACTGCGTTCGACAAATTTGTCTATGTCTACGTTACAGTCTTAGTGATTGTGGGAATAGTGATGCTCTCGCAGAGCATAAGCGAGTGGAGAAATGGGTCAGAGAAGCAACACCGGAAAGGGGTACTGATGAGGCGGTGGATGCTCTATCTCCCATTCCATAGGATCTTCGCAAGGTCCAGATCTGAGATGAGCATCTTAATTCCAATCTTTGTTGGGTTCCTAGCAGGAGTCTTGGTTGCGGCACTCGGTGGTGGTAGCAACCTGTTTATGGTACCAATAATTACGTACCTGATTGGCAGAATTAGTCCCGTTGTAAACGGCACAACTTCCGTGGTAAGCAGTGCAATCACGGTAGTGATTACGCTCATATATTCGCGGAGCGGGTATTGTTGTGATATCATCTATGTGCTGCTGTTGTTTGCCGGTGCTGCGTTTGGTTCCATGATTGGGGTGAAGCTGACTTACAACGCCAGGAGGAGCCACACGTACGCTATAGCAGTGGTGGTGGTGTTTGCTATGGCTACGAGGCAGATCTTCTGGGTAGCGAATGGAGCCTTCCTTAATGGGCTGTCTCATGCTTCTCTCTATATTGATATAGGCACGCTTCCGCAATTAGCGAAGGACAGACCACTGGCGTACACGACCATATGCTTGTTCGTAGTAATAATGGCGGCACTTCTGTGTGAGAAGTTTATGCGGAAGATGCTTGGTAAGGGTAAGCACGATGTGGCGCGGTAGCAACATACAGGGAGGAACTTGCCTTGTCGTCTTGGGTTGTATCTTTGCCGGTGTTATCGCATTGTTCTCCTTTCATCATGGTGGGCAAAAGGATTATGGAAACAACGTCGTTCACATATGCGGATGGTACGGCATCATAAGCCGCAGTATTCTGAGAGAGTTTGAAGAAACGACAGGCATACACGTTGTGTACGATGTCTTCGATAACAACGATACATTAGAGGCAAAGCTACTAGCAACTAACAGCGGGTATGACATCGTTTTCCCGTCGTTTATTCCATACGCTTCCAGGCAGTGCTCCATAGGGGTATACGCTAAGCTGGATAAGCTCAAGTTGCAAAATTTTCAGAGTCTGCAAACTCCGGTTACTGAAAAATTTAAGGAAGCTGGAGGAGATACAGATTACCTGATACCGATATTCTGGGGGACCACCGGCATTGCCTACAATCACACATTACTGTCTGAACTCGGCGAGGAGACGGTGTCGTATGATACGCTGTTGAATCCAGATAAGCTCTCGAAGCTAGCAAGGTACGGCGTAAGCTTCCCAGAAGAGTTTGTGGACATCTTCCCACAGGCAAAGAAGTTCTGGGCGATCCCAGGAGAGATGAACGATGTTGGAACCATCCCTATGTACAAGAAAAAGTTCTTGAGCATCAGGAAATACATCAAGAAGTTCACCTCTAGCACGATGATCAGTGATATCCTCGCTGGCGACTTTTGTGCGGCAATCGGCTCCTCCGATAATGCGTGGCGTCTTAAGAGGGCAGCGGAGGCCACTGGTATGGACGTACGATACGTCATTCCGCATGGATTCGGCGTGTTGTGGATAGATTGCGTTTGTATTCCAAACAAGGCTTTGCACAAAGATAACGCACACAAATTTATAGACTTCCTCCTACTCCCAAGGATCGCGGCTCAGATAACAAATGAGTCTGGTATCCTCACCAATGTCACAGGGGCGTGTGACCTCTACGCGTCTGAGATTACGGTAGACCAAAATATATGTCCCCCAGAAAAGTCGGTCGCAAATTTAATGATGGGTCGTGCCAGTACATCGAAGTCCAATCTGGCCTATCACAAGCACGCAGCCAAGGCGTGGTCGCAAATCAGAATGGGCAATTTCCAAGATGGTTAAAATGTCGAAGGCAGTGGTGTCCTGCATAATATTTGGGTTCGCGTTTTTATATATTCCCATCATTGCGCTCATGGTGAATTCTTTCAGCGATTCTGACATTCCAGGAGTTTGGACACATTTCTCCATGAGGTGGTTCAAGGCGGTTTTAGAGGACAGAGACCTGATTGGGGCGGCTATAGCGAGTCTGAAAATTGCCTTAATATCAGCAACAGGCTCTGTTGTCCTCGGGTTACTATCAGCAATTGCAACTACTAACTACAGCACTGGGCGTTGCAGGAAAATGCTTGGAAACTTGATTGTCATTCCAATGATTATGCCTGAAGTGATAATTGGGTTTTCGTTACTCATGTTGTTTATGGCATTGGAGGATATATTCGGAATCCCTGCTGAACGCGGAGTCATCACTGTTGCTATAGGTCATATCATGACCACGGTTGCATACATTCATATGACGATAAGATCTCGACTTGTCTTGTTTGACAAGTCAATAGAGGAGGCAGCCGCAAATCTAGGCGCTAGGCCGTTCGCCGTGTTCATGAGTATCAAAGTCCCGATCATAAGTAGATCGATCGCAGCTGGATGGATTCTTGCATTTACGTTATCACTTGATGATTTGGTAATCGCCAGTTTCCTGACTGGGCCAGGCGCAACGACCCTCCCAATTCTAATTTTCTCCAATGTGAGGGTGGGTGTAACACCGGCGATCAACGCTTTCTCAACGATGTTCATAGGGGCTGTACTAGTGTGTGGAATGTTGTCATTCCTTATCTCTAGGAGTTCCAAGCCGTTCTGAGGATTCGCATCCCAGGCCTTCCCTGTAGGCCTATCATCTGGCGCGAGGATTTAACGCATATGTCGTGATCCTGCGTTTGATTGCCAACGCGGCTGAATCTTTCAGTAGTACCAGAGACGCGCAGTATGCAACGAGCCCAATGATACCGCTGATGATGACAAATAGGATCTCACTCGTAAGATCGATGGATCGTAGTATGTGTGATACACCAATCATCACCGCCCCCATTACCACAGAGGCAATCATGATTTTGGCAAGATCTACCATAAGAGGCATACTGAACATAGAGCGGATTTCTGCTTTGCGTAACAGCCAGTAGGCATTCACAATTCCAGATACAGTCGTTGCGATAGCTATTCCGATCTCTTGCAGTGGAATTGCCAGCACTACGCTGACTATTGCATTTGCCATAATAGCTGCAGTAGCTGCTACCACAGGAGTTTTAGAGTCCTTCTGAGCTATCAGCACAGATGTCATAATCTTGACGAGCACGCTCGCCGGGAGTCCGATTGAAACAATCTGCAGGATACGTGTTGTACTTAGTACGGCGGTTTCAGTGAATCTCCCGTGTCCATATACAATGGATACGAAGTAGTAGCCCAGGATAACAAGCCCAACGACGGACGGCAATGTTAATCGCAATGTGAATGTAACGGCTCTGGATTGTACATCGTTGATGGCGTCCAGCTGCTTCGTGGCAAGCGCCTCTGATATTTCGGGCAGCAACACCAGACCCATCGCAATACCAAACATTGCTAATGGAAGTTGAACGAACCTGTCCGCGCAGTAGATATATGTGATGCATCCGGTTGGACAAAATGACGCAACAACAGTTCCTACGAAGATGTTGATCTGCATTACTCCTGCTGTGACGAGCACCGGGACCAGCTTCTTTAGAAAGAGCCTTGTGCCAGTAGTCAACCTGACGGATGACAACCTTGGCATTGGCAGACCACTTCTGGAAACTTGCCACCTCATGTAGAAGAATATGAAGATTCCAGAGAGTAGTATTCCGTACGAAATGCGGTGGCCAGCGGCGATGCCATCTACACCTATGAAGAGCGAGGCTATTAGGATGAGGTTTATAAGGATCGGTGCCAATGCGTACCTCTGCAATCTTTTGCGTGCTATCAGGATTCCGCTGTATATTGTTGAGATTGCGACGCACCAAACGTTGGGGAATATGATTCTCGTAAACTCTGTGGCGAAGGCTAGCTTATCTGGAGACTGTGCAAATCCAGGAACCATCAGGATTACAAATTGCTTCGCGAAGATACACACCAATACAGTGAAGATAAGCATCGTCCAGAAGACTAGGGTGAATAGCCTAGACGCAAAATACAATGCGCCCCTAACTTTCCCGACCGCATAGTAGTCATTGAAAAATGGTACGAAGATCGATTGCATCCCACCTTCAGCGAACAGTCGCCTGAAGAATGTTGGGAACTTGAAAGCAGCAGAGAATGCATCCATTTCCGCGGTTGCTCCTAGGCAATGGATTAGAATCCCCTCGCGGAAGACACCGAGTACCCGGCTCAATATAGTGAGTCCACTGACCGTCCAAAACCGCCTCAAGACAGACATTAAAGATCAAGGCACCATAGGACACAGAAAGCATTATACATAAACGTATGGCGCCGGTCTCCATCCCATTTGCAAAAACAACCTGCGTCCGATACTATTACAGCTGTTGCCGTAGTGGCTCAGCGGTAGAGCACTCCCTTGGTAAGGGAGAGGTCGAGGGTCCGACTCCCTCCTACGGCACCAGTGGTGATTCCGTTTCATATACATAGGGTGAACGCGTCGTATCTTCCAATCAGGGCGTAGCTAGTGGTAGCATGCAGTCCCGAACCGAGGTGGAGAGATACAAACACGTACACACTTTGCTATCAGTAGATTGACAACAGTGGCGGTAGTTAGTATGATTAGTGGTTCGTAAGTGCGGCTAGCCGGTATTTCGTGGTAATCAGTGAGAAGTAAAGTAGCCAGGATTGCTTTGGTTGTAGCCTTGGGCGTAGCTGTTTTGTACGGCCTCAAGAGTTGGAAAAGGTATGATGACCGTACTTGTTTTGACGTTGGGCCGGTATCGCTTGAGCAGACCGAGGTTGATGTAGGGGAGGTCAAGAGTGCGTTTCCGATTCCGGTATGGCACGTTAAGTCCGAGTCGGAGGTAACTTGTTTCAGCATCAAGTTCAAGAACGAGGGTGAGCGAAGCTTCAGTAATTCACCTGGACTGTTGTCTGTCTTGATGGCGACCTTGCTTGAAGGAGCTGGAGAGTACGATGCTGTCGCCCTCAAGAAACAGATGTCCGACAGTTCTATCAGCATGGATATATCTGGTGAGTCTGATGATATTTGTGTGACTGTGTCGTGCCTTGGAAAGTACATCGACAAAGCCGTAGAGATCCTGTGCGCTATTTTGTCGAAGGCTCACCTGAAGCAGGAGAAGATTGAGATAGCCAAGCAGGGATGCGTGACCTCGATCAATCAGTCGATGTTCTCTCCATTGAATCTTGCATATGAGAGATGTACGCAGCTGATGTATAAGGATGGGCATCCGTACCAGGTTAGATACGCAGATGCATTAAAGAAGATTCCGACATACACCAGGGATGATGTGGTGAAGTGTTACTCATCCGTGTTCGCTCCAGCTAATGCTGAGATCACCATTGTATCTAGCATGCCGGATGATCGAATCGTAAGCATCTTCGATAAGATCCACGCCGCCATTAAGGAGCGGAGGAATGACTTCAAGGATGTCGATGCGCAGGAGACTGAGCTGAGTTCTCCTGGAACATCCGAGCATGTCGAGCTCAACAACCCACAGACGGCGATCTCGTTTGCCATGCCAGGCATCCAGAGGAAATCACCCAAGATATATGCAGCAATAGCAGCGGTCAGTATCTTCGGGAGACCTGGAACGATCTCATCGCGTCTCACAAAGTGCGTTAGAGAGAAGGGCTTCGTCTACCGGATCAGTGCGCGTCTTCTCTCAGGCGAGGATCTGTGTTCCGTTGCCGTGGGTAGATGTGACACGAGGCCTGAGAATGTCCAGGAGGTTATAACGCTCATCAAGAGCGAGTGCGAAAAAATGGGAAGTGGTGGTATCACAGAGGAGGAGCTCAATAGCTTCAAGCACTGGAAGTTCGCGTCGTGCATCTTGGACTCCAGCGCTGAGACGTTGAAGTTCGTAGCATTCGTCAGGGCGTATGGTTCTGGAATCGAGGGGGTCAACACCTTCCTTAGTAATTTCGCCAAGCTGACAGTTGAAGAAGTGAACGCCGCTGCCAGAGATATATTCCGGACAGATCAAATGATAGTGGTAGATTGCGGACAATCCGTCAGCGGGAAGGGAGGAGACAAATGAGACTACTTGGTAAACTGTTCTGGAGGAGCATCCGTCATCTAGCTGCCATCTGTGTGTGTGCTTACTTCAGTACGTATGGTGCTGAGGCTCCGGCGTCCCTTGATGGAACTACTGGTGCCGAATCAGAAGCTAAGGCACAAGATGATGGCAAGGATTCTGGGTCTACTGACGGTAAGGCTAACTCGAAGAAGCTCGGGATCCAAACTGCAACACTTGCTAACGGCATGAAAGTTATCGTCCTTCCGACGAGTACCAAAGGCGTTGTATCGATGTGCGTTGGGTACTTCGTTGGATCAGCAGATGATCCAAGGAATGTTGTTGGGATATCACATCTCCTAGAGCACATGATGTTCAAGGGCACTACCACCATCAGTGGAGAGGATCTCAAGGAACTGCTCTTCACTTATAACAAAGACTCCGGTGCGTTCACTGGATTTGATATCACCGTCTTCGAGGCTACGTGCTCTCGCGATCTCATGGAGAGGAACTTGAAGATTGAGGCCGATAGGATGGTTAACCTTAAGCTGACCAAGGATGATATCGATCGCGAGAAGAACGTCGTGATAGAGGAGCGGAAGCTGACTACTGAGTCCAACCCGATCACCAATTATATGCAGGAGGCAGCATGGAGGGCGATGTACCTTCACTCCACTTACTCGTATCCGCTCGTGGGATACCTCGATCAGATTAACGCATGTGACGAGGCGGCTCTCCGTGCCCATTACGATAGGTACTATGTGCCGAACAACGCGTTCGTATTGGTTGTGGGAGACATCACGTTAGATGAAGCTGTTGAGAAGGCGCAGAAATGTTTTGGATCGATTCCTGCCGGAGATGATCCACGTAGGAGTAGGGTAATTGATCCGGAGGATACCGGGTTGCGGTTCAACATCGATCGTGAGTCACCACAGATTTCGGTACACAATCTGAACATCATATACACCATCAAAAGAAAACTCATATCCGACTTCAGGAAGCTGATGGTGGTAGACATGATGGTCGATATCCTGGCATGTGGGGAGAGCTCCGTGTTGTATCAGCAGATAGTTGATAAGGAGGAATTGGCATTTACGTTGTCGGCGTACCTCGATGTTAGGGCATTCGACAAGGCACGTGTGAACATAGCATCCGTTGCAAGGGATGCCAAGAAGGTTGACGTGATCGATAAGAGGATCTCTGAGATCATAGCGGAGTTTCCAAAGACTCTGACACGTGAGAAGGTTGAGAGGGAGAAGCAGAAGTACCTCGACCAGATTAGCATGGTCCTCGATAATTCGCACAGTGCTATGATGTTCGTGCTTGAGTACCTGATAAATGGGTATGATGTGGGGGATCTGGATAAGGCGAGGGATGTCATATCTAGCATCACGTTTGAGGAAGTTGTTGAGGCAGCAAAGGCAGTGTTCAATCCAAAAAATCGGTCTATGAGAATACTGAGCCACCCGGCGCGGGGGTAGCTACAGGTGCGGAGAGTACTCCTGTGCATACTCGATGGATTCGGTTACAGCGACGATAGCTTCGGTAATGCTACATTGGCGGCCAGGTACATATCCAATCTGATAAGATCGGACTGGGCGTGTCTCCTCGAGGCATCTGGCAGAGCTGTTGGCCTTCCGGATGGGCAGTTCGGTAACTCGGAAGTGGGCCACCTTACTATAGGATCCGGGATTGTAACCAAGCAGAAGCTGCTAATGATAAACGACGCGATCGCTAATGGGGATCTAGCGAGGCATACGACACTCAATGGATTCATCAGCGGGATGCCGAATGATGTGTGCCATCTGATGGGGCTGTTTTCCGCGGGTGGCGTGCACTCTGATATCAGCCACCTCTTCTGGGCAGTAGACTTCCTACGCAAGCACAGAGTGAAGATTAAGATACACGTATTCCTCGATGGCAGAGATGTCGCACACAATGATGCCCTCGAGACCATGCAACATGCACTCCAGAATGGATTGATTACTGTCGACGAGATAGCAACGATTCAAGGTAGGTTCTACGCGATGGATCGTGATAATAGAACCGAACGTACGACCGCTGCATACGATGCGATTGTGGCAGGCAAGGCTGAGTTTGCAACAAGCGACCCGGCCGGTATTATCAAAAACTTCTATGAGCGCGGTATATTCGACGAGATAATTCTTCCAGTTGTGGTTGGATCGTTCGATGGAGCGGGTCCGGACGATTCGTTTTGGATGCTTAACTTTAGGACTGATAGGATCATGCAGATACTGAGGATGCTCGTTGATGACGGTCGGCGCGTGCTTAATATGGTCTCATGTGGTAATGACATCGATTCTAGATCCTCGAGGATCTTCGAGGCTACCAAGCCTCACCTGACACTCGGGGAGATTCTATCGATAAATAAGATCAGGCAGCTCAGGATAGCCGAGACCGAGAAGTACGCCCACGTTACATACTTCATGAATGGTGGGACTGAAACACCGTTCGACCTCGAGGACAGGATCTTAATTCCATCCCCGATTGTACGGGATTACTCGGAAACCCCTGCTATGTCATCACGTGAGATAACAGCCAAGATAATCGAGGCAATGTCGACGTCATCACATGAGGTCATTATCGCTAACTTCGCGAACGCTGATATGCTGGGACATACCGGCAACCTCGAGGCGACAGTGGCTTCAATGAGGATACTTGATGACTGCGTTAGGTGGGTGATCGAGTGTGCTATGGAAAATAACTACACGGTTGTCCTCACAGCTGATCACGGCAATGCAGAGCAGATGCTAAACAGCGACATGACACCAATCAAGACACACACATGTGCGAAGGTCCCATTCGTTACCGTTCCACGGTTCACGGGCCTTTCGAAACAACCAGAAACGCTGGCAGATATCCTGAGGGTTGTTACCGATATCGTCGGGATTACGTACGACTAGCCGTAGTAACTCTTCAGGTGGTTGATTGGATCGTCGTGCTGCTTGGGGTAAATTCCAGTTACTATCGTACCGTCCCTTAGGAGTACGATCCTATCCGAAATCCGCGTTAGGAAATCGAGATCATGAGATGCTATTACGATAGTCACTCCGAACTCCTGATTGACACTTTGTAGGAGAGTTACGACGTCTACTATAGTTGTAACATCAAGGCCGGACGTTGGCTCATCACACAGTAGTACATCTGGGTCGATCATAAGACTTCTCGCTAGTGCTACCCTTTGTTTCTGCCCACCAGATAACTTGCTTGGATACTCAGAGGCCTTCTCTTCAATCCCAAGGTTTTTGAGGATCACCTTTGCCTTAGCTATGCACAGCTGCTTTTCATCATCACCTGCCTTCAGAGCAGGCGCGTACACAAGGTTTTGCAAGACAGTCATATGCGGGAACAGCTGGAAGTCCTGGAACACAAACCCGACTTTGCGATCGCAGTCTATGGTTCCGCTGTCTGGAACCTCTAGCCCTTGGATGCACCGCAGTAGCGTTGACTTTCCGCTTCCCGACGATCCAGCAAGGCCGAAGATGCTCGCCCCCGCAATTTCCATGCTGACGTTATCCAGGATCTTGATTCCACAAAACGATTTGCTAACTCCACAAATTTTCAGCATACAATTTTGCGCTCCTCAACCTTCCTGCCTACAAACTCTATTGATAGCACAAGGACGTAGTAAACAACCGCGGCGGTGCACAGCGGAACAAAATACTCGTACTGTCCAGCCGCGATAACCTGCGACCTCCTCATGATATCCATCCCACCAATGGTCGCTATCAACGCGGTCTCCTTCAGTAGGGTTACCGTCTCATTAACGAGGGCTGGGAATATATTCATCATCACCTGTGGAAGGATGATATCTCTCCACATATGAAACGGCGGTATGCCTAGAGAACAAGCTGCCTCGAACTGCCCTTTCGGTAGGCTCTCAATTCCAGCGCGCAGTATTTCAGCGACGTACACAGAGCTATTGATACCGAACGCAATGATACCCGTCGAGACCACATCGAGCTTACACCCACAGAGCTGTGGTACTATGAAATACACAACACTAAGCTGGAGGATCACCGGTGTTCCCCTTATCACAGATACGATGCCGTTGATCACCAACTTACATATATTACAGTATCTAGCAACTGCAAATAGGATTCCGAGGCATAGCCCTACCATGACGCTGCCACCGAGTAGCTTAAGGGTTAACGCAACTCCTGATCCTATATATAGAAAATCGGAAATAATCTTATGCACTGACCATGTTCCACTTTGCCTTAATAGCTTGCAACTCCCCACTATCCTGTAGCTTCTGAATTGCATCATCAATCTGTTGTTTCAATGGAGAGTCCTTCTTCACAGCCATAGCGCAACCACCATCATCATCACTAAGCTCTGCTATGATGACGTACTCAAATTCCTGATTATCAGCGCAGAGTGATATTGCCGCTGGGCTATCCACTACGATTCCCACGACGTGCCCAGCTTTGAGAAATTCCCCCCCCTGCGTAACGTGATCAATCGATACTACCTTTGCTGTCGGCCTATTTTCTTTTATCCATTTTTCCGGCACAGAACCAAGCTGACATGCTACCTTCACACCTGACAGATTCGACGAAGCATCCGGTTTGTTGCCTTTCTTATATACCAATGCTACACCCGACTTGTGGTACACGACTGTGAAATCATAATTTTGGCGCCGCTCTTTTGTCGGACTCATTGACGCCATCGCAACGTCTATCGATTCATTCTGCAATTCCGTGAGCACGGCTTGAAAAGACATATCCCTGAATTCAGCTTGTTTGCCTAATTTCTCGGCAATGGCCTTCGCCAGATCAACCTCAAACCCGACTATCTCACCTCCCTCGTAGTACTCAAACGGTCTGTAATCCGCACTAGTCCCAAACGTAATGGCATCCCCATTCTTGCCGTCTCCACATCCACCAAGCAAAAACAAGACGGCGATTGACAGCCTTCTCAACACAGCAATTACAAAACACACGATCTAGCGGCTAGCTACGAATCAGCTTAACGTGAGGGGCTACGGACTGTCAATAACATTTGTCACGTTGTAGTTGATATGGTTCTGGAGGTATCCAGTCTGTCTCAAATGATGTTGACGCGTACAACGACATGAATATGCTTGACCAGTAACTGAGTTGGTGGTATCCTCTAGGTTAGACTCGTATAGCGGGGTAGAGCAGCTTGGTAGCTCGTCAGGCTCATAACCTGAAGGCCGTTGGTTCAAATCCAGCCCCCGCAACCAATTTCGATCTCATGTAAGCGTGCTGCGGTTTTATGGTAGCTGGCCTCTGATGGGGGGCTCAGGAACGACTCTTTACGATGGGTTAGTGTCTAGTGCCGAGAAGTTTGCTTTCGTCAAGGCCATGGATGTTGCTACTGCAGTGTGTGGGACGGAGCATGTATGTATCAAGGCGAATGTAAATTTTGTATCAAAGTTCGCTGATGTTTCTACTGTAGATGGACTAAGTGAGAGAGTCGCAGAGGTATGTACTAATCTATATGGCATAGCTGGGATTGAAGGAATTTTACCGGATTGCTATGTCCAAGAATTTTGGCAGCACAACGGCACATTCAAGAGAGCTATCACAGATTTCCTCGATATCTTCAATAGCAAGTTTTTAGAGCTGCGATATCTCTTCATGAAACGTCATCATATCCAATCGCTCTCTTGTCCAAGCGAAGAGTCAACTATCGGAAGGACTGTGTCCAGCCTAACTGGATTTGAGAGTGGAGATAATGACAAATGCACTATATTGGCGATACCATTCCAGCTCAGGATTGCAGGACAGAATCTGTTTTGGCAAAGAACCAGAACATGCGAAGGTATGAGAGTGTTGCTAACGAGTTTTTTCGAAGTACCAATTAAGGTTAGGCAATTCGTTGGCACATTTATAGAGATCGACAAATCGCAACAGTCAGCTATTGGAGTGTTGCACAATAGGCACAATGCACTCAGCGAAAATTGCTTTTTAGGAAGTAATGTGTGGGACCAGACCAGTGCGGTGGATATAGAAATTGGGCCACTTGATTTTCGAACATACGTGAAATTTCTTCCGAAGCAATCACTGAGGGATCAACAGTTTGCTCCACTCGAGAAAATGAAAGAGATAATACGGATGTACGTGTCATATGGCACCAGTGTGAGATTACATTTTTATCTCGAAGAGGAAAGCAGAGGCAGCTATGAACTGCCGTTGATTGGGACGAGAAGATTGCATAAAGATTCATTCCTATGTGGAGCCGGTGGTAAAATGGCTGCATGCTTCACGGAAAATGTATACATACACTCGCGCATAAAAAATTGTTAAGATTTTGTTCAAATCCTGTAATTTCAAGTGTTTGGGTTGTTTGCCATCTAGGGTCATTTCCTTGATCTTAGGCGAGAGGTAGTTATTCTTCAGTTGATATGACGATTCCCTCATCTGATCATAGACCACCGTACCTACGTGGTATACTTGATTACCACAGGATACATTCCCGCGGTAGCTGGTGGATCTTCGCGCTAGCAACTACTCACCTTCTGCACTGTCCGGCTAGGTAATGCTTTCTGCACAGCGACACGTACCTCTCATTTCCGCCTATGTCGATCTGCTCGCCATCCCTCAATATATTACCGCTCGAATCGAATCTGGCATTCATCGTCGCTTTCTTCCCGCAGTGACATATAGTCTTCAACTCTGTAAGCTCATCGGCCCAAAGCAGCAAGTACAAGCTTCCTTCAAATGGCTCCCCTCTAAAATCTGACCTGAGGCCGTACGTTAGCACTGGGACATCCAGGTCATCAACAACTCTGCATATCTGAGTTACTTGGGGCTTCGTGAGGAACTGCGCCTCGTCTATCATCACACATGCTACCTTCTCTGTCAATCTGCGCATGATATCATCGAAGATATTAAACTCCCTATCAAACGTCAATGCTTCTTCTGCCAGTCCGACTCTCGACGTAATCTTCGCGCTTCCAAACCTGTTATCCAGTACGGAGGTGTACAACAGAGTTTCCATTCCACGTTCCCGGTAGTTAAAGCTGCTCTGCAGCAACTTAGTCGTTTTCCCAGCATTCATCGCAGAGTAATAAAAGTACAACTTTGCCATATACCATGTCTCGTATGCTGTTGTGACTATGACCATAGTAACACCGCTTGGTACACATCGTCAAGTCCCCCCTGCTTAATTGCTGCCCTGCTCAACCTCAAAATACGCTGAACTGTGGTTACAAACCGGGCAGACATCTGGAGCTGCTTTTTTGCCGATGACTCGATACCCACAGTTACTACACTTCCAGGTAACCGGCGTCTTCCTGGAAAGCACTTCCCCGCTTTGGATATCATTCAGCAGGGATTGGTACCGTTCCTCGTGGCTCTTCTCTATCTCAGCTACAGCCCTAAATAGGTAGGCGATATCCGTGAACCCTTCCTCCTCTGCCTCAGCTGCGAATTTAGCGTACATGTCCGTCCACTCGTTGTTCTCCCCATCAATCGCGGCTTTTAGGTTTTCGACTGTTCCAGGCATAGTACCACCATTCAACAGCTTGTACCAAATTTTCGCATGCTCAGCTTCATTACCGGCAATCTCTTCGAAGATCTTACTGAGCTGAATGTAGCCCTCTTTCCTTGACTGCGAGGCGAAGAAAGCATACTTACTCCTCGCCTGCGATTCGCCAGCAAAGGCCGCTGTCAGATTCTTCTCCGTCTTAGTCCCACCTAACTTCATGATTTATTCCTTTCCTACCTACCATCCATGTATCGCATTATATCATGGTATCTCATGTATGGTTCTAAGTCTGGACGGAGGCCAGTAATTATGATACAATAGACATAGATGAGGGTTGTCTTCAATATTGTTAAGAAGACAGGCCCTTAACGTAAAATTGAAACAAAAAAGGAGAAAGTATGAGAGGTAAAGCACAATTGATGCTGGCGGTAATAATCGCGGGGACAATGATAGAAACTGCAAATGTGAGGGCAACTAGGTCCTTTGCAAGCCGACTAGCGATATTCAACAAAGCGCCTGATAGTATCACACCACCAAAGAACCCAGAGCCACCGAGCAAGAAGCTAAACCCGGCTCTGTTAGCAGCTGCGAGTAAGGTGCCAGTGGCAAAGCCGGAAGACCCACAGCCCTCAAAAAGGCCGCCTGCGGCAGATCCGAAGCCAGCACCGGTCCATGATGAACCGAAGGGGCTAACACCCCAACAGAAATTCGCAAAAGTAGTTGAGATTCGACAACAGGTAACGAGTGCTATAAGGGACGATGTGGGGCGGCTGATTGTAGCCATGCTGATTGACATAGCAAATGGACAAGCGGCAAAAGGCGTATCACTAAGAGGAGAAGCCCGTGATACATACAACAAAATACAGCGTAGAGCTGGAGTGATAATAGACGCATTGAGAGGCCAGCCCGATTACAATCAAGTGGAAGCTGAATACACACTAACAGCGGTTGGACGGGATATACCGTGGGTTCAGAGCACGTGCCTGCATACACGACCCTCAAAGCCAGCAATAAAGGCCGTTGAGGAACTAGCTTCCGCCCTTGAAGCCCGTGCTAAAGGGGGACCACCACCACCTCCTCCTCCGCCTCCCCCACCTGGCGTAAACAGAGAGCCAGTGGCGTTTGTCCCGCCACCACTAGACGACATGTTCGCGCTAGGTGATTCAGCGCTCCCACCACCAGTAAGCGATGATAGTGATGATGAGCCTGCCCCGGTAAAGAAGAAATCTACTAAGAAGGTAGTGGACAGTGATGATGATGAGCCTGCTCCAAGGAAGAGTGCTGCTTCAAAGAAGAAGCCTGCTCCTGCAAAGAAGGCTGTGCCAGTAAGCGATGATAGCGATGAGGAACCTGCTCCGGTAAGGAGGAAATCTACTAAGAAGGTAGTGGACAGTGATGATGAGAAGCCTGCCCCAAGGAAGAGTGCTGCTTCAAAGAAGAAGCCTGCTCCTGCAAAGAAGGCTGTGCCAGTAAGCGATGATAGTGACGAGGATCCTGCCCCAAGGAGGAAATCTACTAAGAAGGTAGTGGACAGTGATGATGATGAGCCTGCTCCAAGGAAGAGTGCTGCTTCAAAGAAGAAAGCTGCTGCTCCTGTGAAGAAGGT
>JAISWU010000010.1 GCA_031270735.1 Holosporales bacterium | reverse complement strand
CTAACTGCCCATTCCTCACTGCTGCATAGAAGAACATATCTAGACAGAATGGCAGGTGCTGTAGATCTGCTGCTCTTATCTCTCTCTGATCTCTGCATACCAGTCTTACTGCTCTTGCCTTATATCTAGTAGACTCCAGGCCTGGTGCTAACAGGATAAGCACCTCTCTGAATCTCTGGTAATTGGTCTCTGTCATGGATTGGAGATGCTCTACACAGTAGTCTACGAACTTCCAGTAGAAGCATGATAGGAAGATATCCATAGCTCCTTCTGCTACTGGATCACCTACTACTTCACTGCGGAGTTTGGTTTCTACTGGTGAGAGGTTGTAATGGTTGAAGGGTCTGTCTTCTTCATATTCACAATAACACTTCCACCTATCGCTAGCCTTCTGGAACCGCACCTCCTCTAGCTCTGCCGTTCTCCTGGCTACAGTCTCGGCTCTTGATTCGTCAGAGCGACGCCAGAGATCTACATCAATCTCATTCCCATATGAAGCACTTATCATGCATACAAATGCACTCCCCAAGCATAACAATCTCACTGAAACATCCTCCCCAAGGACTTATGGTTTTATTTTATCACATATTTCTGGAAATTTTCAACAACCTCCTTGGCCTCGGGCGTTAGCAAATATGCAGATAATTTCGTTCTATTCTCCTCGTCTTGATCCGCATCATTAGATCGATACCCACAATGCTCTATCCTAGGAATATATGGTTTCCTATTCGTTACAGAATCACACAGGTGGAAGCAGTTATCACATATGGGATCATATGTATCTACTGGTTCATAAGCATCTGCCTCTATGTACCCTGATATGGTTCTACGTTCTTCCTTCTTACCCCATGGATTTCCATCTGGTAATGACTTTGGTGCTCTGTATACTCGATATCTCCCTCTATCCTCTACCTCATGCAAACAATGAGTAAACTCATGAAACATGGAGCTAGGTAGGAACTTTAGTTTGAGAGCGATACCACCACTCTCATCAATGCCGTAGTACTTCCTATCTGAGATACCTTCACCTGATAATTTATCATATACGTTGAGATTGACCCGTACGTCGTAATTTAAATATGAACTACCAGTTTGTTCTACCGGCAGCCTCTTGGCTTCTGTAGGGCCTATATTTGGTGATACTCAGTTTATCTGGTGGTTTCTTAGCCATCCGCCGTATGAGGAGGCATAGGCGCAATGATTTTTGGTATTGTGCTACTGGATGATGTATGCTACAAGTTTATAGTGGTCCTTGGTAGCTCAGTCGGTAGAGCAAGTGGCTGTTAACCACTGGGTCGGCGGTTCGAGTCCGTCCCAAGGAGCCAGACGTGTTTTCAGTGTGGTCATATTAGTTCTTTCATGTACGCGCTGGCGATTGCGCTCTTAGCAACGAAGTCTGCGTTGTTGTTATTCGTGCAATCGGAGTGCCCCTTGACCCATCTCCAATGTATAGTGCGATCCTCGGTTACTGACACAAGCTCCTTCCAGGCATCCTGGTTTTTTACCGGAGATCCAGATGCGGACTTCCAATTGTTGATGCGCCATGTCTTCACCCAGTTGGTAATCCCGTTCTTCACATATGAGCTATCGGTGTACAGGGTGATTTCTATGCTTGTTGGCATTACCTTGATCGCTTCGATTGCTGCCCTCAGTTCCATTCTGTTGTTCGTTGTCATCTTCTCAAATCCCGATACACTCGCCCTCTTATTGCGAGAGACGAATATTCCTCCCCAGCCACCAGGGCCTGGATTTCCGAGGCACGATCCATCTGTATAGACTTCGATATGATCATCGGGCTGGAGACTTTTTATGAACTCATCAAGCCCAACGTCCATAATGCTAAAATTACTTTTCACTTGTCCCTCAAAAACTTACCCTAAAAAATCGATACTTCGACGCGCATGCTTTTGACGCCATCCGGAATGTCGTGCTTCATGGAGAACTCAGCCCGTTGCTCCGGAGGCAGAGTGTTAGGCTCAATTGGACTCTTCCATGACAGCACCTCTGAGTCACCATCAAATACCGTAACCATAACACCACCTACTCGTGCGACAACCATATCATCATTTACCACAGTTCCTGTCACCACTATCCTAGCATCAGTGACTTCGTATTTCACGTCTGTAACAGAAATTTTTGGAGTGGCACTTTCTGAGACCCTCCGCGCCTTTGCGATGATGTAATCATAGAATACATGTCTGTTGAGATATAGGGCGTACACGCATGTTGCGATCAGCATGAACACAGCAATTTTCGCAGTTACGTATCCCCTTGGCTTAGGCCGCTTACCACCTGTTTTCCTGTTGGAAAGAGCTGAAAGGCGATCTATCCTCGACTGCTTATCCGCCGTAAGTGGAGTGTTGAATGCACGTTCCACATCGGTATTCTTGAGCCACCACTTCTTGTGACATTTGTAGCACCGAAGCCACCATCCATATCCGAGGTGTTCATCTCCAGAAGGATTACGCAGCAGGTCCATGTCGATGTTGTAGATGCAGTTGCAGTACGGACACTTGACATTCATACGGAACACAACAACACACGGTACGTAGCATAGATAATATATTCTTAGGCGGAATTTTCAAGGATTTCATATTTCGTCGTACGGTAGTATTATCTATTATGGTATACTGCTTACGTGATTTACATCTCCAGATAATAGTTTACAGCAGTGATATTGAGGTTATGCAAATTCGTAATACTGCTACTGATTGGGGGGATAGTAGCGCTCTACGTGATTCATACCAAAGATGCTAATGATGAAATTACAAGCATTGGGGAGCTTTCCACTAGCGGTGACGCGATCACATTTCGTAGGAAGATCAACGGAAACCTACTGACGATTCATGCTAGGAGGGCGGAGGTATGTACCGCAGATACGGTGCGCCTGCGGAATGTACAGGCGAGCTTCGAGAAGGCTAATGGAGAGATGATAATGGAGTGTGAGGAATGTACCTTCAACATCAAAGAAAAGAAGGCCTACCTTACCAAGAACGTGCAACTGAAATCTGCAGATATACGCTGCTGCACCGAGTCGGTGGTGGTCAATTTTGTGAAGAACTCCATCACTGGTAACTCCCAGATTCGTGGGACAAAGACAGGCATGCAATTCGTTTCCAGTGGGTTTCACGTACGGCCTGATGGGAACATCATCCTCACGCACGCCAAGATGATGAAGAGTAAGAGATGATTGGACTTCTTTCAAAACCCTCAAAATCAGAACTTATGGGAGGAGACACGGAGCGCAGAAGCGGAGTGTACTGTGGCGTACATGAGCATTCTAGCACCGGATCGACGTACCAGAAGACTGATTGTGAGGAGTTAGGGAAGAAGTCCATTAATTTCACAGCTCTGGTGAGGACGTGTGCCACGATCATGTTGGTTGCATTTAGTGCCGCATGCTGCGCTGGGGCTCTTGAGACTAGCGCAGACGAGGTGTCGATAGACGTGAGGGGTGGAGTCCAAACTCTGAGAGGCAACGTTGTCGTGGTACATGACGGCAGGACCTTCAAGGCTTCGAAAATCGTCATACGTCAAGATGGAAACTCCATACAAGAAATCACGGCAACCGGTGGTGTCTCATTGCAAGATGGAGAAACAATCATGACTGCTATAACATGTAGGTATGCCGCGAATTTGGTTATCTTCTCGGGAAGCGTGGTTGTGCAGAACAGCGAGATCGGTACTGCTAAGGCCGACATGGCCACGTACAACACCACCACGAAAAAGGTAGCATTTACAGCAAGGGGGAAGGTAGAATTGGTGCTAAATCCAGGCAAGGAACCCGTGCTCTTTCACGGCAAATAGAAATGTTACTTGAAGCCCACAACATATCGAAGTCATTCAGAGATAGGGTGATCTTAAGTGATGTTAGCTTATCGTTCAACACGGGAGAGGTAGTAGGGCTACTTGGGCCTAATGGTGCCGGTAAGACGACACTGTTCCTAGTTCTGTCTGGAATCATCAGAGCCACGTCAGGTGATATTATTCTCGCCAACAGAAAGATTACATCGCTCAAGATGTATCAGAAAGCAAGGGCAGGCCTCGTGTACCTCCCGCAGGATCCATCTATATTCAGGGGGCTCTCCGTGGAGGATAATATTAGGGCCATCCTCCAGATTAGCAAGCTCTCTAAGGCTGATCTCGAAACGAGGTTAGATGAACTGCTTGAAGCCTTCTCGATAGAACACCTGCGTAAGGCTAAAGCTACACTACTGTCGGGCGGAGAACGTAGGAGACTCGAGATAGCGCGTGCCTTCGCAACCAGGCCGTCATTTCTAATGTTGGATGAGCCGTTCTCTGGAGTAGATCCCATATCGATATCAGACATATCAGAGATAATCAAGAACCTCAAAGAATCCAAGATAGGCGTCATCCTGACGGATCACAATGTCGTGGAAACATTAAAGGTCATCGACCGAGGCTACGTCATCGCAGGTGGGCATATCCTAGCAAACGGAACTCCAGATGAAATCTCAGGCAACCAGGAAGTCAGAATGCGCTACCTCGGCAGCGCATTCGCATGGACTGATTGGTGAAGGGTCAACAGAGCTGTCCACCCCAGCTATTCCCCCGTACTGAGCCCATGGATTTGTGCTGTTGCACGTATAATGGCGACGGCACTCTCGGGGATTTCGTCGATATTCCACTCCTGTCCTCCCGTGTACCATCCGATTTGTGTTCCATCTGGTCCTCTGAAGAGGATTGCTAGTACCCCAGTTCTTAGGTATTGTGCTGCGATCCGTTCGGCCTCGCTTATCGCCTGGAGGACCTCTGGGTCTGCGGTCATATTCCTCAGCCGCTGTGCTTCTGCTACGATTGTCCCTTTGGCCTCCCTGGCTCTTTCTACTATGGCTTGCCACCCGTCTACCAGCTGTGCTGGTATTCCTCTGCTGTGACTGCCATTGCTGCTGTACGGTTCCCTATTGCTAGTTCCTCGTCTAAGTATGCGTGGAACGCTGCGACGTTCCACGCTCTGGGCTCACGTCCAGCCACAGGTCGGCCCGTTCCCTCCGCGGTGCCCATTCTTCTTCCCATTCTCTCTATTTGTTCAGTGAGCTCTGGGTCTCCCGTCTGTTCCAGTAATTTGCGCGCTGCGTCCAGGTGCTGCTGCATTGTCCTCTCTAGGTCTGTTGCCCCTTCCTCCGCAGGAATGTTCGCTAGTGCCGTCCACACAGCGGGGCTGCTCATCTGTATGCTAGCTTGGTAGTACATTAACGTAGCCACATCCGATCTCAGCTTGTGTATCTCGTTTATTGGTGCTACTTCTTGCTTACCTTCTACCCCCATCCATGCTTCGGCCGCTGTATAGGCCTTCTGCATTATTTGGAAGCGGGTACCTGTTCCATTCGAGTGTCCTCTTCTGAAGTTTGCTGGCGTCCCTGTTCTCAGAACGGTAAGCTGCCGGATTTCCCCAACTTCTGACCCACTCGGCTCTATATTCGAGTGTCCCTATCTGCTCAGACACATCTCGTGCCGCTCTCGGTATCAGCCGCTTCTGTTCTTCTGTCAGTTCGCTTCCTAGTATTTGCTTGCGCATTAACTGGTATTCCTCTCCTGTCCAGATTGCCAATGCCTCTGATTGTGGGTCGCTCGCCGCCTTCACTCCGCAGTTTACCATAACTGCGCTTGCCATCGCTATGATCATACCTATCTTGCTTCTGATTATCTTCCCGACTTTAAATTGTCATTCACCACGAATTATACGCCCCTTCATTTGCCGTAGTCAAGCTTGTCTTGATCATTCGAGTGCTGTGCTTGGAGATTGCTTAACAACAATTGTACCATTGCATATTTGCACGATCTTATCCAACCTCGCGGCGAACTCAACGTTATGAGTTGCCATCAGCAGTGAGACCCCTGTACGCTGGATAAGGTTAGTGAACAACGTGAAGATTGTCTCAGCAGTTGACGGATCAAGATTCCCGGTTGGCTCGTCTGCAATCAGTATGCTCGGGTTGTTCGCAAGAGCTCTGGCAATTGATGTTCTCTGCTGTTCGCCTCCAGATAACTTCTTGGAGTTGTGGTTCGCTCTATGGCCAAGCCCGACATCGTCGAGCAATTGCATCGCTCTATTGGTAGCCTCCATTCTGGAGATGTTGTTAACGAGGAGCGGTATCATCACATTTTCCAGTGCCGTGAATTCAGGCAAGAGATTGTGATGCTGATATACAAACCCTATGTTATTTCTGCGTATGGCCGTCTTCTCATTATCAGCTAACTCTCTTGCATTCTGTCCGTTGATGATGACATCCCCCGTCGTTGGCTTCTCTAACAACCCAGCTATCTGAAGGAGCGTTGATTTTCCAATTCCACTCTGTCCAATTACCCCAACACTCTCCCCGCGGCTGATTAATAGATCGGCCCCATCTAATACGGTTACAGACGAATCACCGGACTCGTATCTCCTCACAATGGAATCGAGCTTCAACATCACTAATCAGGCACAAACACGCGGCAGAGACAGTCATGATAGCTGGAACCGTGAGGTGACGCAAGGAGATGGAGTGCGCACATTTTATTAGAAAGTTCTTGACTAGCATCTCAATAGGAGTATCCTAATCAGGGGCCATGGGAAATATATTCAGCATCGTTAATGGAATTAAAGCGCAGTAAGATGGCCTTACACGCGATAGCGGTTGCACTGTTGCTTGTTGCTCCGGATTTAGTTTATGCAGTGGTATGTCACTCATTTCAACATACTGGTACGTTCCGCGTCTCACATGACCCAAAGGTATTACTGCTAATCATCCCGCTTGGAATAGGGTTAATTACTGCCAGGCCTAAGGCTCTGTCATTTACATACCTCGCCTTCTTGTGCCTGATCCAGTTGGGACAGTTTGCGCATATAGCGTATTTTGGAACATGCGCCTCTGCACATTCGGTGTACATGTTGTTGTACGAACTGGGAGATGTCATACGGGAATCAGCAAATGTGTTTTGGCAGTATGCGTATATTATCCCAGTAGTAGTTACTCCATTCGTCGGTATTGCGTACCTCATCCGAAGTAGTGAACGTTGTCGATTGCATCTAGTCGGAACGATTCTTCTGATAGGCACAATCTGTGCTATTGGAACGCGTGTACCAAACCGTCACCGTGGGGCAGCCTGCTGTCCAAATGAAATCAGATTCACAATCAATAACTCGTTGAAGGTATTGTGGGGGTATCTGCTGGTTATGCAATCCAACATGGTGTCGATAAAAAAATACATTCCATATGAGGTGATCGACACAGGGTACAAACCGGACGCGCCAGTAACTATCGTGTACATAATTGGTGAGAGTATGAATTACAACCATATGTCTCTTTTCGGGTACGAACGAGATACGACGCCAAATCTCAAGAGGCTCGCAACAGAGCAGACCTTTTATCACACACCTGGTATTGCCGGAGGAATTGTCACGCTGTCTTCATGTAAGTTTATGATGAACATTGTTAGGGAAGCAGACAACAGTTTCTTCAAATGCGCTAACATGACTAACCTGTTCAAGTTCGCAAAATCGAGAGGATTTAAAACGTTCTACCTGTCAGCGCAGACAGAACATCTGTTGACTAGTATTGCGGGAGTCCACTACATCGATGTCCTCATAACAAAGGATTCGAACATAGCAAAGGCTAGAAGTATGCAGGAGGATTACCTACGGTATCTACTTGATCAGCAAACCTTCACCGATCGAAATTTTATAGTGTTGCATCAGTGGTGTATTCACTCTCCATACAACGATTTCCCAAACATCAAAAAATTTAGTGGATCCGCCGAAGCACGGGTAGATGAATATGACAGCGCTATGACGTACAACGATGTTATGATCACAAGATTGTTCGAGCGCTTCAACAAACAGAAGCGCGGCAAGTTCTACATCATATTCGCGTCAGATCACAATGAGCTACTTGGAGAGGATGGGCTATACGGGCACAGTCACCTCGCTCCGAAAGTCGCCGATATTCCGGTCATGATCCAAAGCAACGATAAGGCCTTCATGGATGAGATGAGAGCGATATTCAAACCTAACCACTTTGAAATAGCTACAGTAATCGCAAAGCTACTAGGATACGAAATCAGAAACCCGAATGAAGAACCAGACACCTTCTACATCAGCGGAGCTGAGTACTCCGGGAAGTTCGGGTACATCAAGTACAGGAAGAGTTCGAAAGACAGAATCGTAGAGTATCTACTATTTTAAGCGAAAGATTATATATCACGGCAAGTCGCGGGTTGTAGCATATATAAGGGGGGTGTCAACAGGTTAGTGTGCTACAATCTGCCAGGTGTGAGTTCTGAAGAATCCTGGACAGATGAGTGCTGTAATTAGGCCACTGAAGCGGAGATTCATCATTCGTAATTTGGCTACTTGTACGGTCATATCCCTTGCAGCTACGTGGTTTCTCCTGAGCTTCGGGAGTGGATTTGCATCCGATACTGGATTGGTCATTACCATGTTATGCGTCAACGCAGTGTTCCTTGCGTCAATGTGCTACCTGCTTATCAAGCGCATCAGGAAAATCGTCAACTTCAAAAGTAGGCGGAGCGGAAGGAAGTTATTTCACAGGCAGGTTATTATGCTGTTCTCCTGTGCTACGATTGTACCCGCAATTTGCGTCTTCGTCTTCGCAATTTTGTTCTTCAATACCGGGATCGAAAATCTATTCAAGACGCCTGTGAAGAACGTGATCATTAACGCTAGGGATGTCGCATCCATCTACGTAGAAGAAGTCAAATTCAACATGGAGAATTTTACGAATGGCCTGGCGGAAGAAATACGCTCCTGTATAAATGGGCCATCCATAAATGGGACAAAGGTCCAGGGGATCATAGATAGCGAAACAGCGACTACGAAGGTAGACGTCGCGGTTCTGCAGAGCACAGGAGCAGGCCTCAACATCATAGCGAGCACACCATTTTCGATCTCACTACAGTATGAGGACATTCCCGGTGAGATCGAGTTACTTGAGCGTGGGGGGGTGATAGCCTGGGAATCGGTTGATCGTATAATATCTGGGACTGTCATAAGCCATGAGCTTGGGATCTACCTCGTAGCTGCCGTTCCGATAGATAAGACGATACTGGATCACAAGAATAATATCAAAACAGCGATCATGGAGTACATGAGCCTCGCAACTCAAAGAGCAGGCATTAAGGTTTCATTCATGGTAGTCTTCGCGGCAATCACTGTGCTATTGCTGCTGGTCGCGATACTACTTGGGATATCATTTGCTAATTGGATTTTGAGGCCTGTTAATAAGTTGATAGTTGCGACTCGGAAGATTGCGTTGGGTGACTACAATACTCCCATCAGGGCCGGCATATTGCGGAACGAATGGGATGTTCTGATAGCGACGTTTAATGATATGATGACAAAGTTAGAACGGCAGAGGCAACAGTTGATTGTATCAAACAGACAAAGCGCGTGGCGCGACATAGCCCGCAAGATAGCCCATGAAATCAAAAACCCGCTTACGCCGATACAGTTGTCTGCAGAGCGCCTCAAGAGCAAGTACGCGAAGGAGATCGTTACTCAGCCTGAGGTGTTTGCGTCATGCATTAATACCATAATCAGACAGGTCGGCTGTATTGGACGATTGGTAACTGAGTTTTCTGATTTTGCCAGAATGCCTACTCCAACGTTTGAGAATGTTGATCTAACGAAACTTGTGAAAGAGATTGTGTTCATGCATGCAAACGCCAACACCAAGATACGCTTCCATCAAGACTACAATGGAGAGCGGGTGATTTGTGAAATTGATCAGGATCAAATAAACAGGATGATTGTGAACGTACTACAGAACGCCGTGAACGCGATAACTGAGAATATAGGCAATAGCGGTGAGATTATCGGGAATGTGTCGTTACATCTATGGGAGGCCGGTGACGTTGTGCATATCACGGTGGATGATGACGGGCCAGGATTCTCGGACGCTGCGTTAGAGAAAGCACTGGATCCGTACTACACGACACGAGCTGCTGGAACTGGTCTCGGGTTATCGATAGTACATAAGATCGTCACTGATCACTCTGGTGAGATATCACTTGGGAGGTCGCAATCGCTGTCCGGAGCTAGCATCGCTATTTCATTCCCAAAGAAGCAACAGGAGAGACGGCAGGGAGCAACCGAGGTGAATCATGGCGTTTAACATATTAGTCGTTGATGATGAGGCTGACATAAGAGAACTTGTGTCTGGCATACTATGCGATAATGGGTATGAAACCAATGCTGCCAGTGGATACGTTGAGGCTGTTGATATCGTAAAGGCTCAGAGGCCGAATCTGGTTATCATAGATGTGTGGCTTGGCGATGGAGATAGGGACGGACTCCGCCTGCTTGAGATGATTAAGAGAGATCACGAGTACACCCCTGTGATTATGATGAGCGGCCATGGGACAATAGAAACAGCGGTCACTGCGATCAAGCGTGGAGCGTATGACTTCATCGAGAAGCCCTTTGATTCCAGAAGGTTAATCATGTCGGTGGAGAAGGCGATAGAAACTTCCAAGCTTCAGATTGAGAATGCTGAGCTCAAAATCAAGGCGAAGGTTTCAGATAGTATCCCAGGAAAATCGCAGAACGTTATGCAGATCAAACAGTTGATAAACAGGATAGCCCCACTAAATGGGAGGTGTGTGATCATCAGTCCACTAGGATCCGATAGGGAAGTGATTGCAAGAAACATTCACAACAACTCCTCACGTGCGAAAGGCCCATTCGGAATCTTTAACTGTCGCGCAACGCACGTTGGACAACTGGAGGCAAATCTCTTCGGTACAGAGCTTAATAATTGTGGTATGCCCACAACAGTGAAGCCAGGGTTATTGGAGAGGGTTAACGGTGGGACATTGTTCATAGATGAACTAGTGACAGCCCCGCACGAATTTCAACTCAAGCTGCTCAAGCTGATAAAGGAGGAATCATTTGCTAGGGTGGGAGCTACAGAGAAAGTACACATGGATGTACGAATCATCGCCAGTTTCCCGCTCAACATCCATCAACTTATAGAGGCCGGAGAGATTAGCGACGAGCTGTACTGTAGGCTCAACGCCAACACCATAAAGGTTCTACCACTCAAATCAAGGAGGGAAGATATCCCGTACCTTCTGGATTATTTTATGGAACAGGTCTCAACGATCCACAACGTTGTCCCCAGAAAATTCTCGAGTGAAGCACTTGGAGTTCTGGGCGCGTATCATTGGCCTGGGGATACGATGCAGATGAAGAGTATGGTGGAGTGGATCATGACGGTTGCATTGTCGGAAGGTGGTAGCAGCGATGGGATAATCACGGTCAACGATCTGCCAAAGGAGATCGTTGAGGAAAATAGCACAGACGTTACCAATACGAAATTCATATCGATGGTATCTGAGCTCTCGATCAGAGATGCACGCGAGGCATTCGAACGTGAGTACTTCGTAGAGCAGCTCAAGAAGTTCTCTGGGAACATTTCACAGACCGCAAAATTTGTCGGAATGGAGCGTTCTGCCCTGCATAGGAAACTTAGATCACTCAACATCGTTGAGTCGAAGCTCTTCAAATTCCAAGAGGCATGATAGCCACTGGGCACGTAGATACTAAGCCCACCCTATGAAACAGAAAAGCAGCAGGAAACATGGTGGGCCCTGTAGGACTCGAACCTACGACAACTCCGTTATGAGCGGAGGGTTCTGACCAACTGAACTAAAGGCCCCCCATAGGTTGATATGGTACCAGCATGCACCACTTCCCGTCAACAGGTTTTCTAGTCGTCGCTATCGCCGGAACCAAACCTGCTAGCCGCCTTTTTCTCAGCTCTTGCCCTTCCCTCTAGCCTCTGCCTCAGCCTTAAGATACTCGTCGACAAACTCCTGGGTAGGTCCTGATACACTCTTACCATCAAAAAATGCCGGCGGCTCACGCCCTTCGTACCACACGTACGGAAGTATCTCCGCGATTACCTTATCTCTCTCCTTGTGAGAAAGGTTGTTCCACTCATCGAGTATCGCTAACACTTTCTCGAGTGAAATCTCGTCAAATTGACCAAACACGTTGCCACCACGCTCACCGTACTTACCATCATACAAGGATTGGCAAACAGCATAATTCTCGAAGAGTGTGTAGGGCGATGGAAACTCCCGCGACACGCGCTTCTCCTCGACTTTAACGCTTACTTCGTCCTCCCTCATCTCCATAGCACTTACGTTTTGTACCGTAGCTACCATTGCTCCCATACTGACAGCTACACACCATTTCTCATATCTTCTCATCATTACCTCTTCGCAAAATAATTACCTTCAGTCACATCATATCGATATACATTGATGATGTCAATTCTTTATTTCTTCTTGTGTATAAGTTCACATCATTTGAGATAGACCGGATGCCTCCAGAACCTTACCAACATACTCCATTGGAGTAAAACCTTGCAAGCCATGATATGACGCCTCTCTCCACCTCTGTTCGGGACTGCATGCTACCACTAGCTGAATCCTGTGCGAAGATACGACTTACACAGTATAAGTTTCTTGACTAGACTATGCTGTCGTGTGACAATGGCATGAGTGGCCATAGTAGTTATTACGGGTTTTGAAGTGGCTGTTCCGAAGAAGAAGACATCCAAATCTAAAGTAGGAATGAGGAGGTCGCATGACCATATTAAGCCAGCTGGGATTTTGTTCTGTAAGATGTGTGGTGAGGCCTGTCTGCCGCATCATATCTGCAAGGCCTGTAACACATACAATGGACGCAGGGTTCTTGCAACTCCAGCTGAAAGTGGGGAGTAGGGTTAGTATTTTGCCGAACGGTATGATGAGCCATTGGTAGCCTTTGTATGAAGAGAATCGCCCTGGATGTTATGGGCGGTGATTTGGGGATATCCGCTTCCGTTCCTGGCTTGGATCGGTACATCAGAAACTGTGAGAGCTGTGATTTTGTGTTCGACCTGTTTGGGAATGAACGTGAGATCATGAAGCAACTGCGGACATTTCCGGCCGTCGAAAAGCAGCTGTACTCCATTCATGATACCAGCGATAGTGTGATACAGGCATCTGAGAAGCCGGCCATCACAGTTAAGAAGGGCAGAGGCACCAGTATGTTCGAGGCCATTGCACACGTGGCGAATGGCAAGGCGGATGCAGTTGTATCGTCCGGTAACACCGGTGCATTCATGGTGCTCTCGAAATTTTTGATCGGGACGATCGATGGAATAGACAGGCCAGCACTGGTAAGTATGTTGCCAAATGCAAACGGCAAGACTGTCATGCTTGATCTCGGTGCAAACACACTTTGTACATCAACGAAGCTCGTTCAATTCGCGTTAATGGGACGGGCGGTAGCTAGGGTGTTGCTGCAGTTGCCATCTCCGAGGGTCGGACTCCTAAATATTGGGACCGAGCGCTCAAAAGGAACTGAAGAACTTGAAGAAGCGTACACTCTCTTGGAGAACACAGCAGACATACAGTTCGTTGGATTCGTGGAGGGTACTGATATTACGAATGGGAAGGTAGACGTGGTGGTCACCGATGGATTCTCCGGCAATGTCGCTCTGAAAACGATGGAGGGGACAGTGAAGTACATAACTGATTTTATGAGGAAGGAGTTCGCTGCGAGTGTAGTGACGAAGATTGGATACATGCTGAGCAAAAGAGTCTTTGATGCGTTGAGGAATGCGATAGATCCTAGGGTACACAATGGAGCACCACTCGTTGGACTCAACAAAGTTGCTGTCAAGAGTCATGGCAGCTCAGATGAAATCAGGGTAGCAAACGCCATCTCTGTTGCTACTAATCTCGTGACGTCGGATTTCATTCCGAAGATAGAGCATTCACTCGCCGGAGTGCACAGTGAGGGAAAGTGACACCATGAGGACTGTAATAGCAGGCATAGCATCATACCTACCGCAGAAGGTCGTTACAAACGATGACCTGGCGCAGATGCTCGATACATCCCATGAATGGATATTCTCAAGGACTGGGATAGAGCAACGTAGGATTTCGGCGAATGACGAATTTGCATCTGATCTGGGTGTGGTCGTTGCAAAGAAAATCATCTCGCAGACTGGCATTGATCCATCAGAGATAGATGCGATTATCGTGTCGACGACGACGGCTGATAGGCGGTTCCCATCATGCGCATGTAGAATACAAGGTGAAATCGGCGCATCTAAAGCGTTTGCGTTTGACATCAATGCAGCCTGTGCTGGGTTCATATATGGGTTATCCGTATCAGACAGTATGATGCGAACAATGGGACTAAAGAACGTCCTACTGATTACAGCAGAAACATTAACGAAGTTCGTAGATTGGACCGATAGATTAACGTGTGTCCTATTTGGAGATGGAGCAGGTGCGCTACTCTTGCAGCTGTCCAGTGACACATCCAGAGGCATCATATCAACCAAGCTGTACTCAAATGGAGAACAGGAAAAATACAACAGCATCTTGTCGCATAACGGTCCACAAAACGGTCACAGAGGATATACTACAATGTCAGGGAGAGCGGTGTTTAAGTACGCGATAGAGTACATGTCATCATCGATGACTGAGATCCTGTCGGAGAACAACATGACGATCGACGACATCGACTGGATCATCCCACATCAGGCTAACAAACGGATCCTCGAATCCATGTGCAAGATGAAGGACTTTCCATTAGAGAAAGTCGTTATCACAACGCAGCTACATGCCAACACATCGTCCGCATCGATTCCGTTGGCATTGAGGGATATGATAGATTGCGGAAAGATAAAGCAGGGGGATACCCTACTCTTCACGGCTCTCGGAGCCGGACTGGTATGGGCTTCTTCTATAGTGAGGTTGTAAGTTTAAAGAAAGGATTGGTAAGGATTATGCAATACGATTGCGACAACGCGTTCTACAAAATCATACATGGCACGATAAAGGCCAACATCATTCTGGAGGGTGAGTATTTCATCGCCTTCCACGATATTGCCCCGAGGGCACCTGTACACGTTTTGGTTATCCCAAAAGGGAACTATGTGGATTATCACGATTTCATGGAGAATGCCACAGAAGCAGAGGTCATCGATTTCTTCAGAGGCGTAAATGAGATCGTGAAAATTATGAAGCTGGAGAAACATGGCTTCAAGCTCAGGACGAACGCAGGTAAGTTTAGTCTCAGCGACGAGGGATGCCAGGAGGTGATGCACATGCACTTCCATGTCTTAGGGAAGTCCTCCGAGGAGTAGTGTAGAGATGAGTGAACAGCAGGGTAGCACGATGCAACTGAAAGATACGGTTTTCTTGCCGAAGACAGATTTCCCGATGCGTGGAGATTTGCCTAAGAAAGATCCAGCAATGGTTAGCATGTGGGAAGACTCCAACATCTTCGGCAAACTCAGAGAGAGATCGAATGGACGTAAGAAGTTCATCCTGCACTTTGGCCCTCCATATGCGAATGGCCCTATCCACTCTGGTCATGCACTCATCGGAATCTTGAAGGATGCCATTAACAAGTCCTATCAAATGCTCGGGTATGATGCTCCTCTGGTCATAGGATGGGATTGCCATGGCTTGCCTATAGAATGGAAGATTGAAGAGCATTTCCTGAAACAAGGTAAGAAGCGCAACGAAATTCCGGCAGATGAGTTCATGGCAGAGTGTCGCGCATTTGCTGCCCACTGGATGGAAGTGCAGAAGGAAGGCTTCAGGAAGCTCGGCATCATCGCTGACTTCGATCACCCGTACTGTACGATGTACAAGGAGACAGAGGCTCAGATCTGTGAGCAGTTCTTCGAGATCGTAAAGAAAGGCCTCGTATACAGGGGACAGAAACCCGTCATGTGGTCCGTCGTAGAGAAGACCGCCCTCGCCGAAGCAGAGGTTGAATATCACGATAAGGTGAGTGATGCGATCTATGTCAAATACCCGATAACACACTGCGCTGATAGCAGGAAACTGGAGGGAGCCTACGTCGTGATATGGACTACGACTCCATGGACCATCCCCGGAAGTATGGCCATTGCGTACTCGCCAGGCGTCGTGTATTCACTTATCGATGTGAACGGAACACATCTCGTTGTCGCAGAGGCTCTGGTCTCCAAGCTTGCAAGTGATGCATGCCTCGGTGAGGTACGGGTCATTAGTAATTTTACAGGAGAATCACTGTCAGGAGTGATATGCTCACATCCTCTGAAGCAACTCGGTTTCGAGCATGACGTTCCGATGCTACCAGGTCATCACGTCACGACCGATGTAGGTACGGGGTTCGTTCATACCGCTCCTGCACACGGGGTTGATGACTTCGAGATAGGTGCCAAATTTGGATTACAGATTAGGGATACGGTAAATGACGATGGTACGCTCGCATCGTTTATTCCGCACTTCGCTGGAGAACACGTCTTCAAGGTAGGACCACACGTTATTGAGGAGCTGCAGAAAACTGGGGCCCTACTACATGCTGAGCAGATCACACACAGCTATCCCCATTCGTGGAGGTCTAAGGCCCCACTCATTTTTAGGACAACAACGCAGTGGTTCATCGCGATCGATAAGATTAGGGATGCTCTGCTGAAGGCGATAGATACAACAGTGTGGTTTCCGGAGCAATACGTTAACCGCATACGTAGCATGGTGTCGCAGCGCCCTGATTGGTGCATCTCAAGGCAACGCCTGTGGGGAGTTCCGATTGCTTTATTCGTTCACAAAGAAACTGGAGAGATTCTCGTGGATGACGAAGTGTTCGGCAGGATAGCGGTGACGTTTAGGACTGAAGGGATAGAGTCTTGGAGAACCAGGCCGGCTTCCTATTTCCTTGGTGAGCAATACAACGCGTACGATTACACGATGATCCAGGATACTCTTGAAGTCTGGTTTGACAGCGCGTGCTCTCACCACTACGTATTGAAGGATCGGGATTACCTCGATTGGCCGGCTGACCTATACTTCGAGGGCTCCGACCAGCATAGAGGGTGGTTCCAATCGTCGCTCGTAGAGTCGGTATGTGTCACTGGTAAGGCGCCATACAAACACGTTGCGACCAATGGATTCGTCCTCGATAAGGACGGGCGGAAGATGTCGAAGTCCATCGGCAATGTCATAGCCCCGGATGATGTAGCCTCGAAGTTCGGTGTCGACATCTTGAGGCTTTGGTGCTTAAATTCGGACTACTCCCAGGATGTGAGACTGGGAGATGAGATGCTGAACAGGCAGAAGGATGTGTACAGGAGGTTCAGGAACTCTCTTAGATACCTGCTCGGCGTTGTGTCGATATTTGATCCATTGAATGCGGTAAGCTACGATAACATGCCGGAGCTTGAGAGGTTCGTTCTCGCTAGACTGTACGACCTAGATGTCCTCTTGAGAGAATCAATACGATCATACGATCTACAAACGTTCTGCTCTGAGCTTCATGCGTTCTGTGCCAACGAGCTCTCTGCGTTCTACTTCGACATCCGTAAGGACTCAGTGTACTGCGATGATAGGGACGATTTAACCCACAGGGCATGCCTGACAGTGATGGACGAGGTGTTCAGATGTATTGTCCACTGGCTTGCCCCAATCATCTCATTCACAGCTGAGGAGGCGTGGCAAACTTACCCACTGAACAAACAGAAGGAGAGTATCCATCTCCAGACATTCCCGAAGGTGCCTGGTGAATGGGTGAACGAAGCTATCAAGGAGAAATGGCACTCAATTCAAAGCACCAGGAAAATAATCACAGAGGCCATAGAGATTGAACGTAGCGCCGGTGTCATTGGGTCGAGCTTAGAAGCGGCCATATGCCTATACTCTAACGGTAGCGACATAGCGACGCTCAGATCAGCGAAGTGGGAGGAGATCGCAATAGTCTCGAAGGCAGTCGTTGTACATGCACAACCTCCGTCAGGCGCTCACGTCAATGCCAGCGGAAATATCGGAGTGACTGTCAAACGAGCGAGCGGTACCAAATGCGATAGGTGCTGGAAGATCATGGACGAGGTCACTAATGTTAATACAAAGTTCGGTACTGCGCACCTATGTGGGAGGTGCGCCGGCGTACTAGCGTGATGTACGTGTTAGAGCAGCATTCTTCGCACTGCAAATAGCGAGGCATGCGATGGCAGCGGTTTCGGATCTCAGTACGTTGTTGGACAGTGTAACGGCTGTTGTCCTGGCGAGAAGCAGAGCTTTCTCTGCTTCAGAAAATCCACCCTCTGGTCCCACTATAAAGCCGCAATCTCCTCTGAGATCGGCTTCTATTATTGACGTTACGTTAGATCTACCGCTGATTCTCTCAACCGCTGATATCCACATGAACCCTCCGGGCAATTCCTCGATAAACTCAACCAGCTTCTGAGGTCTATGTATCCTAGGGATATCCAGTCTTTCCGACTGTTCTGAGGCACCTACTGCAATGGCAGATAGCTTCTCCATACTGATAGTATGAACATTCGTATAGACACTGAGCAACAGGAAAATATCTGTAGCCCCAAGCTCAGTACACTTCTCTACAATCGTCCGCATAGTGTCTGGCTTTACTACGCAGGCTGCCGTAGCAAGACGCTTTACTGGACCTTCCAGTGTCCTGAGGAGTGTATGCTTCTTAGCCACTACACCAGCCTTTGTAATGGACTCGATGGAACACATCCACTCGCCATCGATCTCATTGAATGCGATGAACTCACCGCCTTGTCTTATTTTCAAAACTGATACTAGGTGGTGTGCACAGGCTCCAGCGAGTTCGAACTCATCTGAGCCAAGCGCTACTGAATATACTCTTGGGACATGCCTTGCCAACTTTTACTTCTGACCCGCTTCCATAGATCCTTTATGTTCTTTGATAAACAGAGTTGACACGAATGCTATGACCAGAGCTGCGATGAAGAACAGGAATGCCCCACGGAATATGTCCACCGTATATACGGGAGCGCCGTTATTGTCGACTGTGCCGTTCCTGAAAAAATCCAGGAGCGTTCCCAATAGGACCTGAAAGATTGGAACACTCGACATTACCACAGAGTTCATGAATCCGGCTGACGTACCTCCGAAGCCCTCTGGTACGCATCTGTATATCATTGCGAAAGCTATGGTGTTAGTCCCAGCGCCAAGCCCTCCTGCAAACAGCAATACCAGGCATGTAACAAACCCAATAGAGTCGCTGTTCAGCGCTACCCAGAACAAGATCACTGTAGCGGCGCTGAAAATCGCAACTGTCATCTTCCCACTCTTAAGCACATCTGCCACCTTAGCGGCGACTATTGCTCCGAGTCCATATCCCACCAATATCAGTATTGAGGCAACAGCTGCTTGCTCCGTTGAGATAGAGAACCTACGTTCCATAAACGGAACAATCCACACCTCGGCAAGTGCTCCAAGTGGAAGGTATGCTAAGGCGCCATAGAGTCCCAGTATCCAAGCTTGTGAGCTTTTCACTAACAACTTCAGCCCGTCTATGATGCTGTGGCTCGTTGCGTCCGTTGCATCATTCTTGGGCTTCCCGTCGGCCTTCATGTAACGCATTGCGAGCAATGACACGATGATGCCGAATGCTGCCAGAACGAATGTTGTGTAGCGCCACCCGATCATGTTGATTAGACAGGCTGTTGGGGATGTTCCAGCGATTCCTCCTATGCACCCTAAGAACATTCCTACTCCGATTAGTAGCGAATGTTTCGGTAACGGGAACAAGTCAGTCACTACCTTCCCACATGATATGAATCCAGCTGATGAGGCAAGTCCTATGATTAGGCGTCCAATCTTGAGTTGAGTAACGGAGTCCGCAGCTCCGAATATGAACGCCCCCAGAGCGAGCAGAACATTACTAACTACCACAACTGTCTTCGCCCCTACCCTATCAAGGATGACGCCGCATGGAATCTGCATGATGATGTATGGCAAGTATGCCATTGACACGATAGCACCAAACGTCGACGCAGTAACCTCAAATTCCCCCATAATGTTGTTACTGAGGACACTGGGTTCCATCCTAATGATACATACATACAGGTAAGAAGCCCAACAGACGAAGAGCGTCAAGAGAGCCGAAGAACCATTACGACTGGTAGCGATAGTCACGTGCCTGATATACCAAAAATGCGAAACAATTTCACAGTATCACAGGCCCGATAGGCATTGCAATTACACTAGCGCTATGGGAGACGGTTGAGATGAAGATTTCCAATAATGTATCAACAAAGCAACAGACAGCTTCAACATCTCCAAACTCTTGCTATAGCAGTACTTACACTCTATCCATGTACACACTACAATCTTCACAGGGGGTGTCATCTGCACAATTGATCCCAGTACCTCTGGCAAATTTATGGTAGAATCCACGGCGAGTAACTGATGGATATATGTATGTCTTTGAGCATGTTGAGAAAGTTAGTTAGCGCAGTACTGTTTATGTGTGCATTCGTCACGACGGTGAGTGCCATCAAGATAGAGATTGCCGGTGGGAATATGGAGCCGGAGCCAATAGCAATAGTAGAGCTAGATGATGATTCCGATGTACAGGAGGTAATCTCGATTGTAGCAAAAGATCTTGATAGCTCCGGGCTGTTTAGGGTGATCAATCAGTCGTGTGCTGCTTGCACAGTTAAGTTAGATCAACCACAGATGCAACATTGGAAACAGAACGGCGCGAGGTACCTTGTGATAATGCGTAGTATACGTACATTCACGTTGTTAGATACAATCACCGGCACTGTGCTTTTAAAATCGTCAACAAAGATGCGGGACAGGAGAAGAGCAGCACATGATGTAGCCGATCAAATCTTCAAGAGAATCACGAACGAAGACGGGTACTTCAACACACGTATCGCGTACGTGGAAACAGTTCCAGGAGTGCCGACAACAGAGAGAGTTACTAAGATCGTGATTGTTGATCAAGATGGGGAGAACAGGGAGGAACTGACGGATGGTAAAAAGCTTCATCTTACCCCGAGAGCAATGGGACAGCTTATTGCATGTGTGGTGATCGATAGCAAAGCTAAAAACCCAGCACAACGTGGAGCTTCAGCTCAGACTATCGATGTGAAAACAAAGTCAGTGAGGCAGATGCTCACTTCAGATAAGCTGAAGGCCTTGAGTAACGAGCACCATGGCAAGCCTGTTCAAATGTCGTATGCTCCTAGGTTATCTCCGAATGGTGGCAAGGCTGTCTTAGCTATCGCAATAGGTGGATACTCAGCGCTCTTCGAAATTAACTATGAAACCGGCGCGATGAGGCAGCTGACTCCACTACGCTGCATAGATACGTCACCGAGCTACTCGCCTGATGGAAAATACATAATGTTCACATCTGATAGGGAGGGCCGAGAAGCCATATATAGAATGGATGCTGATGGTTCCAATGTGGAACGACTCAGTCACGGAGAGGGGAAGTACTCGCAACCGATGTACTCACCCAGGGGTGATCTCATTGCTTTTACCAAGCAGCATAAGGGACAATTCTACATTTGCGTGATGAAGGTTGATGGTACTGGTGAAAGACTAATAGCTACCGGAGATCTTGTGGAGGCGCCAAGCTGGGCACCAAATGGACGATACATAGTGCACGCAACAACCCGTGGAACGAAATCTAAGATCGCAGTTGTGGATATCACAGGACGCCACACGAGACTTGTCGATACCAAACTTGATGCCTCAAGTCCGACGTGGTTGCCGGCTTTGCTCACGGATTAGTGATGGCTCCTGTCACCACGATTCTGGTGCTGTATCTGTGCTGCATAGTCGTAGCAGCATTTATGTCACTCTTGGAACGCAAGTTGATTGCAAGGATACAGCTACGGATCGGACCAAGCAAGTGCGGTCCCTTTGGGCTTCTGCAACCACTCGCCGATGCGCTGAAGCTAATGTTTAAGAGAGATTCATTGAGGCAATGCACATCGCGCGGGATACTTGGGGTCGTGCTGCTGTTCTCTACATCACTTGCCCAGTTTGCAATCATACCAATCACTAGTGATATCTCATGTAGACACGGACTACTGATTGTCCTGTTGTGTCACGCCATTATCGCGTTTGCAGAGATACTGATCGGACTGGCTTCACGATCGAAGTACGGCGTGATCGGTGGAACTAGGGCATACATGCAACTCCTCGGAGCAAACTTACCGCTAATGCTAACCGTGGTAGCGATCACAATCGTAACAAAGAACATTAGCTTGATGGACATAGCATGCATGCACTACCGTCCGTCAATGGTCCCTATGATGTTGCCACTTGGAGCGATATTCTACGTGGTAATGCTCATGGGTATGTCTAGATGTCCATTTGACTTTGTAGAGGCAGAATCAGAAATCGTAGCTGGTGCATACGTCGAGTACGGCGGCATAATGTTTGCCATGATCTACCTCGCAGATTATCTAAACCTTCTGTTCGCGTCATCGTTAATCTCTACGGTATTCATGTGTGGGGCATCCCCTATGTCAGAATGGCACATACCGATCCTCATAGTCAAATCATTATCAATCGCATGCTCTGTGATTCTCATACGTGCCATCTTGCCAAGGCTACGGCAAGACCAGATGATCAAGATATCACTTCTGTACATCACCCCAATCCTACTCCTCTACATCGTGGTGAACATGTAACCATCTTCCCCCCCATTCCCTGACCTAAAAAAAAATTCACCTATTAACGTTTCCTTAACCTTTCCCCCCTTATCATATACATAAGAATCTATATGGGGAGGAAGACCCAATGAATAAGTTAGTACTACTATCATCAATGGTGATGGTAGGAGCAGGTGTAGTAAGAGGAGGTGAGTACCATGAACATGGTGGAAACCTAGAGAGAGAGAGGATAGAACCATTAGTTGCTGATACCACAGGTGATAGGGATATCACAGGTGATGAGGTAGGGGAGATAGATGAGGTAGATATAGATGGTGTAGTAGAGAGGGGAGTAGGTGATCATGTACTAGAGATGCAAGGTGTAGTAGCAAGGCAAGCACATCGGATAGGAAGATTGGAGGAATTGATAGAGAGTTATGAGAGGTTAAGTAGGAAGACATGTAAGGTGTTACAGGGGCTAGGTAGCACGGAGGGAGGAATAGCAAGGGAAGAGACGTTAGTGACGTTGGCAGGAGATCTCCCCACCAAGAAGTCGATAGATGGGATGCACCGCAATGTGAGGAAGCTAATGTGGTGGGTAGAAGAAGGAGACGACAGCATACGGTCAAGGCTGAGTGCATTGGAGAGCGCGATCGCGAAAGTACCAACGACTGGCGGCGACAGTGAACCCAATGCAGATATACTTGCAGTAATGGCTCCCCACTACCGAGGCATACGCGTCGGGCAAATAGCATGGCACTGCATAGAGAGCCTCAACGCCGACATGTCGGCAACTAGATGCCTATACACAGCGATATCGATGATGCTGCTAAGCATCCCAGGAGGCGTAGGAGATGACCTCCCTGAGGACCTGATAGATATGGGGGCAAGAAACACAGAGTATAACGCAGGCATTGCGATACACATAGAATACGAAAGGTTACCGAATGGGTCGATGAAGTTCATGCACGAGTGGCTGCTGCATAGGGCAATGGAACCCGTAATGTACCACTGCTTAGTAGACGAAGGCGGGAAAGCGGCTGGATTGACCTGGAATAGCGCAATGGGAGGATACACAACATACGAGTGGGAGCGTACCGAGAAAATCGGAGGGCCGGAAACACGGGACTGGGCCACAATAGAGGCATTCGTACCTGCCAGCGAGGAGGCGGAGAACTTCGTGACCCAAGCCGCCGACGGGGATCACCATGAACAAATACACGAACAAGGAACAGCTCTATTCGGGTCCAAGGAGGAGCGTCGGACGCACGCAAGCCGCTATATAAGGCTGCAGCTGCCACGACAGAGAGCGGGCGACCACTAGAAGCATCCCCCGACCCACCGTCAACTCCAGTCACCACCGAGATACGATACACGTACCTCGGTGGTTTTGCGGTTGGCTGATGGGCGGGGGACTATTCTCTCGCCCATCACAATCGTGATATCCTTTGTGGTAACATCACTAGCAAGTTTAGCAGTAGCTAGTAGGAGTCGCAGTGTCTGGTCATTACGTAGTTTTAAGCAGGAAGTACAGGCCTAAGAATCTTGATGATCTCATCGGACAAGAGGTCATGGCTCAGTTCATTAGGACATGCCTTAATGAGAACAAGGTGCCGCACGCGTTCTTGTTCCACGGCATCAGGGGAATCGGGAAAACGACGACCGCCAGGATATTGGCTAGGTGTCTCAGTTGTGTTGGTAACAATGATCCATCACGACCAACGTCATCGCCGTGCGGTACCTGTAAATCCTGCATCGCTATAGACAACGACAATCACATGGATGTCATGGAATTCGATGCTGCCAGTCGCACAGGTGTGGATGATATCAGAGAGATCGTGGAATCAACGCAGTACGTACCTGTGCTTGGGAAATCCAAGATCTTCATCATTGATGAGGTTCATATGCTCTCCAAAAGTGCGTTTAATGCCCTCCTCAAAACCCTTGAAGAACCACCACCTCACGTGAAATTTATCTTCGCGACTACCGAGCTCAGCAAGGTACCTGAGACTGTGTTGTCGAGATGTATGACCTTCCAGCTGAATCCAATCCCAACAGCCAAATTAGCAGAGCACGTACTTGATATAGCCAACAAAGAAGGATTCACGATGGAGGCTGAAGCGGCAGAGATAGTTGCGACAGAGTCGGGAGGATCAGTGAGGGACGCCCTGTCGATGCTAGATCAGATCATCATGCTGTCGTACAAGGAAGGAAGCATAACCTCCGACACAGTCATAAAGACCATTGGCGGGGCAAGACAGTGCGATGTCGATGCAATTCTAGATTTTGTGATTACTGGCAATCCCAGCGATGCCACGCAACTTACCGAACATGTTATTGCCAGCGGCTGTGCTCCTTTCACTCTTTTCAGCAGCCTACAATCTACACTATATAAGAGGATAACTGAGCACGTGAGGAAGAGGGATAAAAAACTATCGAACCTACTGTATCTATGGCAAATCCTGTTGAAGCAAACCGAGAACATGAAGAGCGCTGAGCACCCGGAGCACGTGCTGATTGCGGCCATCGTAATTCTCGCCCATACGGCGTCATTCCCCAAAATTGAGGACCTGATGATCAAAGATCAACCTACAGCGGATAACTCCTATAATTTAGTACAGAAGATACTGGCCAGATTCCCTGGATCAGACGTCTCAGAGATAGGCTGAGAAATAAGCTGGCGTCTCCTACGGGATTTGAACCCGTGTTGCCGCCGTGAAAGGGCGGTGTCCTAGACCCCTAGACGAAGGAGACAACACCGGCGAGCGCCGGTCTCGACAAGTGACATACGCCACACGCCTACAATGATTATAGCCCCTATGGGCTTATGGGCGTAAATTTTTTTTGACAGTACTGCTACAGGTAACTTAACCTGATATTAGAGGTAGCAAATGAGCTGCCCCTGATCTACGTAGAATACCGAAACCCAGCCGCGGAAGCATTTCGCTCTCCCCGGTAGTTTTATTAACAATCAACATCATAACTTTTGAAAGGAGTTAATCTTATGAAAATACAATGCATATACGGCACGTACGAAGGTACCGATGAGTGTGCCATGGACAATGTACTAAACCTTCAAATCATAGAGCAGGAGGGAAAGATCCCGAGGGCTATCATTGAGTATGATATACAGGATCATGAACGCCTCAAACAATTCGACACATGTAGGATCATCCGAGATGGAATCACGTTCTTCAATGGAATTATCACAGCATTTGTAGTAGACACAGATACTGTGTCTGTAGAGCTTTCCGCTGCCGGAAACGATCCTCCTCAGGACAATCAATTATCACCAGATGATGTAATAGGCAGATTTAGAGCTGAGAACCCAGATTTATTCGTATCAGCTTCATCCAATGAAATTTTGAGGACCGGGGAGATACGTACTTCTAGCCTGCTAACCAAGCAGCCTGGTCGTATTCCATCCCTCGATAATAGGATCGTAGCCGATTCCCTGAAAATCAGGCGGTTGAAAGACATGCAGATAGGAGAGATGAATCTAGAGATTCTATGCTCGTGGATTTCAAAGCGAAGCGGCAGTATTACACTGTCATCTCAGATCGGCAACAGATTCCGACTTAGCAAAGTCAACACTCTGACACCGAGGAAACTAATAGACTCCTGGCCTCGATTCGGAGATCACCTCGCCAGTAACGCTAGACCCACGAGGTATTTTGTTTCTACATCGAGGCTGACTAAGAATGACGAGCTATCACTACCACCAATCGTGATTGCGGACGATATCCCAAAGCTAACTCTCAAACGCTACTCATTCGATAGCAGACTTGGCGTTGCATGGGATTACGACCAGTTCATGACTGAGACTCTAACAATGACTGTACTAAATCAGCGTGTCACAAGGGCCAACAAGAAGTTTATGCGGATCAACCTCAAGAACGTGCAGGAGTATGTAGATGATGACAATTGCCACAGCTTCTTCCGTTCCAAAAATGGACGCATGATCCTCGATGAGATCCAGAGGTCAGTTGGTGCGTATATTGCCCTATCAATGCGAAATATCGAGATCTCATGTGATATCGTCGACACTGACAACACTACTACAAATCTAGACTGCACACACTGGATATCAATCAAAGGAATCACCTGCAAGATCACCGGGATCGAACGCAAGATATCTCCGTTTGAGCACCGTATCAAGATAATGGCAAGAGGCTTCGAAAACACATTAGCCTCAGATATACCCATACACCCGGTATGCCTAGATGATGTAGAAGTTGTTAGCCCACGCATCGATGATGTGATCCACGACATAGTCGTCCAGAATGAGAGTGATACACAATATGAGAAGCTCGTGGGGTACATTTCCGAGCAGAGACGCCTCAACAGGATAACAAGTGGTAACTACAGGCGCCTCATCTCAAACTTCCTAACCGAGAATCAAACAAGGATCCAGATCATCCTGAAACCACTCAAGACACAGCACTGTGAAAAGAGAACTATCGCGCTGGATCCAGTGCAGATGTCTCTGCACTAAACAACAAGGAGGACATACAACAATGATAAGAACTAGCAGACGACCAAGGACAAGGCTCCTCGGGAACCCATTCATAGGTGGCTTCACAGACATCGACAGAGAAGGGACAAACCTAATGATAGGAGACAGCGAACTACTTGATGACATTTTCAATGATGACTCTCCAGAACATATCAAGCTTCTGTGTTCAATGTCTGCACACGCTGCATTTACGGATGTCGTAGTCTCAGCGCGGTACAAGGAGAAGAGCAATGGCAATGTGAAAACACTGTCATACCACCTCTACGACGGGTCATCACTCAACATGACCGGATTCGTGTCGAAACTCTCGATCACAGCTCTCGACATACTTCCTGAGTTTGGAACCCCCGATTCAAGGTGGCAGAGATACATCTCGGAAAACAATGTCATATACACCAAGCACTTCCAAACCCAAGCATCATCCACAAACGTAGAAAATTTCGTGGACCATGACGCACAGGAAACTGGAATCATCCATACCAAATCCCGAGCCCATAGCTTCGCAGGGAGTTACTTCAGTGGCATCAAACTAGCCGATATACAGCCGTACCTATTTTATGTAGGCACCGGCTACCAAGCTAAGCCGTACATAAGCATCATATCTGCTAGCGACGCATTGAGATTGAGAAAGGTAACACTAGCCCCTGGAGTTTCAGATGACTCACTCTCAACACTGGAGGATGACATCTGCAATGGTAGCATCCAGCTCTCCATCCCAGATTGCAATACCACTTACAAATCAGTGGCAGCAATCAAGGAAACCCTAACATCTGATATCTTCCAGATTACATTCAGAAAGGAGGCAGGCGATGGATAGAGACATAGAGATCATGGCGAAGACGATATATGGTGAGGCTCGCGGAGAGTACCGCCTTCCAAATGGAGGACTTGACTCCCTCATCGCAATCGGCAACGTCATCATGAACCGCGCAAAGAGATCGGGTGAAAGCGTAGTTACAGAGTGCCTGAAGCCATACCAGTTCTCATGCTGGAACAAAAACGACCCAAACAGGAGGGTCATAGAGAACGTACGACCCTCTGATGCAATCTACGAAAAATGCTTCACCATCGCAGGCAAGCTACTCTGCGGAGACCTCCAGACAGATGCCACAAACGGAGCGACTCACTACTACAGTGTGCGCATGCGTTCACCACCGTATTGGTCAGTCAACAAACAACCAGTCGCGGTGATTGGAAATCATATATTCTTCAATCTCTCGTATTGAATTTGCATTTAATATACACATATGCTATTTTAGAAAACAGCTGATAACTGTACCAATGGAACAATAAATGATAAAAATTACAAGTAATGCAAAGGTGTGGGCATTAATAGGTGCCATGCTACTCTGCGGCCAGGCAACGGCGGGCGGGATATTGCCGATAGCAGAGATCCAACGAGCAGTTGAGTACGTACTAGGCCCAAGGTGCGAAGTTAGTCGGAAGCCGAGTATGAGAGGCAGCGAGGGTGTGGAAGTGCACGTCGTAAAAACGCCAGATGGGAAGAACTACGTTGCAATAGCAAGAGAGGGGTATGAGGCAAGCAAAGCGGCAAACCAGAGACAAGAGCTAAAAGACAAATACAAAGCACGATGCCCTGGCGCACCAATCCCAAATGTATCGTTTCCGATCGCTTGTCTCGAGTATAGAATAGCCGAAGATGGCACTGTGATACCAGTTCTCACGAACGACGAGGAAGAATCGGACGAGTACGAACAACCCGGGGCAGAAACCGTACGACACGTAACACTGGAGTTTCAGGAGAGGGCACCAGGAAAAGACCTACGCAGAACCCTGAGCGACCTACTAGCTGGAAAAATCAGTGAAAGAAGACTCATACAAATAGCACGTGAAATGGGAAGGGCAGTGGCTAGCTTGCACAATCTGGGGAGGAACGGGGAAGACGAGACAACGGAAACATTACATGGGGACCTGCACGGTGGGAACATAATTATAAAATCAGGAGTTGCAGGGACCTCCCTCCCGAGCATCACATTTATCGATACGGCTCCGTGTGAACAACAGAGCGTGGAGTTGGATCTCAGGAACTTAATCAACAACCTTGCTGGGGCAATCGCAGACGCGGAGCAAGAGTATAAAGTGAGGGTAACAGCAGCGCTCCACGTAGCGATATTCGAATTCATGAGAACCTACAACGAGGAGTGGGAAGGCAGCCCAATTAAGACCATGGTCACAGAAGAAGTTTTCAGAAGAATCCCCCTCCACTCCACGAGTCAGATTATGATACAAGGCGTGATGTTTACAATAGACCAGGACCACAACAAAACGAAACCTTATACCAGGGCGGAGGCCTACAATAAGTACGGCACCGACATTGTGTACATGGGAAACAAGAGATATCCAATACTGGATCTAATGTACCCATTCTGTAGCCTGAGAGAGTTCGGAGAAATCTACGGAGGAGACGAGGCAGTGGGACATACAGTAGCAGTTAGTGTCATGGGTGAGGTACTCCGGAAGTGGTTAATGAGTAGGGAATCCTCCCCCAGCAGAGCCACATGGATGAGGATCATCGACACAATTGAGGAAGCAGTGACCACAGTCGGAGAGGTAGTTGGCGAGTACCAGGGACAAGACTGTAGACCAGCCATAGACAGATTCGTGGGCCGGCTAAATGAGATAGGAGGTGGTGCCCAGCCAGTTGATCTCACACCATAGGTGGAGAGATCATCAAAAAATCGCTACCCAGGGAAATACCAGTGCAGGACAATCACCTTCACTTCCCACCTATCACCTTACCAAAACACCATTTCCCTTTGGAACGAAAAAACCTAACCACAATTTACGAAACGTATTGTCAAGGCCTATAGAGCGGTAGCGTGCCTTGACAACTAGAGTGTAGTAAATTGTTATAATTGAGTTAGTCCAAAAGGGGAGTGAGTGTTGGAACCGGAATCACCGTTAGGTGATTCACCGATTAGAAACATAGTGGCTAATATGGCTACGCATCAACCAAGAAACAATTAACCAATTAACTTTAACCAAATCAAACAGAAAGGAAAAAACAATGTTTACAAAATTATTTAAGAACTACGTGTATGGGAAAGTCGGAGATTCAAGATCCGCCCTTGTCTCGTACAGAACCGCTGGAACGTACTCATCAACAAACTACGATGACCTCGCAGAGGTTGGCTATAAAAAGAATGTCGTAGTGCACAGGTGTGTACAACTGATCTCCCGTGCAATCGCATCGGTAGATTGGGTTCTCCAAAAAACAGGAGACGATAATGAGGTCTACGAAGTTTTGCATAGCCATGCCATACTTGATCTCATCAACAAACCGAATTCCAAACAGTACAAAACCACGTTCATGGAGGAGGCGATATCGTATCTCCTCCTCTCAGGAAACAGCTACATCACAGTGGTGAGAGGTGACGATGGAGTGCCGCGTGAATTACATCTACTACGCCCTGATAGGGTACGCGTCATCTCAGGGATTAGTTCGATTCCTCTCGGATACGAGTATTCAATTGGCGAGCGAAGCACGCTCTTTGATGTAGACCAGGAAACTGGGCACAGTGATTTACTACACATCAAGCTCTTCAATCCACTCGACGATTGGTATGGTATGAGCCCCGTTGAAGTAGCCCTCGGTTCGATCAATCAGCATAACGCAATTGCCCAGCAGAATACAGCCTTCCTACAGAATGGAGGGCGCCCATCTGGTGCATTGATGTACAAGTCCTCAATCGATCCGCAGAAGCGAAATGAGCTAAAAGAAAACCTGAGGACTCTATACGAGGGAGGGCGCAACGCCGGGAAGATACTTCTACTAGAGGGTAACTTCGAATGGCGAGAGATGGGGTTATCCCCGAAGGACCTAGACTTCATATCGGGTAAAGAACTTGCAGCTAAAGAAATTGCGCTCGCCTTTGGGGTACCGAGTATCCTGATCGGATGCATGTCATCCGCCACATTTTCAAATTACAAGGAAGCGAGATATAACTTCTGGGAGGAGACAATCATCCCGCTTCTCAACATCATCGCCGGTGAATTTTCAAACTGGCTACAGGGTGTGTTCAAAACTGAATACCGCCTATGGTATGATCCCGATTCAATCCCAGCCCTCTCCAAGAGAAGGGAGTCCGAATGGAAGAAGATCAACAACGCAGACTTCCTGACGGTAAATGAGAAGAGAGAGGCGCTTGGCTACGGTCCACTAGAGCGTAATCCACAGGAGTGAAAGCCTGCAATTTATAATGGGGTCTGTATTTAGACAATCGCTTCAGCGTGGTATTTCGGGTAGAATCATGGATGTTACCATAGTGTGTGCAACATCCCGCTTCTGTGTATAGCTCACTTGAGATTGCCATTCTTGCTTCTCCTCTCGGTATCGTACTACTGATGCTTGCGGTTATGCCGTTGGTAACTCCGAGATTTTGGGAGAGGTATGAGTGGACGATATTGCTATCCATTTCCGTGATCTCAATCATATGCTCATACGTGAAGCTCCCGGATTTTAGGGAGGTGATGCATCATTCGCTTGTTGATGACTACCTCCCGTTTATCATTATGGTGTTCACACTGTACGTTCTGAGTCACGGAATACGCGTCAGGATTGAGGCACCACCCAGCACACTGACAAACGTCGTTTTCTTGGGAGTTGGAAATATCTTCGCATCGCTCATTGGAACGACGGGAGCATCAGTGCTATTGCTGAATTCATTCCTAACGATAAATAAGGAACGTCAGCATAAGGCGCACCTAGTCATATTCTTCATATTCATGATGGCGAACATCGGGGGAATGCTCACTCCGCTCGGAGACGCCCCGATCCTTTTGGGATATCTGCATGGAGTAAATTTCGGATGGTCACTCGTGAAGCTGTTTCCAATCTGGTTTGTGAGCACAGTTATGTGTATGGCTTGTTTCTATCTCATCGATAAGTTTTTCCTCAGGAAAGAGATGGAGCATGTAGGTACCGAAGATGGTCAAGGAGACAGCGAAAAGTACTATCGTAAATTCTCGATCTCGGTTAGTGGGTGGAAGAATGTTACTCTGTTGGTTCTCACAGTTGTGACGTTATTTATCGAGTTTCAAGGAGTAGGAATTGGAAGTGTCACGATCCCATGCACGCTCATCAGGAACGTACTCCTACTCGCATTCGCCATGACCTCGCTACTTACAGGTAAACGTGACAGGATGGACTTTTCACCGTTCTCAGACGTTGCCAAAACCTTTCTCGTAATCTTTATAACGATAGCTCCTGTGATATCAATCCTTGACATAAACTCAGACCTAATCCACGCATTCCTCATACAGATGTCTGACAAGGCAGATATAGCATCAGTATACTTCTGGACATGTTCGCTCACATCTGCATTCCTAGATAACGCCCCCTCGTACCTCATGTTCTTCAATATCGCAGGAGGTGATGCGGATGCACTGATGGGTGCCTACCCGAGTATCCTTGTCTCTATATCATCGAGCTCAGTGATCATGGGAGCTATCACATACATTGGTAATGCCCCGAACCTGATGGTGAGATCAATGGCCGAGAGGAGTGGCATTAAGATGCCATCGTTTATCGAGTACATGGCGTGGGCATGCGCTATTATACTTCCAATCGGTGTGGGGCTCACTTGGTTGATTAGATGGATGTACTGCTAATCCTCACAATGCCTGTATTTCAAGATTGACTTTACCAACGAAATGCAGCAAAACTAACTGGCTGGACATAGAACGAAGATCGAGATGCCCATTAAAATAGATATGCCAATGCTTAGTCCAACGATGGCGAAGGGTAACATTGTTACGTGGCACAAAAAGGAAGGGGATTCCATTGAGGTTGGTGACATAGTATTGGATATTGATACAGACAAAGCCACGATGGAAGTGGAAGCAACCTACTCCGGCGTACTAGCAAAAATATTAGTACCAGCCGGAACTCACGATGTGCCAGTAAAGACGGCAATTGCAATATTGCAGCAAGCCGGGGACTCTGACGATGATATTTCAGACATGGTGAATAATGTAGTATCTGGTACAATTGCGAAGCCACTAGAAACTCAACATAGTGCGTTGAGCACTGGCTCTGATCGCACAGCTGGTGTTACTCCTAATGCTGCTGAGCGAGTACCTGATGTTTCCATGCAATGCAATAAGATAAGCACCGTACGATCCTCTCCGTTAGCGAGAAAGATAGCCAACGAGCGTGGAATTGACGTTTCCAAGATTGTGGGTTCAGGTCCGGGCTTCAGAGTAGTAAGGGCAGATGTTGAGAAGATCATGACACAACAAACATCTTCCGGGAGCGATGTCCAATACGTCGATACTTTGCCCTCTCAAATCAGAAAAGTAATTGCAGAGAAGCTTACGCAATCCAAGCAGAACATTCCACACTTCTACCTGAGCGTATCTGCAGACGTTACAGCGCTCATCAAGATGCGAGAGGACATTAACGGTGGTAACGTCATTGACACTAAAATCACGGTTAATGATTTTGTTGTGAAGGCGGTTGCGCTTGCATTATCAGATCACCCAGAGGTCAACGTAGCGTGGTGCGATGGACAGGTTAGGAGCTTTAAAAGCATTGATATAGCAGTGGCGGTATCAGTAGATGATGGGCTCATAACCCCAGTTGTGTGGGATGCTGATTCCAAAAGCATTATCGAGATATCCTGTGAAATCAAAAGCTTAGCACAACGCGCTAAGTCGAAAAGCCTCACGCTTCGACAAATTACAGGGGGAGGGATTACCGTATCAAATTTAGGGATGCATGGCATCGACCACTTCTTCGCAATCATCAATCACCAACAGGGGAGCATACTCTCTATCGGGAAAGCCAGGAAAGTACCAATGTACAATGAGCGCAACGAACTTGTTGCAGCGCAGATACTGAACATAGGGTACTCTGTAGATCACAGGGTTATTGATGGAACTGTGGCAGCAAAATTCCTGCAATCATTAGTATCGTATCTTCAAACCCCGGTGAGTTTGCTACTACGGCAGTGATGTAGGAGAAAGTAATTAACAGAATATTAATATTTGTTTGATAGTATCTCTACAGCGACAGTATGATCAATGATAGATGTATATGGATAGAAAACAACTAAAGGTCATCATAGCGGGATTGTTTATCACCATTATTCTTGCATGTGCATACAATGTGAGTGACAGAATCAGCCCGCAGAATATCGGGGTAGATTTTGACTATGAGAAAGTAGTGAGGTCTGCAATTGCCGTGCTGATATCAATAGTCACCATCCGAACGTTGATCCTCACATTCATCAGGCCGGTGGAAGGCGGCAAGGGGGGGCATTTCTCCGGAATACTGAGATACGGCATCGGAATTACGATGCTGATTGTAACTGCCGTATTTATCACAACACAGATATACGAGCAATCCGCCCTTGTCATATTTATTGGGCTTGGTGCATCTGGTATAGGTATAGCGTACATAGCTCAAGATTTTTTGAAGGAGCTGTTCGCTGGTATAGCGATAGCGGTTCAGGGCAAATACAGAATCGGAGATTGGCTCAAGCTGGCGGATGGGACATGTGCCAAAATAGCAAAGACCAGGTTGACTGGGATTGACCTAACCCTCCCCAATCAGGCTCAGCTGGTTGTACCAAATACTACGCTAACCAGTACCCACATCATCAATTTGAACCACGGGGGGCCGTCGTACTTTGAGTCTGTAAATCTGGTTCTCAATCACGACGTGCCTGTCGACAGAGCAAAGAGAATAATGCATGCCGCACTGATTGGCACGTATGGAATAGCGAACAATGAGATTATAGTGGTTGCAGAGGAGATACAAGTTAACGGCATACTGTTTGGAGTGTACTTCAAGGTAGTATCATTCGATGCTCTTCCCGAAACATGCCACAAGGTCATATCGGCGATTACGACGGGCCTGCACAGGCATGGACTCCAGGTGTGTGAGATGATAGGCCAGATGAACGTTAATAACCTTGAGCCGGGATACACCAGGGTCTTCAACGACTCATACACAATTGATAGCATTGGCGCTATAAACAGCACTGGGCTGCTCGATGAGTGTGCCGAGGAGATAAAGCGTGAGCTAGCCAACAGGATGACTGGGAAGACGTATGAATGCGGCGAGTACATATGCCGGCAGGGTGAACACGGCAATATGATGTATGTTATCGCAGAGGGTGTCGTAGATATAGTTACGAATGTAACTGTAACAGACGCGTATGGAAATTCGAGAATGACTACCAACATAATCAAGACACTAACTGGTGGAGATTATGTGGGGGAGATGGCGGTGTTACGTGGGGAAACAAGGAATGCAGATGTAGTAGCGAAGACCGATGTGGTAGTCTATGCAATAAATAGGGAGGCACTAAAGTCACTTGTCGAAAAGCATCAAGACGTAGCCGAAAAGCTCAGCACGGCGATGGCGAGGCGAAAACTAGAAACCCAACACGCCATCACGGATATCGAGAAACGGGCCGCGCAAAAAGACGCGATCGTAACTGAGTTCATTGAGGCGTTCAAAGTGTTGCTTGGTAAATAGACTCCCTCCCAAAAACTCTCAGTATCAGAGTTTTTGGGAGGAGACACGGAGCACAGAAGCAGAGTGTACTGCAGAAGCCTAAATGATGCCCCAGCTCCATACGCGGGATCGTACCGAAATAATCCCATTGCTTGTCAAATCAGATGTGTGCAGTGGGGGCGCTAACGTCACAGCTACGAGGAAGAATGCCGTACCCCTCAAATGTTTGCTACATATCGAACTTCACGCCTATCGTGCTGCATCCGCAATCGACGTGTACGATCTCTCCGGTGATACCAGATGCCATGTCGCTCAACAAGAACGTGCATGCGTCGCCGATATCCTTCTGAGTTATATTCCGCTTGAGTGGCGACCTGTTTCTGTCGATCTCCAGGACCCTAGAAAAATCACCGACTCCCGAGGCGGCGAGTGTCTTGATCGGACCGGCCGAGACGGCGTTGACCCTGATACCAACACCTCCAAGATCGTTCGCAAGGTACATCACACTAGTTTCTAGAGCGGACTTTGCTATCGCCATGACGTTGTAGTTCTGAACTACCTTTTCGGAGCCGTAATACGTTAGTGCCAGGATGCTGCCTCCATTCTTTGACATCAGTTTCTGAGAGGCACATCTGCATACCTCAGTAAACGAATAGCATGAGATGTTCATCGCGTTCAGAAAGTTCTCCCTTGTGGTATCGCTGTACTTCCCAGTCAGCTCATTTCTGTCAGCGAATGCGATCGAGTGTACTATGAAATCAACATCGCCAACCTCCTGGTATATCTCATTGAAGGCCCTCTCTATCTCTCCACCCTGAGATACATCGCATAGTACAATATTGCTACTGCCAAGCTCTCCCGCGATGTCAGATATCTTATTTTGGAAATACTCTGTCTGAGTTGTGAACACTAAGTTAGCACCGTTGTTTCTCAGTGATTCCGAGATTCCGTAGGCGATCGAGAACTTGTTGGCCAAGCCCATGATGATTCCCTTTTTCCCTTGCATTATCATGTTAGCATCTCCCATACAGTTCTTCCTCAATCCTGAGGAGCCTGTTGTATTTGGCTACCCTCTCACCACGTGCTGGAGCACCGGTCTTAATATATTGGGCCCCGACAGCTACCGCCAGGTCAGCGATTGATGTATCACACGTCTCCCCAGATCTATGCGAAACGACGATGTTGTACCCATTGCTCTGCGCCGTGTTAATAGTAGTGAGCGTCTCGAAAACAGTCCCGATCTGGTTGAGCTTTATAAGGACTGCATTCGCAGCACCCATCTTGATTCCATCCTTCAATCTCTTGTCGTTAGTGACAAAGATATCGTCCCCGATGATCTGTACCTCTTTGCCGAGTAGCTTCGTGATGGCGGAGAATCCATCCCAATCCTCCTCGGCGAACGGATCCTCTATTGAGATGATGGGGTAGTCTTTAGCAAGCTTCCGATACACATCAGCCAACTGCGCTGAGGTGTATGTACCTCCATCCATCCTATACTTCCCATCGATATAAAATTCCGATGCTGCCGCATCGATGGCAATCTGAACATCGCCACCTGGCTTATACCCAGCACCGGATATGGCTTCCATAATCACATCGAGAGCCTCATTTGTAGATGAGAGGTTGGGGGCAACACCGCCTTCATCTCCAACGTTTGAGTTCAGGCCCTTTGCTTTTAGTATTCCTCTTAGCGTGTGGTAGATCGTAGCGCACATCGTGACGTACTTCGTGAACGTCGCCTCCTTCGCAGGCACCACCATAAATTCCTGGATGTCGATCTTGTTGTCGGCATGAGCACCACCGTTCAATATGTTCATCATAGGCTTCGGAAGCCTACATCCACGCAGCCCGCCGATGTACCTGTAGAGTGGCAGATCGTAGTAGCTGGCTGCAGCTCGGCACACAGCGAGGCTGACAGATAGGATCGCGTTCGCTCCAAGCTTGGATTTGTTGTCTGTACCATCGAGGTTGATCAAGATGTCATCGATGTAGGATTGACGCGTAGCATCCATACCAGCGAGCGCTGGGACAATGATGTTGTTGACGTTGGAGACTGCGGTAAGCACTCCCTTTCCCATGAACCTACTACCACCATCACGGAGCTCGAGAGCTTCGGCCGTTCCGGTGGATGCTCCAGATGGAACGGCCGCTACGCCACTTACTCCGCACTGTAACGTAACCTCCGCCTCGACTGTGGGGAACCCCCTGGAATCCAAAATCTCCCTCGCTATAACGCGCTCGATTAGTGGCATATGGAACATAGGAACAGTGCAATTACCAGGGATTATAGTACGATCGTTGATGGTAGTCAAATCGGCCAGTCGCTCACACAGTGTCGGCCTGGGGGGCTCAGTCAGCACTGCACGCCACCATGGGCGCTAACTAAACGTCGTATTGTTGAATTTTATTTGGTGATCAGTTACTCAACGATATGGGAACGGAATGGTATGGATGATATAGTCAGCTGTCAATGTCAGCATCAGATCGCTAAAATGAAAATGTACGTAGAATCCCGGAGTTACGCTGTGTTCGTGATGTCCAGAATGGTACGGATTATGTTAGCTTGGAATAAGCCTATGGACTTATTACGTTCACTTGGTATCTTGGTGTGCATTGCTGGTCTGCTTTGCTCATGTACCACAGTACCACCAATCGTTGAGGACGACAGGCCGAGCGTTGTTGCTCATACCAGATTGCGAACCGTTGATGTTGGTGGTCCCAAAGGAATTACGGTACTTGATACATGTGAGAATAGCATCAGAAGGATCTTTACAGAGCTATCTGCAAGTGGGTTCCAAGTGTTTCATTGTTCATGCTATTACCCCAAATATATTGCTGGCACGCATACTCCATCGCTGCATGCATACGCTGCTGCCATCGATGTTAACCCGGAGCAAAATCCGTGCTTCAATGCCAGTACACATACTATCATCCCGATGGTTACAGAGAACCCAAAGTACGGTGATCTCTACCTGAACAGAAATATCACCAGGGCTGGTATGGTTACATGGAAAGAGGCGGACATCTTTGCCAGGAACGGTTTCACTGTTTGGGGAGGCATGTGGCAGATTCCAATCGACTATATGCACTTCCAAACAACAAGAGCTATCGCTAAAATACTGACAACTCTTGCTCCGAATGAGGCGTCCGTCTTCTGGAGCTACTATCTAAAAAATCCAAAGCTCATAGCTCAGGACAAGTTCTTCGCTGGAAATATCAACACGAATGACGTTCAGCTTGGTCCATTGATGACGAAGATGAGACACATCATGGAGGCTGGTCACTAGGACAGACACGTGTGCTCTAAGCTTATCGGCCAGCCACACCAATCATGCCGCCATCATGGCTTCTCTTTCATGTCAGCACTGCACGCGCCAGTACGCTACATGCAGTGCTTTACTTCGATTATTATGCACTCTTATTCAGATCGTTATACTCTCCATCGACAACCTTATCATCATCTCCAGATGCTGCGGTTCCCTGGGTTGCCTGCGCGTCCTTGTACATCATCTCTCCTATCTTCATTGACGATTGTATGAGTGCCTGAGTCTTGGACTGTATGTCATCCTTGTCATCTCCCTTCACAATTCCCTTTAGTGCTTCTAGATCGCTTTCTATCTTAGATTTTTCCTCTGCTGATATCTTGTCACCATACTCCCCCAGGCTCTTCTCTGTCGTGTTGATCAGAGACTCAGCATGATTCTTGAGCTCTATCAGTTCCTTCCTCTTCGCATCCTCAGCTGCATTGCTCTCTGCATCTTTCAGCATCTGCTGAATCTCGGCCTCGGACAACCCACCGGAGGCTTGGATACGTATCTGCTGCTCCTTACCGGTAGCCTTATCCTTTGCCGACACATTCACTATGCCGTTCGCGTCGATATCAAAGGTAACCTCTATCTGCGGCATACCTCTCCTTGCTGGCGGGATGCCCTCCAAATCAAACTGACCGAGCAGCTTGTTCTGTGCCGCTATTTCACGCTCACCCTGGAATACCCTGATGGTCACAGTGGTCTGGTTATCTTCGGCTGTTGAGAAGACCTGGCTCTTCTTGGTAGGGATGGTAGTGTTTTTTTCAATCAGCCTCGTGAAGATACCACCCAGCGTTTCTATACCAAGCGAGAGAGGAGTTACATCAAGCAACAGAACATCCTTCACATCCCCCTGTAGCACGCCGGCCTGAATTGCTGCTCCCATTGCCACTACCTCATCTGGGTTAACTCCTCTGCTCGGATCTCTTCCAAAGAACTCTTTTACCTTTTCGATCACCTTCGGCATCCGCGTCATACCACCAACCAGGATAATCTCACTGACATCTTTGGGGGAGATTCCGGCATCTTTAAGGGCAATTTTGCATGGAGCTATCGTCCTCTCTATCAGGTCATCCACCAAAGACTCAAACTTGGCCCTCGTTAGTTTAACATTGAGGTGCTTCGGACCCGATGAATCCGCCGTGATGAACGGCAGATTGACTTCCGTCTGCATCGAAGATGATAACTCTATCTTAGCCTTCTCAGCTGCTTCCTTCAACCGCTGTAGCGCCATGCTGTCCCTCTTTAGATCGATACCTGTATCTCTCTTAAACTCAGCCGCGATGTAGTCGATGATCCTGGCGTCGAAGTCCTCACCACCGAGGAACGTATCTCCATTAGTTGCCTTAACTTCGAAGACACCATCTCCAATCTCAAGGACCGAGACGTCGAACGTACCACCTCCAAGGTCATACACAACTATCGAGCCGCTACCTTTCTTATCAAGACCATATGCCAGTGCTGCGGCTGTCGGCTCGTTGATAATCCTCAATATCTCGAGCCCAGCGATTTTTCCGGCGTCCTTCGTAGCCTGCCTCTGTGCATCGTTGAAGTACGCAGGAACCGTCACAACAGCCTGCGTTACTCTTTCACCGAGATGAGCTTCGGCAATCTCTTTCATCTTCTGTAGGATGAAGGCACTGACCTGGCTCGGACTGTAGTCTTTGCCACGTGCATTGATCCAAGCGTCGCCGCCAGATGATCTAACGATTTTGTATGGCACAAGTTCCATATCCTTTTTGGTAAGCGGATCATCGAACTTCCGTCCGATCAGTCTCTTTACCGCGAAGATGGTGTTCTCATGATTAGTAACAGCCTGCCTCTTAGCTGGCTGCCCAACGAGTCTCTCATCATTCTCCAAAAATGCAACCATCGATGGAGTCGTTCTGGCCCCCTCGAGGTTCTCTATTACCTTTCCCTTGGCGCCATCCATGATAGCAACGCACGAGTTTGTTGTTCCTAGGTCTATGCCTATTACCTTCGCCATAGTTCTAACCTCCTTTTTTTTTGTTTAGCACTCTCTTGCCATGACTGCTAACAGCATAACATGCTTTCCAGGAATTGCAAATTAAAAAATATTGCTCAATCACAAAACCGTGGCTCATCAAATAGCGTCTTCTTCTAGGCCGTGGATTACCGCTTAGCCAGTCATGTAGTGTTATAGCTGGTGGAGGTCGCCCGTGGTTTCATTCGCAACCTACAAGATTGAAATCAGAGTAATCTTGATCCTGGGGCAGTATATGTCTAAAATGCAATCATCTGAGTTAGTCAGCGTAATCACATAGCCGATTGAGGGTATTTATATTTCATGAACCTGAGATGGATTGAGAAGTCATTGGGAGCCATTATGTTTTATGGTTTCACTACATCGATTGTTAGCAGCATGCACGCAGGATTAGCCATACAACGCAGAGAAGAGAATGGGGCACCATGCTCTGCAGTTCTACAGCGGTTACAGCCACATGCTCATCAACCTGAGGATTGTCTGGTTTACGCGAAAACAAATGGTAAGTGGTATCCATACAGACTGGCGACCCTGGCATCATCCGATACATATACGATTGTGCAGTCTGGAGGAAGGTTATATATGCTCCAATCGGCCCCGTCGACGGAATGCGCTGATCTAGTTCCTATAACACTCATGAGCATACGCGTAGATAACTGTTCTTTGCAACTTGGTCCTGGTACTGGCAGGCATGTAACAGACGGTTTTTGTTGGAACGATGGGCTATGTAGGTTCGTAGACTACAGAAAGCACAGATCAAGGATTGATCAGGAAGGCTTGACTCTTGCCAAAAGTATCGAGGATATTTTGGGGTTACTCCCTGGGTGCAATACGCAGCAGTTCCTCGTATCAACTGTTGTCCGGTGTGGTAATGACACGATCATGTTAGGTAAGCACTGCCAGCACGGCGCTTATGTGACGTTGTTCATACGACAAGAGGGCCTTTTCGCATTTACCAAAGAATTACCTGAGAATCCATTTGGCATACCACTTGATCAGAGCTTCAGTATTAGCACCACTACTGACTCGTTTCTTTGGACCGCAGATATAGAGCCGCATGGAGTAGCAATGTCAATTCATACGGTACGCCATTCAGCCGATCCGACTTTTCCAGCTTCGTTTATGGAAGTACGGTATTTGCGTGGTCCCCACGGGCCTAACGAGCAAAAGGACATCCTGATGGCGTTCGCAAACTTACCGCCTCTACAAAGTCTTCCTCCCAGTTGCCCATTTGGGTGGCTCAATAAGCATGTGCCAACATATTGGGACTTGCCCATAGGCACCATATTTGCAGTTCCAGAGGGACTAAAAATACCAGCGGGGGAATACAGCGTAGCATCTCAAGGTACGTACCTTGGAACACCCAGGGACGCACACCCTGAGGTATATGCAGATGGATCCATTGCGTTGAGCGGGGACGCATTCCTCATTTTTCCCATGCATGCACAACTTAAGCCACCAGCCCCTATGCCACGCGAGTGGCGTATACCATGTGAAGATATGTCATTCACGTTACCTGAAGGTACAACAAAGCTCGAGGAAAGAAAGATCGCTTTTCCATCCACCATCTCTCTTGATGACTCTCGTATCAGCGTGCTATTAGGCCTCTAAAGCATCTTAGATATGTATTCCATCATGGACAATACCATCCTGGAGCGCCGCGACCAACGTCATTGTTTGTGCGTCGTCTTGCTGAATGTCGTTGCCCTCCATGCTGACATAACGTAGTATCCCGCTACCAGCGGTTGCGATGGACGCCATCACTGCCTGGGCACCTACCCCGGTTATTCCGGAGGAGTCTAGAACCACAGCACGTAATGGTAGCCTACCAACCATATCGGCAATGAGCATTGCGCCCTCGTCTCCTATTGGGTTACCAGCAAAACCTAGTATGTGAACAACGTCTGGATGCTGTTGTAGCGCTGTCATCAGTGTAGCTAGACCTTGAGCTGTAATTTGGTTACCTCGAAGGTTTAATGTGATGCCCGTCACGCCGGAGGTCTCCAGCGCGCCTATCCATTCGGCTAGTGCAATCATGTGGTTATCATTCAGCGTGCGCTCAGTCAGATCTACATATCTGGACAGTCTGAGTAGATCGATATCAAAATCTTGGAGCACGGTGTTGAGCGCTGCCACATCTTCAGACACTGCAATCTCTTCTGGCGTAGCTTGCCCGGCGGCGGCACCTCCCGTTCCGAGGATCGTTTGTTCAGCCTTCTGTCCCAGGGCTCCGATTGCTTGTGCAGCCGCTGCACCGGCAGCCTGTCCAGCTACCCCGATTGCTCCCTTGATAGCTTCTTTGCCGGCCTCTCCGACTACATTCAGAGTTTGGGCAACAACAGGTTGTGCTATCTCAGCTACAGTCTTGAGCCCACTAACTGCTGCACCAGCCAGCTTGGCAGCAGTTGGACTCTTGACAGCTGCTCCTATCGTACCCACCGCGGCGCTGGCTCCGCCCTTAAGCGCATCAGCTACCTTGCCTGCCGATGGAGCAACCTTCGCTACTGTGCCTCCTACGATGCTAGCGCCACTTCCGAGTATGCCAGCTGCCTTACCCAAGGGATTAGGTCCTGCTACAGCTTTCACACCAGCACTAACGGTCTTCTTAACCTCAGCAACCTTATTCTTGGCACTATTAAGAGCTCCACTCAGGGCTCCGCCCAAGCTAAACGCAGCGCAATCGGTGGCCAACAGCGATATTATTATACAAGCACTGCTGACTGTTTTTATGGTATATCTCACGTTACCCCATTAGTAAATGCTATTCATGCCTACTAAAAGTGTAACCTCCAATACGTTAATATTTCGTTAATTTAAGTAAAAATCTTGCTCTGACACATCATGTCTGTGATGCGTCATCTATTCCAATGGGTGTAAAATTTTATGGGCGTAAAAATATTTTGACATGCTGACATGAAGGACCGTAACCTGAATTTAGGCTGGTTGGAGGAACCGCGATGTTCAGCTTCTAGTTCGTTGCTATCGCCCCAGTGAGAGTGCGGCTTTGATGAACGCAGTGAACAGCGGATGTGGTGAGAATGGAGTCGACTTGAACTCCGGATGCGCCTGGGTTGCTACGAAAAAGATATGATCTTTGCGTTCCAGAATTTCTGGTAGCTTCCCATCGGATGACATTCCTGAGAATACAAGCCCGGCTCTTTCGAGCGTCTCGCCGTATTCTTCGATGTTGACTTCAAAGCGGTGTCTGTGGCGTTCTGTTATGTCGGTCTTCCCGTATATTTTATATGCGAGTGAGTCGGCTGAGATATGACACCTCTGGTTACCGAGTCTCATGGTTCCACCTTTGTTACCATCTTGTGTTCTGGTTTCAGTAGTAGATGACTCGGAGATCCATTTCTCCATGAAGTCTATGACGAACGTCCCATCATCATCGAACTCTCTGCTAGTTGCAGTTTTGATTCCGAGGATGTTGCGACATGACTCTATAACCGCTAACTGTAACCCGAGGCAGATTCCCAGGAATGGGATGTTCTTCTCGCGTGCGTACTGGATTGCAAATAATTTTCCATCAGTACCACGTGAGCTGAAGCCGCCTGGAATCAAGATCCCTGATACTCCCGCGAGTACGGCAGAGAGCTGTTCTTGTGGCCACTCGGAATCTATCCAATCGATCTCAACCTTTGTGTCGTTGGCGATTCCACCGTGGATCAGCGCCTGAGTGAGTGAGATATACGCATCTTTTAGTTTCGTGTATTTCCCAACAGCAGCGATCTTAACCGATGATTTCGGGCTTGCGATCGAGTGCTTTAGAGCTCCCCAGGTCTTGCTGATAATGCTATCAATCTCAGCCTCACGATCACACTGGATGCTGAAGTGAGAACAAATCTGCCTGTCGAGTCCGGCGATGTGATGCTGTTCTGGAATGAGGTATACGCTATCTGCATCCAATGCCGTTATCACGTTGTCCCTCTTGATATTGCAGAACATCGACAGTTTGTTTTTAGCGTCGTCGGTGAGTTCGAACTCGCTTCGACACAACAGGATATCCGGCTGGACTCCCATGCTCTGAAGTAACTTCACAGAGTACTGCGTAGGCTTAGTTTTAAGCTCTCCAGCAGTCTTAACGAATGGAACGAAGGTAAGGTGCACACAGATTGTTTTAGCCTTACCTAGTTCTATCGACAGCTGGCGGAGGGCCTCTATGTATGGTAGTCCTTCGATATCTCCAACCGTGCCTCCGATTTCACATATCGTGAAATCAACGTTCTCACTGCCAGCAGTGATGAAGTTTTTGATCTCGGTCGTTATGTGAGGAATGACCTGAATGTCTGATCCTAAATAATCTCCGCGCCTTTCCTTGTTGATGACGGTTTCATATATCTTACCAGTCGTCACGGAATCATCCGCAGAGCAGGCAATTCCAGTAAATCTCTCGTAGTGACCGAAATCAAGATCTGCTTCACAACCGTCTTCCATCACGAACACCTCACCGTGTTTGAATGGACTCATCGTTCCGGGATCGACGTTAATGTACGGATCCAACTTCTTCATTCTGATGGAGAAGCCACGTGCCTGAAGGAGCGCTCCTATACTGGAGGCTGCGATTCCCTTACCAAGGGATGACATAACCCCTCCAGTTACAAATATGAGGTACGACATTATGGATCTTAGTTACACGACAGGACACCAGAGATTATGAGGAATTGCGGCGATAGTTTCAATGGACTTCTTTCAAATCTCACAACGTCACTGCTAGGCAGAAGCCGAGAACATAAACCACTTATTAACCCATTTAACCCTATAACCATTAATTTCAGAAAGGAAAATAAAAATGAACGTAATAATTGAGCAATCTAAAAAGCAGGCCTTGGATATTGATATCCTCAAGGCACACCTAAGAATTGAGCATGACCATGAGGATGAGTACCTCAAGTCTATCATAGATATGTCCACAGAAATCCTGGAGAGCAATATCGAGAAACCGATACTAAAGAAGAAGTACCGCTACGTCTGCTACTGCAGCGAATTCACCTCTGTGTGGCGGATTCCAATCCCAGTACGTGAGGTCAGAGAAATCCTATCCGCCCAAAAATTGCAACGCCACAAAAAAGGCAAACCCGAGTACGTCAAATACTCTGTGGAGATGAACTATGATACGACGATGCTGATCACGAACTGGTCAGCATGCCCTCTCGAGATACGGTACTCCGCTGGCATAACGAGTAAGCCCAGTAAGATACCAAAAGCCTTGCAGTTCGCGATTCTACAGATCGCCAAAAACATATATGAATGCTCCGAGGAAAACGTCCTTGAATCGAAGTATATCAAGCACATCATCGATGCCAATAGGACGCTAACAGTCAACTGACATAGGTCCCACTGATCTTGCAGACACCATAGCCTGGGTCATAACATTGCCAAAAAATTTTCGAAACGTTAACTATATTTTAAGATTTCTATAATATCATAACATATGGATACATGAGTTATCTGAACGCCTAATTTTTAAGGGAGGCAAATACTATGAACAAATTAATATTGATGACAGTAATACTGGGGGGGGGTAATTAGCGGAAGCGTTATTGCCTCTGAGGATGATAGTCCTGTATGGCACGATGACCACGCAGTGGCTGGTGCACTATTACCAGTCGTAGAAGATAGAGAGATAGATACAGTTGAGAGAGACGTGGCGTATGACACTGTTGCTGAGCTCAACGATCTGATTGCACAGCAAACATCAGTCCTCAAACACATCATGCCGATCTTGTCCGGACTACGCGATGAAGGCCGAGCACACCACCTTATTGAATCACTCGGTACACCACACGTACTAACCGGTTGGCTCAGAGACTGGCTGTGCTCAAGGCGGGGCTGCGGCCCAAACAAACAAGCCGTTGTAGATTCGCTGCAGATCAAGACGAGCGGCCAAGGGTGGTCTACGTGCGCAGGTTACGTAACTGACCACGTTCCTGGCACATTCACATTCCCACAAATGATGGCTGTGCCGACGTACATTGGCGGTCCCGGCGCCACCCCTGTTTGTACGTATCCAGATTTTTACACCCCAACCCTAGGGGTGCCCGTCATGCAGTACAACTACATCCTTCCACCCGCGCAGAGAAACATGTGCATACTGAGAATAAACCGCAAGTCCGATTTCTGGGCCCTTGGAGATGACCCCGGCAGGGAATATCACGTGGTGGTAACTGATCACCTTATATCCTGGGCCAAACCGCTACCGCATTCGCAAAGACCGACAGCCGGTACCTACGGACTTTACCCAAACCAATCATACGAGGGTTATGCGCTAACTTACGATAGCGGCGACCTGCAACAAAACATATTCTTCAGAAAAGGAATAAAGGAGTTTGCCGCAGCCTTCCCGGCCAAGAACATAGACAGCATACAGGTAATGAGCACACACTCATACTCCACCCTCACGAATATTGGGTTCCAATTCCACATCGACGACCTGGTGGACACAGTAGGGCGGTGGAGCAGTGATCCGACGGGTGCCGTACGATTCCTCAGCATGGTGTTCCCATATATGCTGGGCCAGATAATCCCACAGCATTACGCCCACCCGGCCTTTAGTCCTCCGCCAGCACAGCTAGCGCAGTACAAGAAGTACTTCTGCCTGATCAACCCCTACACTAGCGTGCCCACTACCATCCCGCCGGCGTACTGTCAAGAGGTTATGGATCCGACTCTGCGGGTTACAGACCTTATCGCACCACCAAAGAAGTAAGAGAAACAGCGGTGCTAGGAGCACCCGCATTAATAACCATCCAGAGCGTAGATCCACGAGATGCGTGGCTCTCTACGCTCTCACCGTGGAATATCACCACACAACCAATCAACAATTTTATTTAGGAGATAAATCAAATGTTCAACATATCATCTTTACACAAGAAAGTTATCTTACTCGAAGATAACACAGACACGGCGGCTACGACCGTCAGCATGTACAAAGAAGTCATTCCGACAAGGGGTGCGATCACAAGCATCGGCAAGACCGACGACGGCAAGGAACTCTTCGATGTCGTCCTCATCAAACCACCATCAAAATTCAGCGGTACGCGCTTCTCTGCCGTATCATGCGACGGCGAATGCTTCAGACTGAAGACACACCTGAAGGACTACAGAGATCGCTACCTAAAATGCACGGCTCTGAAGACGGAGCATTGATATAGATCTCGTCGTCAGATCTTGGTGAGTTCTACATACATAATGTCGCCAAGCGCCTTTTGTTCGTACCTAGTCCGTGGCCAGGATTGTTCGTTCGGCCTTGTGCTGCCGTCAAAGAATCTTACATCAAATAAATTCTGTGTAGTGGCCTGTGCCAGCAACGTTCTTACCCAAGATTGGTACTTTGGATGATCGGTCGCTATCCTCAACATACCATTCTTCTTCAGCTTGTTACACATCATGACAAGAGTGTCCGCCTGTAGGAATCTTCTTTGAATGTGCCTCCTCTTCGGCCACGGATCCGGAAACAATAGAAATATCCCGGCCAGCAAATTATCGGGAACCTCGCTAATCAGTAATCTCGCATCCCCACGAAAGATCCTGATGTTCTCGATAGCGTGTATTTCGATCTTTGCAAGAAGTGACGCAACCCCATTTACGAATGGTTCACACCCCACGAATAATGCATCCGCATTCTGCACAGCGAGTTGTGCTATATGCTCACCATGGCCAAACCCTACCTCTACAAATACTTCACTGTACGCCTGCACATCACCAAGATCTGAAAATGCTGATATAGAAATAGATGGTAGCAGTGTTTCAAACAATTGCCCCTGCGTACCTGTCAATTTCCTAGATCTCACCCTCCCATAGAATTTCCCGATTGGGTTATTTATGCCTTCCATATATTAACTCTCGCGGCCTCATGCTCATCGAGATCCGTCGACAATTTAAATCCCTGATTGCTGGCAAGCTTTTTTACGTACAGCGCAAATATGTTAAAGATATCCTCCACCGCAGTTTCGTCATTAAATGCCATGCAGATCGAACTATGGAGCTTCCTCGGAGTATCGATAGTTACGGTGGTAAATCTGTGACTCTCTGTGATAGTGATGGTATCTCCTGGTTTGCAGATCTTCAGAACGATATACAACACGCCAGCAAAGAAATTAGCTTCCTTCGTGATGGAGAATTTACACATCGCATTTGCACTATCGCTAATGCGGACCCTCTGGAAATTCGCGATACTCAAAACCACTTCAGTCATATCAGTGATCGTTCCAGAGGTTGAGTACATACCCCTGAAGAACTCCATGACATACGTTAGCAAATCAGTCCTCATGGAAAGCTCGTCAAGCTCATCTGTTTCACCAGCCAGATCCTCCTTGATAAACGTAATGACACTGAGGTGATTCGCCATTTCATGGCAGAGTTTAGCTACAGTGAGCTTAACAGTATCGAGCTGATTCATGAGATGACTCCGCATCCAACAACGTAACAGATGGTCCAAAAATAAATTAACGCCTCACCAATTGCAAGCATCTAAACTTTGGCTCTTGACTAGCATCTCGGAAGGAGTATGCTATGAAGATGAGGAAATTCAACCGGTTGAGCCCCCAAAAGAGGAACAAAATTTTTTTGTGCTTTGCAGAGGACTTAACCGCCAC
>JAISWU010000031.1 GCA_031270735.1 Holosporales bacterium | reverse complement strand
AATCTATATGGGGAGGAAGACCCAATGAACAAGTTAGTACTCCTATCATCAATGGTGATGATAGGAACAGGGATAGTAAGAGGAGGTGAGAGCCTAAGAAGTGAGGAAACCCTAGAGAGAGAGAGAGAGGATAGAACCCTTAGTAGTAGATACCACAGGTGATAGGGATATCACGGGTGATGAGGTAGATGAGATAGATGTAGATGATGTAGTAGAAAGGGGAGTAGGAGGTAGTTATGTAGAGGATATGCAGAGAGTAGTGGTGAGACAGAGGGGGGAGATAGATGGATTAAGAGAGCTAGTAGGTAGGTATGAGAGGTTGAGTAGGAAGATAGATAGGACCCTCACCGGGATAGAAGAGCGTAGAGAAGGAGCACTGCAGGCGCTTATTGTGACGGACAGACAGCGGGAAGCTGCACTGATGGCGTACCATATGTTGGAGTGGTGCAGCGGCATCTACGACGGCAGGGACGAGCTGATTGAGTTTATCAGCAGGACTGCTTTGACCATAGACGGGAAAGCTGTTAGCGGTCGCACCACTGGGTGGACGTGGACTAAGCACGACGCAAATAGTAACGGTATGATTTGCGGAAACCTCGCGTATAGCATATCCATATCATATACCCCTCCTGGCAGCGAGCAGACGGTGTGGCTCTCCTACAGAATCCGTGAGCGACATGACCCGGGCGTAATACGCTTTCTTAATATTGGAACGGATGTCAGTAGATCCTACGAGCCGCTACCCATACGCCTGGAAAGCCTACCTCCACATACCAGAGCGGAGGTAGCAATCATCACGCTACGGGCCGATCGTGACAAACAACCACTGTTCGGTCATGTGAAACTTCACGCGACAGCTGACAGGGTAGGGGCGATACATTTCGTCAACAGCGGCATATCGTATAGTACGTGGATCGCCCCACCAATTAAGACATGGGTCAACACTACTGTACCAAACCCCGGGAGCTCATCAGTATTCGCCCCAAACGGTCCACCAGAGAGTATGCCGTGGAGAGCCATCGTGGGTGAGTATGTGGCGCCGGAGGCCACTCCGGAATAGACACCGGTCGCAGATGCACCACCGGGGTACGATACACGTATCCCGGTGGTTGACGGGGCTATCTCTTGGAACTCGTTGTCTGTCAGATTCATCCTTGTCTGTTACGTCTTGCAGTTATCATATCCGAATCCGATCGCGTCTCTTACTTCCGAGACTGTGTGTGTGGCTACCGTTCGTGCTCTCTCCGAGCCTTCGCGTAGCATGTCCTTGATGTCGTCATCTTTCACTAATTCCATTCTATCTCTTATCGGAGCTAGTAGCGCCTGTACTGCATCGTTCAAGATCGACTTAATAACGGTATCACCAAGGCCCCCCCTCCGGTACCTTGACTTAAGATCATCGAGCTCGCTCTTGTCATCCAGGAATGCGTCGAGGTATGCGAATACTACATTGCCCTCTACTCTTCCCGGATCTGATACCTTTACGTGGTTTGGATCAGTATACATACTATTGATCTTCTGCCGGATAACCTCACTCGGATCTGATAGGAAGATTGCATTACCGAGCGACTTGCATGCTTTCGTCTGGCCATCGATTCCCACTAACCTTCTGATATTGCTAAGAACCGCTTCTGCTTCAACTAACACCTCCTTACAGTATATTCTATTGAAGCGCCTTACTATCTCGTTCGTTACTTCTATGAGTGGAAGCTGATCATCCCCAACTGGAACTAACGTAGCTTTGAATGCAGTGATATCGGCAGCTTGACTGACAGGGTAACACAAGAATCCTGCCGTAATAGAATCAGCGAAGCCCTTTTGCTGGAGCTCTGACTTAACAGTTGGATTTCTCTCAAGCCTCGCTACTGATACCAAGTTCAGGAAATACGATGTTAGCTCGAAGAGTTCTGGTACCATTGATTGTATGAACACAGTACTCTTCATCGGATCAATCCCAACGGCTAGATAATCTTTACACACCCCAACGACGCTCTCTGTGATCCTTTTAGGATCATCAAAATTATCTGTTAATGCCTGTGTGTCCGCTATCATCACGAAGCAATCATGTTGCGCCTGAAGAGCAACCCTGTTCTTCAGGGACCCTACATAATGCCCAAGATGAAGCCGTCCAGTGGGCCTGTCCCCAGTTAGTACGACCTGCCTCAATTGCATATGATAACGTTACTCCTCATCCACAAGTTTGATATCGTCGATCTCCGTCTTTACCAACAACTCACTGGAGTCTTCGGACAGAGCTGTGTTCTCAGATTCGTCTTCTTCAAATCCAAAATCAGAGATGACTATCCCCTCATCCTCAACGTTAACAACGTCGTTGTCTACAACTTGCTGATTAGCCTTCCTTGTGAATAGTTCAAACGCTTCAAACGCCTTACCGCAACTTGGGCATACAACAGACGCGCGCTGCATATCGTAGAAAGGTAGCGCACAGGCCGGACAACAAACCTTTCGTCCCCACTCTAATTTCATACTACCACATGCAAACAATCTATGTATTATAGCATAGCGATGTTATCAAGAACTGAGACATGAGTAAAATGAAAAAGGTTCACTGCTCATCTCCAGGTTCCTGCGTCAACATAATCAGGCTCGTCTACTTCGCTTTGCCAACATATTTCCTGAGTGTATCCCTAGACTTTTCATCCAGTGGCTCATACTCCGTGCCGTCCACCTCTACGCTGCGTGGGTTTTTTACTTTCGTCGCAATCTGCATAAATTCGCTAGTTGGAACTTCAAAGTACGTTTTCTCACCCTCATGGCTCACGATCATCGTAGCCTCTTTGCTCTGTCGTCCTTGGGTACCTTTGTTGTAGCTACCCTGGTCGTTCCGATTTTGCAGCTCGTATCCGTTGGCTCTACCCTCAGCCTGTTGTCGGTAAAATCTTTCGCGTGGACGTTCTCTCTGCTGGTTACTACGGTTACCACCCTGTCTTTGTGGTCCTACGTTACCTCCCTGGTTATCCCAGTTCTGTCCTTGCTGGTTACTACGGTTACCTCCCTGCCTCTGTGATCCCCCTACGTTACCTCCCTGGTTATCCCAGTTCTGCTGTTCCTGCTGGTTACTATGGTTACCTCCCTGTCTCTGCGGTCCACCTATATCACCTCCCTGGTTATTCCAGTTCTGCTGTCCCTGCTGGTTACCACGGTTACCACCCTGTCTCTGCGGTTCACCTATGTTACCTCCCTGGTTATTCCAGCTCTGCTGGTTACTACGGTTACCACTTTGTCTCTGTGGTCCCCCTACGTTACCTCCCTGGTTATCCCAGTTCTGTCCTTGCTGGTTACTATGGTTACCTCCCTGTCTCTGCGGTCCACCTATATCACCTCCCTGGTTATTCCAGCTCTGCTGTCCCTGCTGGGTACCACCTTGTCTCTGTGGCCCTCCTATGTTACTTCCCTGGTTATCCCAGTTCTGTCCTTGCTGGTTACTACGGTTACCTCCCTGTTTCTGTGGTACTCCTATGTTACTTCCCTGGTTATCCCAGTTCTGCTGTCCCTGCTGGTTACTACGGTTACCTCCCTGTCTCTGCGGTCCACCTATGTCACCTCCCTGGTTACCCCAGTTCTGCTGTTCCTGCTGGGTACTACGGTTACCACTTTGTCTCTGTGGTCCCCCTACGTTACCACCCTGGTTACCCCAGTTCTGTTGATTCTGGTTATTCTCGTCTCCGACGTAACTATTTGTCTCATCGGCTTGGCGCCACCGATTGGTATTCTGCCATGTGGTATCAACACTTCCTACACCGTTATATCCAGCTACATCTTGCGTACCTTGATTATCAAATTGAGCGGGTGGCGTTGCAGCCTGTGATTGTGTGGCCCTCTGCGGTGGGGGTGGTGGGGTGATCACCTTCCTGGGTGTACCGCTAAACACTAGCTTTACGCGATTCAATACATCGTTGACTGTCGCGCCCTGCTGAACTAGTCCGTATATTGCATTGATGATCTCCTGGTCATTTGGCGTTGCTTTTTCTCCGAGTAGGTTACCGGCATCTGGACGACGCTGGGCCCTTGATTCGAGCACTATGTGAGCTAGCACAGCACGGTCGCTAAATTTTGGATTCACTCCCCAGAATGTGTACTTAGGCATAGTCTCTTCTTTTAGGCGCTGAGTGATTTGTTTGTTGAGCTCGTCCTGTGCTTGCTGCAATGCAGCAGGCTCCATCTTTCCTGCCTTGACTGCTGCCGCTATAGCCTCTTGCCTGTTCTGCTCTTCCGGAGTTAGTGTTTGTTGTGCTGTTTGTCCTCCACCAAACAGACCGGCTATTGCGGAGCCGGCAGCAGCGCCAAGGACATTACCAATGCCTCCTAAGTTAGTTTTCCCTGTCTTAGTCATCTCAGCCGCCGCCTTCACTTTAGCAAGTTCCCCCTTGACCTCTGTGATTACGGCATTACACTTCCCATGCTCTGTAGCCTGCTGTTCCTGCATTGCCTGGAGCTGACTACTTATAGCCTGGAGTTGTTCGTTTATTGGGGTTAGATCTGCGCTGTCCTTGCTACTCGCTACCTGTGAAGCTATCGTCTGTATGGCTACGCCAAGTGTTTCGATCTCCTCCTTAGTGACGCTAGGCTTCGCTACCAACTCATCAAGTGTTGTCTTCATCTCTGCCAGCTGCGTCTCGAGCCCGCCCTTCCACTCATTAAATGCCTCTTCTGTTACGACTGGCTTGCTAGCCAATTCTTCGGTTTTCTTATTGATCTCGTCCAGCGCTGCCTTGAGCGTTTCAATCTCATTGACGATGCTAGCTATCTTGTCCTGTATCTCTTTGGTACTTATGCTGTTGAGCTTCTCCTGGGTTTCTTTCATCGCGTCACTCAACTGTTTCTGCAGCTCATTGAGACGCTTCTCCAATAGATCAACCTTAGGGTCTGTTCCGGAGTACTCTGCATTTGCATCGTTGCTGCATACAGCACAATACATCATACACGTCACTGCACACAGTAGTATCTTCTTCGAATTCATCATGCAAATCCCTTCCAGTTTGAAGACAACCATAATGTATGACCATCATCTTACTGGCAGACTAACATATGATTTCTTTAAAAACCGTTAAAGATTTAAATAAACATTCAACGTAACGCGCAGGTGAGTTCAAGACGCATTGTTAAGACAACCTGAATGCCGGTGTTATGTCAGGCAAAAACTGCAGGAAATGAGATATGACCAGCATCAGTGATAGCATGTCGCGGCGTTTATTTCGAACGACAAAAGCACACGCCTTAACAAAATGTGCCCATGTCTCCTTCTCACTACATACTAATGGAGCATTGCTAAACAACTCGACCATATTTGGTTGATTGGTTGGTATGGGTTGCTCATTCAGTATGACAAGTCGAGCAAGCTGCACACACGGTGTGTAGACCTCCTGCATGGCCCCAGATATATTTCGTAGCTGTGAGAGCTGCGCCATAACCACCTCCACTCCTTTATCTCTTGTGATCCTTATACGCTCTGTAACGTCCCTTTCATTGATTTTGACAACTATTCCGAGGATCGGTACATCAGCTCCAATGTCCAACGATCTACCTCCATTCCTAGCTAGTAGCCATGCCAGTGCACGCCAAATATCTTTCTCATCCAGATTTTGGCTAATCATCCCTGCTCCATAGTGCCCAGCGAGTGTCAACCAGTCTACGCCTTGATCCTCAGTGAGGCGTATGATAAACGCGGTTAATGGATGAGCCGGATGTAACGTTATTTCAACGAGATGTCGCCGTTCACTTACGTGCGCAGGTAGTGAACTTTCCGATGATTCAGACAGCGGCATTCCGGCAGCTTTGAACACCATCTGAGAAAACTTCTCTGCTTCGGCGGGTGGTGGTTGTTCCATTGTGAGCATAACACATGGTGGGTCAGGTAAGCTTGAAGCAAGAGACCATGGTAACGCCCAAATCAGTAATGTTGCCAATGTAAGAAAGTGTCTTAACATATCGCTTGTTGCTACATACCTTTCCGTATACCCCAACACTCACGTCTCAATGTTACTTTAAACGTACCTGCGCTTGCAACTCCAGAATGGCTGATGCTAGCTCTTCTGGCCTTGGAGGACAGCCGTATACCACTGCTGATATTGGCATGTAATTACCGAGATTACAGACCACTGTATCGGACTCTGCAAACAGGCCTCCACTTATTGCGCAGCTTCCCATGGCTATAACATACTTGGGGTCAAGCATCTGATCGTATAGCGTAATTAACTGTGGTAACATCTTCTTGGTTACAGTACCTGCGACGATCAGTAGATCAGCGTGACGCGGACTCGCCCTGAATAGGCATCCGAATCTATCGAGGTCCACTCTACTAGCTGCAGCATGCATCATCTCTATGGCGCAGCACGATAGGCCACACGACAGCGGCCACATAGACTCGGCGCTAGCCCACTTAGCCATGCGATCGAGTGTGGAGACGAATGTGTCGGAAAGCCCACTCACAGCATATCCCAGATCGGATTCGTGATTTTCTTAAGGCTCTCACGATGCGCAGCCAGCTCATCTTCCGGAACAGTAAATACCCTGTCTGGGATTGAGTAAGCTCTGCGTGATTGTTCACCGGAGGTAGAGCATTTGCGATTTGCGAACAGCGCATTCTGACGTAGCTCAACTGACATGTTGATGTACACCTCAGCCAGTAGCTCGGCATCGATCAACGCCCCGTGCTTAAGCCTCATCGAGTTATTCACAGAGAACTTTCTACAGAGAGCATCCAGAGTCGCCGGAGATCCCGGGTACTTCGCCTTCGCCATCACGAGCGTATCCACTACGTTCTCTGGATCAATTGGATTCGCACCGACCAGCGATAGCTCATAGTTCAGGAACCCAATATCAAATGGCGCATTGTGAATGACTAGCCTAGAGTCCGATATGAAGTCCAAGAAGCCTTGGTACTCATCCTTGAAGGTCCTGAATTGCTTCAAGAAATCAAATGTCAATCCACTGATGTCGGTAGCCTCCCGTGATACCTCCCTCTCCGGATTTATGTAGACGTGATATGTGTTGTTGGTAATTTTCTTGTCGATAATCTCGACGCACCCAATCTCAGTGATACGATCCCCATCCGCCGTCGACAGGCCCGTAGTTTCTGTATCGAGTGCAATCTCCCTCATTTGGATTTCTTCCCACGCATCGCCAGGGGATGGCACTTATCATAAACGTCAGAGATGTACCTCTGTGCAACATCGGCATATATCTGGGTTGATGAGATAGAGGAATGCCCGAGGAGTTCTTGGATGCTCCTCAAATCACCACCGCACTCTACGAGGTGCGTGGCACAGCTGTGGCGGAGAGCATGCGGAGTTACCGTAGCTGAGAATCCAAGCATCTTCCTCGCTGCCTTCACTAGCTTCTGTATCGACGATGCCGAAAGCCTCTTCCCGTCCTTGTTTACGAACAGCGCCTCAGAATCGTGGTGACTCCTGCTGGAGACGTAATCCACTATGACATCTCTCACTTCTCCGACAAGCGGCACACTCCTGACCTTACCACCCTTCCCAGTCACATTCATGAATCCGGAAGACATCAGTATGTCTCCGCTGTTCAGACCCAGTGCCTCGCTTATGCGGAGTCCGACTGAGTAGATCAAGGCCAGTATAGCTCTATCCCTCTTGATGATCCACCACGTCCGCTTCAGGGTTCCAACCGTACCGAGGATCTCGTTAATTTGATCGATGGTCAACGGCCTCGGTAATGTCTTGCTAATCTTCGGGGGCCGCATCGTTACGACATCACTTGCATGAGTCATAACACCACTCTCACGTAGATATCTAAGAAAACTTTTGATGGCTGATAGCCCTCTAGCCACAGTCCTCGTAGATTCCCCATGCTCCCTACGATACAAGAACCACGCTCTCACGTCTGCCTTGTCGATGTCCTTAATATGGGTAAGAGATATCTCCTCAGCTTTGTAGGTAGCTAGGAATCTCACCAGTAAGCTGATGTCTGAACTGTATGACGAAACTGTATTAGCGGACAAAGCCCTCGAATTACGGAGGTGCCTTGTCCAATTTGCGATAGCGCTCTCTAGCTCTGCACAGTCCATTTCACGCTAGCACACCACCCTGTTCTCAGCAACCGCACCCTTGAATGTTTTACCGAGATATATCGCGACCACGAACCAGAGAACAACAAGCGGGAAGCCTATCGCTCCACCAAGCGTGAGGAAGTGAGCTTTTCCGGCAACCTCACCAAATGCGGTCTGCAGTGGTTTCATCACCATGTTAACAAGAGACCCAGCCTCCTTGGAAGCTCTAGACCCAAACGTCTCGATCCATGCCTGAGCCTTGAAGTGCACATCCTTAGTTGTCGGAATGTAGAGCTGTTTCAGCGATGGGCCATTGAGTGCGTAGTTAATAGCCTTTGATCCGACCATCAACGCGAACAGGAAGTTCAGCGAATCCATCGACATGAAGCCAAGGAGAGCTGCCCCCAGAATTATCGGCATTGCCGCAAGCGCTGCACCTATCCCAAGGAACTTCGTTACGTTGCTAACTCCGAGTAGCAAGCACAGCAATGACACCATGTTAACGCTCGAGCCATACAAGCTCAGGTAGTTGCTAAGTGCAACACCAGAGTACATATCACTTGCAGCAAGCTTGAAGCTGAAGTCGAATATGGTCACGATGAACTCGAAGATGAAGTTCGCCGCGAAGATGCTGATGAGGTACTTGTGTGAGAACAGTAACTTTAAGCCTTCTGTGAACCCAGGCTTCTTCCCCTTCTTCTCTTCCTTCTCCTGCTTCACTTCTCCATGATCGAACGAGACGAGCAGCTCCTTAGGAGTCACGGCAAAGAATCTCCTCACTAGCGGAATGATCAATACGACCAGACACCCGAGGATCAGCATCGACAGGGCGTCAGTAGTAAGCCCTATGCGACTCGGCAATCCCCCAACGCTATATGGCAGTATCACACCACCAAACTGCCCCAACGCATATATGAGTGGGAACCCTCTTTTGGCAGTCTTGGGATCTGTGACGTCAGCGGCAAACGCCCAGAATAATGCTATCACGATCGATCCGAAGCTCTCGACGAAAAAGTACCAGATGTATCCCACAATGCAGGAGATAATAGCGTTGTCGCACGTATGTGACTGGAACAGAAACACGATGCCTGCAAAAGCTAAGATCGAGATGCCGTAGAACACCGGCAACATCACAAGAACCTTTTCCTTCGGGTACTTCCCAACCAGCTTCGTGTAGAATGCAACGAGCGGAAGGAGAAGCAGCACTGATACAGTCTTTGCGTATGGCAGATAAAGCTTACCGACGAAGTCGATGAAGATGGCATCCTTGAGAGGCCGCAGGGTCCAGTACGACCCGACGATGATCATGAAGATCATTCCCATCCTCAGGAACTTCCGGAACTCAGGCTCCTCGAAATTGCCAAAATTAAACTTACACAGTCTCATGAATAGACTAATCATCTTTCCTCTGGAAACTAAATGAACCCACGGCGCTCCCCCAAACATCAACACGTTCGGTGATGCGACCACATCTATGGTAGAGAGTGTATCATTACGTCGCCTGCACGTCCAGGGGTTTTGTCTTAGCTACTGAAAATGCTAACCTAGTATCAGGCCTTGTAGCCTGGCGTTGCGTACCTTGCCTTCGTGCGTTATCAATGTTTCTGATATGATATCCTCAGCGAGAGCCGCCGCGTCGATGCCACGTTCATCGACCCGCTGCGTGAAGAACTCCAGGAAGGAGAATATATTTTTCGCGAACAACCTTGATGCATCGGCAGCAATTAGGTCCAGGATATTGTTGAATGCTATAATCGTAACGCCTCCCACGGTGACCGTTTCACCAGGCACCGTACACTCGCAGTTACCACCTGTCTTAGATGCAAGGTCTATAATGATAGAGCCACGCTTCATGGATTCGACCATATCCCTCTTCACTATAACTGGGGCCCTTTTCCCAGGGATCTGTGCGGTAGTAATCACAACATCGCATCCAGGCAACACCGACCATAGCTTCTCTTCTTGAGCCAGCTTATACGCGTCACTCATCTCGGTGGCATACACACCGTTTGCAATCTCCCGTGAATCTACGTCGATAAACTTTGCTCCCAAGCTCTCAACCTGTTCCTTGGCAGCTACCCTTACATCAAATGCACTCACGACTGCTCCAAGTCTTTTCGCGGTTGCTATTGCCTGCAGCCCAGCAACGCCAGCTCCTATCACTAATACTCTTGCAGCAGGCACTGTACCTGCGGATGTCATTAGCAACGGAAACCCCCTGTTGAAGTGGTGAGCCGCCTCTATGACAGCCTTGTATCCTGCGAGGCACGCCTGTGACGATAGAACGTCCATGTATTGAGCACGCGTTGTTCTCGGTATGAACTCCAGTGCAAAGGCCGTAATGCCTCCATCAATAAACAACCTCACATTATCGGGATGGTCGAACGGCTCCTGAATTGACACGGCGAGGGTTCCTCTGGTAAGCTGCCTTATAGTGGGCGCGCTGAGTGGGTTCACTGAAACAACGACATTCGCCACAGCGATTGCATTTTCACCTGCTATCTTAGCTCCGGCTATTGCGTAATCAGCATCCGTAAATCCGGATAAACTTCCAGCTCCGGCATCAACAATAACTTCGTGACCAGCTGCGATGTACTTCCCGGTAATTTCAGGAGTCACCGCCACCCTGCAGTCAGCGCTCTCTTTGGCTACAAATATTACCAACGCTCCCTCCTGCACCTGATTGTGTCAGATGGCGGAATTATAACACGTACTGGGTTCACGCTTCAAGTTTGTGGTACGGGCGCTAACGCGCCTCCCCGGCACCAAGCGCACATGATTGGTAAATCATTATGCCACGTACCTCTGGTTGAGATTAAATAGCATTAGAGCTAGAATGACCAGCGTACAGTTATTGGGCTTCCATTCGTTGGGAATCGAAATACTCCGGCGTGCTATTCATCGGTTATGGCTTCAAGATGATCTTCATGGGTTATGTTACTTTCTAGGATATGTCTGCTTCTCAGCTTAATATTCATTCGCTCTGTCGATGGGGCTGTTTCTAAATCTACGCCCGTAAAATTTCATAATCAAAAATCTTTCGGCAAAAGAAAGGTGCACGGAAGCAATACAATCCCCACCCCCGTTAAGACGGCGATCGTAATTACAAATAGGCTAAAGGTGCTTCTGGACGAGAGTGCTGATCACAAGGTGCCGCCAGCCTCTTTGGCTAAGCTAGCCACGCTCTACATACTGTTTCAGTGCCTCAAAAATGGAAGCATAACGCTGAGAACAAAGTTCAAGGTTTCCAAAAATGCATCTTTGCAAATCCCTTCTAAATTAGGTCTCCTACCGGGAAGCACCATATCCGTATTGGACTGCATATGTGCACTGACAGTAAAGTCGGCGAACGATGTAGCGGTTGTCGTTGCAGAAGGGATTGCCGGGAGTACCGAAAAATTTTGCAGATTAATGAATCAGATGGCTGTCCGCGTGGGCATGAAGAATACCAACTTTAAAAATCCATCTGGGTTGTTTGAGCCCGGGCAAATGACAACAGCGAGGGATCTTGCGATGCTCGGCCTTGCGTTGTGTCGAGATTTTCCGGAGTACTTGCATTACCTGTCGATGAAGGCATTTAAGTTTGGACAAAATACATACCCCACTCACTGCAAGATCTTGCATTGGTGCAGTGCCGTGGATGCCGCCAAAACGGGGTATGTACGCCAGTCTGGATTTAACTTATTTGTAACCACCGAGAATCATCTCACAAAGGAGCGGGTGATCGTTGTGGTAATGGGATGGAATGCCCCGAAGCAACGAGACATGTATGCAGCAAGATTGCTCAGTACGTATACTAGGCCAAGAAGCGGCGTCGGGAGACTTCCAATGATGAGGCAAATTAGGGCGTCTTTTTATGCTCAGGTTGGCAATCAATCTTTGTTGGGAACACCTGCTATTACGTCCAAGGGACAACGGCCAATACCATCTGCGCCCGTGAAGTCTATTGACATTGTACAGCAGGATGACGAAGTAGAGTTAACAGCTGAGGAACTTGATAAATGGTACAAAGATGACGTTGTGGTTGAGACAGAAGCACCAGTGGAGATTGGAGCTCCGCAGATGTAGATTCCATCTCGGCTAAAGCCGAGAGTACCAGATAACGCTTGCAAAGCAGATTAGACCTGAAGTGGATATATGAGGAAGATCAATTGCCAAATAACACAGAGGTTAAGCGAATGTTTAGAAAGTGGAAGAATCGATTTGCATTAGATCAATAATAGCGCCCGTGCCTATCTCGTCTCACTCCAGCGTCCACATCATTAGCTAGTTTTGTCTCGCATGTGTTTGAACTTACTCACAGTCGAAATCCGTATTTGGAAAGGCTTGCCGGGTGTACTATAGTGTTTGGAACATTACAGCTCACGCGTTAAACACCGCCTACTGCGTATGCCAAAAATTTCCATACTGTGCCTATTGATATTAATGCTTTCAGGGGCAATTATACTGCTCGAGCAGAGTCACAAGGATGCGTCCGTGTTCTACATCGAGGGTGATGATCTATTCAAGGTTGCAGATAGTACCGGAGCCTTCAGGTTCGCGAAAATCGCTTTTGCATTGGTAGATGCAGTTCCACAATGGAAAGCGAGGATCCGAACTGGTGAGTATGCTGTAAGCCAAGGTGATATCGTAATTGACGTACTCAAGAGAATGTTCAGCGGGCAACGCGTAAGGCATAAATTTACTATTCCTCCTGGTTGGACGGTTATGAAAGTTATCAACAAAATTCAAAATGACAATCTGCTCCTTGGCTCAATCAGTAGCGTACCAGCGGAAGGGGCTCTTATGCCTGATACCTACTACTATTATTTCGGAGACTCGAAGGATTCGATCATCCAGAAGGCCAAGCACCAGATGCAGGTTGTAATAACGAACTTAGGGAAGTATGTAGAAAACTCTGGCCTCACGCTTAGCGTGATACTGACCATCGCGTCGATCATAGAAAAGGAGACGTCCTCTGATGTTGAACGTGCCATTGTATCGTCAGTATATCACAACAGACTACGTAAGGGCATGAAGCTGGAATCGTGCCCCACTGTCATATATGCTATCTCTGGCGGATCAGGTGAAATACACAGGGACCTAACAAGGGAGGATCTGAAATTTGAGTCGAAGTTCAACACCTACCGGAACAAGGGACTCCCGCCAACACCCATATGCTGCCCGTGCGAGAAGTCCATTATTGCAGCCGCAAATCCGGCATCAACCGAATACATGTTCTTCGTCGCCAAGCCACATGGTGATTGCCATAACTTTGCAAAGACGTACAGTGAACATCTGAAGAATGTGAAAGCACTCAGAGCAAAGCGTAACGTCGAAGGTAGATAGTCAGCGATGTCTAAACGACCTACTCATGTTGTTTGCATCTTATCGAGTGCCTGCGTGTGATCAAGAATGATACGCCGGTGAACGCAACAACAGACAGCAGTGTCACAAGCAATGTTATCCCGCCTACAACCTTTGTGTACTGGTTAATCGTATCTCTGGTAGATGGTAACGCAGTGAATCTGCTGCAGATCAGAACGAGTGCCGCAAGCATTCCAATAATAACCGGGAGCAGCAACTTGATCTTGGCTGACGGCACGCCGGTAGGGACTCGAGGCTTTGCCATCAGCAGCAGTGAACACATTGATACATACACTAACGCTACCACGATTCCGACGATGATATTGCCATATGCCATGATGAAGTACGATAACAAAAGGCCAGCGAGCAGGAAGTTTATGATCGATAGCTTCTGGCTCTTCGATATAACAGACAACGTGGCAAATGTCAGGATCATGACGGACATGATCATAAACGACATATCGCTACCAGTTATCACACTGCAGTTAAATGATACCGGCATCTTGTAGGTGCTCCCTCTTTTCGGTCCACCTCTCTCGAACCTTGACGAATAGCTTCAGCGTCACCTTCTTCTTCAGCATGGCTATCATATCGGCTATGGCATCGCTCTTGATAGCTTTTATCATCATCCCGTTTCGCCCGAGCACTATCCCCTTCTGCGAGTCCTTCAGTGTCACGATCGATTGATATACCGTAGCCTTCTTCTCTGATTCACGGAACAACTCGGTTTCAACGTAGATGCTGTACGGTAGCTCCTTCTTGAGCCTTGCAAATACTTTCTCCCTGGTAATCTCAGCGAGGCGGAAGTGAATAGTGGAATCCGTTGTCTGCTCCTCGTCATACAACCACGGACCATCAAGAGCAACCTCCTCTAAAAATTGCTTGAGGTCATCTATTCCATCGTCCAGCAGCGCCGAGATCATGAATACCTTCTTGATGTGCTCATACCCAGCCAGAGAATTAACGATCTCCAGAATGGACTCCTTCCTTACGGCATCAATCTTGTTGATCACTACAGCTATTGAGATGCCCGATTTCTTTGTGCGCTCCACAAATTTGATGTTCTGCTGATGAGACCGCGCAGTAGCGTCCATCACAAGAAGTATCCAATCTGCTCCTTTGTATGACCCACGGAAGTTCTCAAGCAGCACTTTCTCCAACGGAGTTGAGGCTGAGCAGAACCCTGGAGTGTCCAGAAACATAACTTGAGCAGCTCCTACGATAGCGACACCGCGTATGACTCTACGAGTCGTCTGCACCCTGTGTGAAACTATCGAGACCTTCTCCCCAACTACTGCATTGATGATGGTTGATTTACCAGCATTAGTAACCCCGACGACAGCGACTACTAAATTTTTCTTGCCACTACTTTTCGAGCACATCCTCTCTGTAATCTCGCTCTATCTTCTCATGCCGCTCCTGAGCCTCTATACACAGAGTCGCAATGGGGCGTGCTTCCAACCTGTTCAATCCTATAGGTTCACCGGTCTCTTCGCAATAGCCGTATGTGCCATCATCAATCTTTGCGATTGCCTTGTCTATCTTCTTGATTAGCTTCCGCGCACGATCCTTCGTACGTAGCTCAAAGGCTTGGCTGAGGATATTGCTCGCTGAGTCAACAGGGTTTGCCTCAAAGTTCTGTTCCTCCAGCATGTCCCTGGCATCAGCACTATCTTTGAGAAGTTCCAATTTCCACTTCAACAGTCTTCCCTTAAAACACTCCAACTGCTCATCAGTCAGATAATGACCAATCTTTTTTACCATACAGAAATTACGCTAACCAAGCCGTATCTCAGACTCATATTGTATCATATTTCACAGCAATTTGTGTTACATTTAAAATATGGAAAATGAGGCGTTGACTCGTTACGGCACATTGTGATAGAAATCACGGGTTGTGTTTGTAATCGTCTGGATACCGAGGTTGGACTCATTCCCGATGACACTGAGTGGCTTTCAAGCCGTGCAAGAAGAACTCAGGAGGCTAAAATTTGTGGAGCGTCAGAACGTGGTAGACGCCATATCAGCTGCTAGGGCGCTTGGTGATTTATCCGAGAATGCTGAGTATCACGCGGCAAAGGATAGACAGGGATTTATAGAGGCACGTATTTCTGAGCTTGAGGATATCGTCAGCAAGGCGTCTGTAATAGACGTCTCCAAGATCGATGCAAGTACCGTTAAGTTCGGGGCTACCGTCGTGTTGATGGATGTTAATACCGAATCCACGTCAACATTCCAGATCGTTGGGAGTGTTGAAGCTGATATCAAGGGGGGCCTCCTCCCGGTTACTTCTCCCACAGCACGGGCTGTGATCGGAAAAGAAGTAGGAGATGTAATTACAGTTAATGCGCCAGGTGGCATGAAGAGCTACAGGATAGCACAAATATCTTATGCCTGATATGCCACATACGATAGCTCTGTTCACGTAGGAATGAGGCTTCGCTACCTGTCATGGTTCAGTAGCCTGTATTGTAAAGCTTCAGCTATGTGGTGTTGTCTGATCTGAGCCGTACCTTCAAGGTCGGCGATTGTTCTTGAAACCCTCAGGATCTTGTAGCAGCCCCTTGTTGAGATATCGGAATACATCACCGCCTTCTGGAAGAAGGCCGCGGTTTCTGCATCGAGCTTCGTGATGTCATCCAGGTACTTCCCGTTAGCTTTCCCGTTGAGATAGCATCCGGTGTGTCCGCAGGATTTGGCCTGCGTGTGTTGTTTTGTTCTAGCGGCAGTAACCCTGGTACGGACTGTCTTCGAGTTAACCCTCTCCTCGTTTCCGAAGAGTTCAGATACCTTGATACTACTAACATAGATGGTGATATCAAATCTATCAAGGATTGGACCTGAGATTTTGTTTCTGTACTCCACGGCGCATCTTGGAGCCTTGGAGCATTGCTTCCTGTTATCTCCGTACGATCCGCATTTACAGGGGTTCATGGCGGCTATCAACTGTATGTTAGCTGGATAGGTAACATGTTCCTTCGCTCTCGAGATTGTGATGCTATTGGTCTCCAGTGGTTGCCGTAACGCCTCAATCGTGTTCCTCTGAAATTCCGGCAACTCGTCGAGGAATAGAATGCCGTTGTGGGCGAGTGATAACTCTCCTGGCTTAGCATCTGAGCCTCCTCCGACTATCGAGATCAGTGATGCCGAGTGGTGTGGCTCCCTGTATGGAGGTGTGTACACAAGTCCATCTTCCGGTAGCATTCCGGCAAGGCTGTATATACACGTTGTTTCCAATGCCTCCTCTGGAGATAGCATTGGCAGTATTGTCCTCGCTCTTGCGGCAAGCATTGATTTGCCGGAGCCAGGGGGGCCTACCATCAGTACGTTATGGCCACCGGCTGCAGCTACCTCGATTGCACGCTTCGCGACAAGCTGACCATGAATATCTGCAAGATCTATTCCGTAGTCAAATTGATCGTGCCTTGTACATTGCACAGTCGGTGACGCAAGCTGTGATGTACCTCTCAAGTGATTAACAAGTGACGTTATGTTCCGTGGAGCAATGACGCTATCGTTCCCGCTCCACACAGCTTCCTTCTCGCATGCCTTTGGACATATGATCGACACGCCCATTTCATTCGCTAGCATAGCGGCGCATATCGTCCCTGATATATACGGTAGGTTCCCATCAAGTCCGAGTTCACCGACGGCTATAGCGTTCTCAAGTAACGATGCATCTATCACTTCCATGGCCCCGAGAATTGATAGCGCAATTGGTAGATCGTAATGAGAGCCAGCCTTCGGGATGTCGGCTGGAGCCATGTTAACAGTTACGCGCTTCTGTGGAAACCCAAGACCAAGCTGAAAGAATGTAGATCTTATACGCTCCTTCGCTTCTCCAACTGTCTTGTCTGGTAATCCTACGATGCAAAACGATGCTACCCCCGGGGAGATCTGCGATTCAACAATAATCTCAATAGGCTTCATTCCGATGAAAGCTACAGTCCGGGCTCTGGAGACCATAAAGCATGTGCACTAAAAATATTAAACAGTGTCCAGTGTATCTCTAAAATCTTAAGAAAGCGTTTCTCCAGCTGGCGGTAATTTCGTCTTATTCTCATGTCTTGCCATCCTGCGCCCAGCCGTTCGGATATTGCCTTGCTCAATAGAGTTACCTGCATTCGCCACAGGAGCTCCTGACGTCGCAGTTGTTGTAGAATATGATGACTGCTCGCCTCCGACATTACGAACTCCATAATTCTGATCACCTTGTGGCCTACTGAATCTCGTATCAATAAGCCTTCCATAATGTTCTGCGAATTGAAGGTTGTATTCATATAACACACGATCACCAGATGCAGATGCCTCTTTGGCACAATTCAAATACCTAGTTCTCAAGCTTTGGTAGTACGCTACACCCCTAATGTTTTCCTTCTTCATTCGATCGATCTTAATCAAAACAAAATCCGTCCTCCCAGATACACACCATTCATTATACCACAAAACATGCAATTCACAAAACACCACGTAGAGGTTGGGGTTGACAACCTAAGGTAGGGTAGGGTATATTGTCCATGTTGGTGCAACCCGGACGGAGAAAATGCAATGGGAGAGTGTAAATACTTAAGCTCAGAGTATGGACTGCTGTCGACAGAAACA
>JAISWU010000015.1 GCA_031270735.1 Holosporales bacterium | reverse complement strand
TATCACCTGTGATATCAGCAACTAAGGCTAACCTCTCTCTCTTTCTCTAGGGTTTCCTCACTTCTTAGGCTCTCACCTCCTCTTACTATCCCTGTTCCTATCATCACCATTGATGATAGTAGTACTAACTTGTTCATTGGGCCTTGCCTCCCCCATATAGATTCTTATGTATATGAGGGGTTGAACAACCCTGGACTTCTCACGAGAAACTTGTAGTTAACATATTCTCAATTTCAGAGTTTGAGGCAATCTGCTACTTCTGCAACGGATCTGTTATACCTTGGTAAATCGTTCTATGTAATGACGAGTTAGCTCTGTAATATCGTCATACGAATGCGCAAGTTCACGGTCACACATATTGAGCATGCGCACTACTAGGTCATAGATTTCACAGAACATGACGCTTCCGTCCAGAAATCTTGATACGGCGATTTCATTAGCGATAGTGAATGCTATGACTTTCCCATCGTTGAATACATCGTACGCTAGGTTGACATTACGTTCTTGCCATACCTGTTGGGTTCTGAACGTCAATTGCCCAATGGCGGTGAAAGCTAATGGTGTAGAAGTGTAACACTGTTGTAGCTCAGGATAATTGATTGCGTACATGATCGGGATCATCATGTCCGGTTGCGATAGGAGTGCTTTATATGAGTTATCGCAGAAACGTACAATACCGTGTATTATGGATTCTGGATGAACTACGTACTTGACCATATTAATCGGAAGATCAAACAGCAGAGCCGCTTCAATAATCTCGGTTGCCTTGTTTATGAGAGTGGCGGAATCTACTGTTACCTTCGCGCCCATAGCCCAGTTTGGATTTTGAAGAGCATCTGACAGCGTAACGCTTTTTAGAGCGTCTTCCGTGTGATTTAGGAAAGCTCCACCAGAAGCAGTCAATATCACCTCAGTAACCGAATGTCTATGATCGTGCTTCACACATCTGAAGATTGCGTTGTGTTCTGAATCCAGTGGAATGAGTTCTGTGTGTCTGGATCTTGCTGAGTCTATCAATGTCTCTCCCCCAAGAAGGATTGCCTCCTTGCTGGCTATCGCAAGTCTATTGGCATGCCCTAAACATGCAAACGTCGGGGCTAAACTGGCTAGCCCAGAAATTGCCATTATGCAACAGTCGATGTCTAATTTTGCAACGTTCATCACCTCATCACCAGGCAAAACTTCTGATCCATTTACCTCAGATTTTACCTTCCTGTAGCAGTCAGCATCCGTGCAACATACATACTGAGGATTGTATTTATTAGCTTGCCTAATGAGCTCCGCATGATTCTTATGTCCGGTAATAACAACAATATCATGCCCTGCAAAATATGCAGTTTCCACCGACTTTTGACCAACTACTCCAGTTGCGCCAAAGATAGAAATTTTCTTACTTGTAGCAACATGCGGCAATGACTTGTGTTCATCATTCATTATCACAACATATTCTCATACCTACCGGAAGCGATAATATCATAGTTAGCTCGGTTTATTTACGTAGTCAAATGCCTTGTACGCGTACAGGCCCCTTAAAAGGATACAGTCAAGAACGATTGTGATGTACACTTCGCTCTGTGGGTAGTGTACCGTATGCTGATATGAAGACAGAGGGTCGTGCGCGTAGCAACATAGAGGTATGCTTTGGCGTCCTCCTGATAGTGCTAGCAGTGCTCGGGACCACGGCTATGATATCGTATTCGCCGTATGATAACTGCTTCTTCGTTCGGTCGGCAGAACCTACGGTAAATCTGCTAGGCCTAGTTGGAGCATATGCAGCTGATATGCTGGTGCAGTTCTTCGGATTTCTGAGTTACCTAATCATGGTCGTTTTGGCTGTCTGGGGCGTCAATTTCATCAATGGCAAGATACACTACATCAAGAGCAAGGCCGCGCTACTCGTATCGTTCATAGCTCTCGGTAGCATCGTCTTCAACATCACATCAACATGCAAATTCTGTAGTGACGCTGCATCTGACCTAGATTATTACGCCGGCGGATACATCGGATATGTATTATCTAAGATCATATTCATCGACATCTTGCGGCAGGGGGATATCTGCGGCTGGATATTCTTTGCTGTGGTCGTGATATGGCTAATCTTCTTGAAGACGGTCTTATTCATCGACATCAGCGCACTTGTCAGATGGTCACATCGTAGAGCTCAAGCGCTGTTGTTGTTACCAGCTGTTAAAGCGAGAACAAAGAAATTACGCCGATCGAATGTTGTGTGGGAAACCCGTGGAACGTCCGGAATGAGTGACTCACCTGGGGATACAAGTACGCCAACAAAGCGGCGAGGCCGGAAACCGCAGGACGAGCAAGTGATAGGCGCAATACCACCCACGGTAGCCGGGATATATTCGCTCCCAAGCGTTGAGCTCCTCGAGAAGCATTCAGAGAAAGAGTATAAGCAAGACGAGGGCAAGATCGCGGTTATCTCCGCGGAGCTTCGTAACGTACTCGAGGAGTTCGGAATCAACGGAGAGGTACTAAACGTTAGGCAGGGGCCGGTAGTGACTATGTTTGAGTTCCGTCCAGCACCTGGGATTAAGACATCTAGAATTATAAGCCTGAGCGATGATATAGCAAGGTCGATGAAAGCGATCTCAGCTAGGATCGCGATAATCCCTGGGCAGAATGCGATAGGGATCGAGCTCCCAAACAAGAACAGGCATACCGTATATCTGAGCGAGCTCCTCTCATCTGAAGCGTACAGGGGGATGACAACCGGGATACCACTTATCCTTGGGAAGGACATCAGCGGCAACCCGATCATGGCAGATCTTGCGAAGATGCCGCACCTGTTAATAGCCGGAACGACGGGCTCCGGAAAGTCGGTCTCCGTCAACGCTATGATTCTGTCAATCCTGTATAGGTTTACTCCGAAGGACTGCAAGCTTATAATGATCGATCCGAAGATGCTGGAGCTCTCTGTGTACGACGAGATACCGCACCTCCTCACGCCTGTTGTTACTGATCCGAAGAAGGCGATATTCGCACTCAAGTGGGCGGTAGCAGAGATGGAGAACCGTTACAGGCAAATGTCAAAACTCGGAGTCCGCAACATCGATGGCTTCAACAAGAAACTTGCCGAGTCGAAGGAGAAAGGCGACCTGCTCGTGAGGAAAGTTCAGACTGGATTCGAGCAAGAGACCGGCAAACCCATTTTCGAGATACAGCAGTTTGAGTTCGAGGAGATGCCGTACATCGTGGTTATTGTCGATGAGATGGCAGACCTGATGTTAGTCGCAGGAAAGGATGTTGAATCAGCAATTCAGAGGCTAGCGCAGATGGCAAGAGCAGCTGGAATTCACCTGATCATGGCTACCCAGAGACCATCGGTTGATGTCATCACAGGAACGATCAAGGCTAACTTTCCGACGAGAGTCAGTTTCCAGGTCACGTCAAAAATCGACAGTAGGACAATCCTTGGGGAACAGGGAGCAGAGCAACTCCTCGGCCAGGGTGATATGCTGTACATGTCCGGAGCCGGTCGAATCCAGAGAGTCCACGGTCCATTCGTCAAGGACAGCGAAGTTGAGCGTATCGTCGAGTTCATCAGAAACCAGGAGGAACCCAGCTACGTCGATATAGTAGGAGAGCAATCCGCTGACAATGATCAGGATTTAGGCTTTGGCGATCAAGGTGCTAGCAGCGATGAGATGTACACCAAGGCCATAGAGGTCGTTGCCAACGATAGAAAATGCTCAATCAGTTACCTTCAGAGGAAGTTACAGATAGGCTACAACAGAGCTGCACGTATCATAGAAGAGATGGAGACAAAGGGTCTCGTCTCGGCTCCCAACCACACCGGCAAGCGGGAGATCCTGATATAGGATGTCAGACGTAACAACCATCGCTTCCCTACTCAAAAGGTATGCGGTACGAAGAGAAGACGCAATGAGATTATTAGCCCATACGCTTGGATGCTCGTACCATGAGCTGTTCTTCAAGACGCACGTTGATATACCGAGCTTCGTTCATTCATTCATTCATGATGAACTGAGGCGATTGGCATCAGGGGAGCCACTCTCCAAGATCATCCAGAAGAAGGAGTTCTACGGAATAGAATTTAAGACGAATGAGCATACCATGGATCCGCGGCCTGAGACTGAGCTGATTGTAGATCTAGTCACTGAGCACTATCGTAATTTTGATGAGCACCTAACCATCCTCGACCTTGGGAGTGGCACTGGATGCATAGGGCTTTCACTTTTAACCATGTACAAAAATGCGGTGTGTAGCTTCGTGGATATCGATGCGAACGTCCTGGCAGTTGCAACGGAGAATGCTAGTAACTTAGATGTAAGTCCAAGATGCGAGTTCATCCTGAGTAACTGGTTTACAAACGTGTCTGGAATGTTTGATATCATCGTATGTAACCCACCGTACGTTTCCACAAACTTCGAACTTGACACCACTACCTCATTTGATCCCAACGTCGCCCTCTTTGCCGGAGAGGATGGTATGGATGCGTATATCACCATCCTGCTGAAGATGAAGGATTTTCTGAAACGCAATGGCAAGGCATTTATCGAAGTTGGATTCGATCAAAGCGAGAAGGTCGCTAGCATCGCACATGGGATGAAGATAATGAGCATTAGTAATGATCTCAGCGGCATTCCAAGGGTTATCACGATGTGCTGCATGAAGTGAAGGTAGTATCCGATTGCCGCTCTCTACTCCCAGCACACGAATCTGGCTTAACGACAGGTCTCTATGATGTGCTATCAACAATGTACTGTAAGAGAGTTAGTTCTACAGACGACCCATTCCTACGAGCAGTCGATTGGAATGCCAACCTCATCCTTGTGCTTATTAGCAAGGACGAATGACTTCACGCTAGCAACGACAGGGCACATCTGAATTTCATCTCTAAGTACATTATTGTAGTCCTCCCAGTCCTTGGCAACAATCGTCAAGACAAAGTACTCTCCTCCAGCTGTAGAGAAACAAGATCTTATGCTTTCGGAGTTATCGACCATGCTGATAAAGCTTTGCATACCCTCTATTGTCTGCAGCGCGATAGACACTAAGCAAACTGCGAAGATTTTATATCCGAGCATCTCACGATTTATCTCAGCACGGTACCCGATTATGATATTTGAATCCTCCAGGCACTTCAGTCGCCTCAGACACGGCGGTGCAGATATCCCTATTTTTTCAGAAAGCCCGATGTTGGTCATCCTTCCATTTTCCTGAATGGTTGCTAAGATCATCCTGTCGATTACATCTAACCTTGCCATTAATTTTTCCATAAAGCATCATCACGATTGTCTAGCACATTGATATAATTAATTGCCGTCTATTGAAAGATGAAACTCATGCTAAAATTTCAACCAACATATACATGCTTTACGCTTTGCATTTTTGGAATGTTATGGCTTAGATAGGGGGCTATATGCTGCTATTATTGCCGCTTGCTTATCAGGTGATGTATGCCTCGCTAAATTAGCAAAGCTGTGAAGTTCAAGCACGGCCTCTGCGAGGGAGGCATCACACATCTTGAAGCATGCAAATGAGCAGTACGCAGACAACACATCGATGAAGTCCGTCATGCGCTCAGCGTTCACCTTTGCAAACTCAACAATGTCCTGGCAACCGGATTCGATGAAACCTACCACTGTATCAACGAAAGCCTCATCGATATGCTCCATGATCACCCTCACATATCTGGCTGGATCCGAGTGAGCTGATAAAGTGCTACGTGAGGCTTCCTGAATTTTTATACATCTTGACCTGATGGTTGGAAGCATAGCGAACAGCTTCGTTGTTGTTAAAACGATGATGGAATCACTCTGTGGCTCCTCCAAGACCTTAAGTAGTGCGTTCGCAGCATTCCTCGACATGCTCTCTGCACATTCTATCAGCACTGCCATCCTGTCGTTTGCATATCTCGTCTGCGACATGAATGCGATGATTCGCCTTATATCATCTATTGAACTTTCAGCCTTATCATCCGGTGACTTCACGCTAAAGAAATTGGGATACGTGTTTGCGAGGACATGTCTTTCTACCTCTGCCATCGATAGGCCAGTATCGCCGGAATGTAGGTATGATATGACAAACTTGTACGCTGCCTCCCTGACGGCGTTCCTGCATGTCCCGTGTATGATAATCCCGGTGCTGTCTGGTACCTTCATCTCAGACATTCTATGCTCCAGCTCAGTTCCATCGGATGCCCCGCATTGATAGGGATTCCAATCTCTATGGTGGGATACACCGTCTTTGACTCGCTTGTAACCATACCGGTGTTCTCATGCACAAACGTAAACATATACTCCAACATCCCGATGCTGAGCAAGATGCTTTTCTTATTGATCTCCCTCATGTGTACCTCGGTTACGAACACAAACCTGAAGTATGCCTCCATCCTTATGGAGGATAACACAAAATCCGTACAACCTAGGCGTTGGCCATTTGTGGCAAGCTCGATCTCTCTTCGCATGGCGAAGTCGAAAAATCTATTTGGAAACTGCGTCTCACCCTCGAACAATAGTGTGTCTCGTTGCATGGATTTCTTCATGAAGCTCCTAGCGCTATCATCGATCCTAGTACGAAGGCCGTTGCACAGCACAGACACATCGGACCGATTCAAGACTCTGTCGCTACCGAAGCTAGCTTCAAAGTCAAATATGTTGATACCTGGTTCAGATGGATGGTTGAACCGCGATCTCGCCATCCTTGGTTTCGTATTGATGATCACCGTAGACTTCTTGTTTTCCAACTTATCAAACCCAGCCGGTACTCTTGTGTTGCCTCCGATCTCAACGACAGAGAGCGCTGTATCTATCATATGACGATCCGGCATGAATGATGTTCCGTCGTGTGTTGCATCGCCGTGGTGATTCGCTATGCCTCCGTCGCACATCCTGAAAAATCTAGTGACATAAGCCATCCTTGATATCGTGGATGTAAATTCGTCATCCAGCAGATCAGCAACAGAGTTCTTCACCACGAACCTAATCTCCAGAAGGCTCCTAAAGATATGGAAGTGATCTGCAGGAGACCCACCTACGAACATTCCAACCTCGTCGATGCATCCTCTCACCACCTCGCACATCTCGCGTACTGCCTGCATGATACGCCTGCGCTGATTCGTCTTCATGGAGCAGTAGCAGTAGAGTAATGCTTTCAAAGCAATCAGTTTGTTGTACGGGTCAGTCTCAGCCTTGTAGCACTTTTGCAGATGGGAGAAGTGCTCAGCCAGCGATGATAGTACCATCTTCTGAAACCTATCATTTGCCCCATCTGCAAAGAATGGGTACAGCAGGATCCAGTTGACGATTCTCTCTCCGGTTACTGCGCTGCTCCACGACTCATTCTCCAGCCAGAACCTTCCAGTTCTCCTGTAGCTGTTTATGAATGCTGTCACCATGTGCCTAACGTACTTACGGCTACCATTGCCGCCCACAGCCTGGAGATCCCTAATCCACTGGAAGCTTGCTACATACCGAATGTTTCTCCGATTAACTCTGGTGATTACATCAAGCACGTTAAGCGACTCAGTGTCTCCGTTTATAACGAAGCTGCAATCCAATATCGCCCTGCCAGTTTTGGGGTTCCCAGCCCACGGATCTGTTATAAATTTATTAACATCGAAGATGCCGTGGGATCTGTCCAGCGACAATCTGTAGAATACACTTTCTTTCAGGAATGAAACCCTGCAGCGATGCCAGGCGTCTACCGCTCTCTTGAAACTCCATGACATAGTGTCTCTATTTTCTCTTTCAAACTATCAACCTTGTTTCCGGAATTACCGCCAAACAAATAACTACCAGCTACAAGTATATCAGCTTCACTGAGCTTTACAAGATTAGCCGTACTTGGATTGACTCCGCCGTCTACAGCGATCTTCATGCTGGATCCACAGACAGACCTCACACAACCAATCCTCTCTGCTGTACCAGGTACCATCGTCTGTCCTCCAAATCCAGGATGCACTCCCATGATAAGTACGGTATCGATGGATCCAACATAGTCTACAATTCTAGAGACCTCTGTGGTTGGATTGATTGCTATTCCAACACCAATGCCTGTCTCTTTTATGAGCCTTAAAACCTCCGGCAGTTCACTGCCTATCTCGTAGTGAACAACTATACTCTCGACGTGCTCATGTGCAACAGCGTCTATGAAGCTAGCCGGGTTGCTGACCATCATGTGTACGGAAACCGGAAGGCTAGTCGCTCTGCAGATCTGCCTCACATGGTCGATGCCGAAGGCAATGTTGCGCACGAAATGGCCATCCATCATATCTACATGCAGCCCATCGATTCCGGTTTCTACAAGTGCTTCAATCTCGCTTTCGATATTTAGAAGATCGCATGACAGCATCGACGCGTACAGCTTCACGGCTTACCGTGAGATATGGAAAACACACTATCTGGAACCTCTCTCTTATCTCCAATCTTCATCGTATCCGGATTCAGCTGGAATTCGATTTGTTTCACTCCCTCACCGATTACCCAGCCGAGTGGCCACTTCACATTTCCGGTAAGCTCGTATTTCGCAAAGATGAGATTCAGAGGTTCTCCGGAACATGTGGTGATCCTGACAATGATCTCAGACTCTGAATCTCCTACGAGGGTAATCATATCTGGTGAGAGTTTTTGCTTTCCTGTTAGGATCGCATACAGCGGAACGTTGGACATTGAGTGCGTATACTCCCTGCCGCTCGAGTGGTCCACGATCTTGATGGAATCGTCAATCACGAGGATCTCTTGGTTGATCACAGACGTATACACTATCTTGATCTTAGTAGTCCCATCTTTGGAAATCCAAATCTTGCCGCTATATACGACACCACCAACAGACTGATGGAATTCTGAAACAAAGTACCTGAGCCTTTTGAAGTACGCCTCAATCTGCGATACGATCCGTGCCTTACATTCGTCAGAAAACCCCTTGTTAGCAGGTGCCGAGCCCCCTCCATCCCCACCGGACGCAGCATATGATCCTGGCAACAACGCCAGGGCCAACACTACAGCATAAAGGCTCGTACACATCCCCACTGGAGGTCATTACCTCGAGTAAAACTCGATCACTAAGTTCGGTTCCATCGTCACTGGGTACGGTACATCTGCCAACTGCGGCACCCTCACAAATTTACCCTTGAGGTTCTTGGAATCAACATCGCAATAATCAGGCACATCTCTCTCAGCTGTACTAACAGCAACTAGCGTATTCTCGTTGGTCTTCATTTTGCCGATGACGGATATCTCATCATCATCCTTTACCTTGTACGATGGGATGTTTACACGCTTGCCATTAACCGCTACATGCCCATGATTTATAAGCTGCCTCGCAGCAAAGAAAGTGATCGCAAACTTCATGCGGTATACGACGGCGTCTAACCTACGCTCCAGAAGTCCTATGAGATTCTCGGATGTATCCCCGCGCCTCCTAACAGCCTCCTGATATATCTTCCTAAACTGCTTCTCTCCTATGTTCCCGTAGTATCCCTTCAGCTTCTGTTTAGCATGTAGCTGAATGCAGTAGTCCGATGGCTTAGACCTATTCTTTCCATGCTGACCGGGAGCATAATTTCTTACGTTAAACGGGCTCTTCGCACGCCCCCACAAATTCACACCGAGCCTCCTGTCGATCTTGTATTTAGCCTGTAACCTCTTACTCATACCGCAAAAACGACACCTCTTAACAGCACAACTCTAGGCTGTAACCAACCCATAGCTATGATTAGAACACACACCGTGCATGCAGTCAAGAGCTAGCCATGTGTTGTACGTATGAAAAACTTTTTTGGGCGGTGTTCTCAGAGACATAATCAATTTGATGAACTGGGCGTAAACATAATTTGCATCTCCCGATGTTCAACTTCAAACACACCTGTGGCAATGGTATGGGCAATATCATATAATCCCATTTGTACTGGCCTTCAGGATATAAGTTCGTGTTTAACAGGTTGCTCGGGTTTCTATCTACTGACATGGCGATCGACCTCGGTACCGCCAATACACTTGTGTACGTTACCGGCAAGGGGGTTGTGTTGAATGAACCGTCTGTCGTTGCCGTATCGAACATCGGAAACAGGGTAGAAGTTTTAGCAGTAGGTAATGAGGCCAAACGAATGCTTGGGCGTACACCAGGGCACATAAAGGCAATCAGGCCTCTGCGTGACGGCGTGATCGCGGATTTCGAAGTCGCTGAGGAGATGATAAAATACTTCATCAGGAAGATCCATAACCGCGGATTATTCACGGCACCCCGAATAGTCATATGTGTTCCGTATGGAGCCACTGCCGTTGAGCGGCGAGCTATTCAAGAATCCGCTGAAGGAGCCGGCGCGAGAGAGGTCTACCTAATTGAAGAGCCGATGGCAGCGGCGATAGGAGCGGGGCTTCCAATCAGTGAGCCGAGAGGATCCATCGTTGTTGATATAGGTGGAGGGACCACCGAGGTTGCTGTCATATCGCTCGGCGGAATTGTGTATGCCTCATCGATAAGAGTTGGTGGCGACAGGATGGATGACGAGATTGTATCGTACATCCGAAAGGGATTCAACCTCCTGATAGGAGAGGCTACAGCCGAGAAGATTAAGCAAGAGATAGGATCGGCTGTTTGCACATCGTCCAGTAAGGATGTTAAGCTGATTATCAAGGGGAGAAGTCTCATTGATGGAAATCCCAAGGATCTAGAGATTACTCAGAAGCACGTCGCGGAGGCACTTGTTGAACCTGTTTCAGCGATAGCGAACGGTGTGAAGGAAGCCCTTGAGAATACTCCGCCTGAGCTTGTGGCAGACATCATAGATAGTGGTGTGATGTTGACCGGTGGCGGTGCGCTACTACCAAATCTGGATACTGTGATTATGCACGTTACTGGTGTTAGCGTGAAGGTTGCCGATGATCCGTTGAGCTGCGTCGTATTTGGAACAGGCAGGGCACTAGCCGAAACAAAGAGAGCCGGATCCGTGTTATTGAAGAACTATTAGATTCGATCCATGTTCATACTGCGTGCACTCATCGAGATACTCTGCGAAGTCATAGGCGCGCTGGAGTATGTGTTGATGGGGTACATCATCTTGGGGTGGTTTGTATTCTTCGGGGTTCTCAAAAATAGGGATGGGTTCCTCTTCAGAGTGTATGCATTCCTAGTCAGCAAGATCGAGCCGCTCCTCTCTGAAATTAGGAGAGTACTCCCGCCAGTGATGGGACTCGACCTATCTGTCTTGGCGATATTCTTGGTACTGCACTTCGTGAAAATACTGCTTGTCAATGCGTTCTATGCATTGTAATAGCGTTAGCTCGCAATGATCGATGACGGTGATAGCATCACTAACTTGTCAATCGTGCAGATCATAGCGAAGTACGGACTCCTCGCAAACAGAGGAAGGGCTAAATCGCTAGGGCAGCACTTCTTGTGTGATCCATCGTTGCTCAAAAAAATTGTAGCATATGCATTGCCGATAGAGGATGATACACATATCGTGGAGATAGGCCCGGGCCCATGTGGGTTAACACGGGAAATTGTTAATGCCTGTAGTGATCGCTGCTACATAACGTGCATCGAGAAAGATGAATCGCTTAAGCCGATTCATGATGAGCTATTGGCGAGCAGCGCTGCTAGGTTAAGATTTATATATGCCGACGCGATGAAGGTACGACTCCAAGATCTGGAACCTAAGCAACCTGTAACGATCATAGCGAATCTTCCATACAACGTTGGCACACCCTTGCTAATTGGGTGGTTGAAGGATATAGCTAACATTCGCAAGATGATTCTGATGTTTCAAAAAGAGGTTGCAGACAGGATATGTGCCACTACAGGAACAAAGCAGTATGGGCGGTTGAGCATCATATCTCAACTCACGTGCCACGCCGAAAAGATGTTCGATATCTCCAGAACAGCCTTCTACCCACCACCCAAGGTAGAATCAACCGTAGTAAAGATGATTCCAAGAGACATTGCGAAGTTTGACCTAGCGTCCCTCGATGTACTGACAGCCCACTGCTTCAGTAATAGACGCAAGACACTTCGCAAAATCCTAAAGGAGCACTACGGTGTGGCAGTCTCAGAGGAGATACTCACCTCGTGTGGAATAGATGCCAATGCCCGCCCGGAGAATGTGGCCCCACGCACATTCCTAGAGTTGTCTAAACAACTGCTGGCATATAGCTCAACACACATCTTGGAATGAGGCGTGTGAGCTATATGCCATTTCTACTACGGAGCTGTGTACTCGCCTATGATGGCCCTCCAGCTCGTGCCGGGTGAGATACCGACAGTGTCCCCCATCTGCTTCACCGTCCTGATTGAGACGCTCATTGGTAGATCTAGCCATGCGCCGTCAGAGCCGTCCGTGTAGGTATGAATACCCCTTATTGGGCTACCGTCGCCCGGGTGGACGTTGTAGGAGGTTACGCCGTTGCATCCTATTGCTACAACCGCTACTTCAGCCCGCCGGGATAATGGGAGAGTTGGTATGTGCCCACTGCACATATATGTCTTATCCTCATTCCTCGCCGGGGTTGTATATACTGGTACGTTGGTATCCGAATTGTGCAGATATGCAACGATCCAGTCGAATGAAAGTTGCGATATGTCTGACGCTGCGTGCGCCGTCGTTATGTGCATTTGCGCATGCCATTCCATTTCCCCCGCTCCCGCTTCATACCATTTCCACCCGAACTTACGTCCCTCAAACACCTCACCATTAATAGTCCAGGCTGTGTTGTATATTATCTCGGTTAGGCGGTCTCTGTACATGTGCGTACCGCCACACCTGTCAAGCATCTGGTGTATTCTCCATATTGACTCGCGATACCTGCCCACATTGCTTAGTTCCCTCAGCAGCTTCCTACTCAACCTCTCATAACTCTCTATCAACTCCTGATAACACCTCAACTGATGTGCTTGCCTTGCTACTACTCTCTGCATATCCTCTACATAACGCTCTCTACCTACTCCCCTCTCTACTACACCAGCTATATCTATCTCATCTACCTCATCACCTACCTCTTCCTCATCACCTGTGATATCCCTATTACCTGTGGTATCTACTACTAAGGATTCTATCCTCTCTCTAGGATTTCCTCACTTCTTAGGCTCTCACCTCCTCTTACTACCCCTGTTCCTATCATCACCATTGATGATAGTAGTACTAACTTGTTCATTGGGTCTTCCTC
>JAISWU010000029.1 GCA_031270735.1 Holosporales bacterium | reverse complement strand
GAGTGGCGGTTAAGTCCTCTGCAAAACACAAAAAAATTTTGTTCCTCTTTTGGGGGCTCAACCGGTTGAATTTCCTCATCTTCATAGCATACTCCTTCCGAGATGCTAGTCAAGAGCCTTTCTAAAATGCCTGTCCTACGCTGATGTATATATTGAACCTTGAATCCACTCGCTTCCCGGTTTGCGACTTACGTACCTTTGTTGGAAACGCCACATCGAATCGTATCTGTCCGAGCTGGGTATAGTACCGCACACCGGCACCGTATCCAAATAGCATATCCTTGAGCTTGAACACGGCTCTGGACTGTCGTACGTTCCCTCCTTCCCAGAAGGCAACTATCCCAATGTCGTCTGTCACCCTCACCCTTGGCTCAACTCCAAATTCGAACAACGATTCTCCTCCTAGTGGAGTGCCATCATCAGAAAGCTCGCTAATCTTCTGGTACCCGTACCCCCTTACCGAATTGTTACCTCCGGCAAAGAAGCATTTGTGGCGAGGAATGGTACGGTTCTTATTTCTAAAGATGGAGCCAACCTTAGAGTACGCGGATAAGACAAGAGTATTCCTCGACAGGCTGCGGATCAATGGGAAATACACCGATGCCTTCGCGAGTATGACTGATATGTTACTAGGCCTGCCGAAATATGGTGTTACCATGACAGCACATCTGAGCCCCTTGCTTGGATCTAGGTAGTTGTCGGTGGTATCGAAGTTGATTCCTATCGGGACACCAACTGCCTTGAACTTAACCTTCTCTGAATCCGCCACTGCCTTGTCGACAGTCTTTGCATTCTCATGGCAAGCTCCAGCACCGACCTTTAGATTATCAAAAAGCGTCTGCCACAGCATGCTCTCGACTCCGATCATTGATACGGTATATGCGTCAACATCGTCTCTCATATAGAAAACCTTATTCGCGAGGTTTTGCCTTTTGTAGAACAGATCGTACATGTCGTACTGCACCTTCAGCGTCCTGCTTTTCTTCGCGACATCAGCTACCGTAGACAACTTCGAGCCTCGTCCATCGATGTTGTAGTGTGCCCATGACAGTAAAATCCCGACCTTCTCGGACGATCCGTACTTAACGCCAGCAGCTATGTCACGTAGTTTGGCTTCCTCTATGTTAATAATGATGTTGGTATGGCATGTATGCGGATCATGCTGATCCGGAGTTGGCGGACTCAGCTCGACATCTATTGTTGCAAAAATTCCACTTTCCATCAGGTGCTCTATCGTAGACTCAACCTCTCGAGAGTCGTATATGTCTCCATCCTTCCACGGGATTCTGTTCCTTATGAATGGTTCTATAAGCTTCGGATCCTTCTGTGACTTGACGCGAATTACTGTCGAATCTATGATGGTTCTACCTTTCAAGCTTATGGTATAGATGACCTTCACCTCTTTGGCCTGTTTATCTATCTCAAGCTCTGGTTGAGCTATCTCGACAAACGCAAAGCCCAAAGCCTTGAAGTGCTCCTTAAGCTTATCTCGACCATCTGTAATATACTTAAAATCGACAGGCGAACCATGCTCTGTGCCGATGATTCCAAACACCTGTCCTACGCTGAGACCGGCCCTGTAGCTTGCGTTATCCGCATACACAAGTGAAACGCCTCCGAGCTTATACCTCGTACCAAGCTCGACATTGAATGTTACCTTACTATCCAGCAAGCTCGCAGTTACATTAGCATCGAAGTACCCAAACGAGCCCACCGCTTTATTTATAGCGCTGACGTCTCTTGCGAGTTTGGCTCTGTTAATATGCGTATCCTCGCAATGCCTCTCCCAATTCGTAACCTGCGATTTCACCAGCTCCATGATTACGGCATCCTCTATACCATTGATCGCAGCTCCGTGTGCAACTGGCACCAGCAGCACACACAACGTAATCTGTTTCGCGATGACCGAAAGACGCAACGGCTAACTAGCCCAAACCTGGAAGTCACTAAATAAATTGTACAGAATAGTTCCGTAAAACAACACGGAAAATGATTTGTACATTACAGCCATCTTATCCTCCTATCGCGACCTTTTGTTTGCCTATCAGCTCATCACGGCCCTTCCTCGCAAGCACCAGGAGTTGATCCAATTCAGATTCCGTGAATGGTCGCTTCTCGCCGCACATCTGTATCTCGATGATCATGTCATCGGACATTATGAAGTTCGAATCTACATCAGCAACCGAGTCTTCGGAATAGTCAAGATCCAGCAGTGGTGTTCCATTTACTACTCCGCATGAGACAGCTACCACGTGTTTGGTTATGGGGCTCATGGCGATGGTCTTGTTCTTCAGGAGCTTCTGACATGTGAGATGCAGTGCTACGAAAGCACCAGTTATGCTTGCGGTCCTCGTCCCACCGTCCGCCAATATGACATCACAATCTACCTTGATCTGCCGCGACCCCAGGACATTCATATCTACGACAGATCTCAGCGAACGCCCAATCAGCCGCTGTATTTCTGATGTACGTCCTGACTGCTTCCCCCTCACCGCTTCCCTATCCGTGCGCTCGTTACATGAGCATGGTAGCATCCCGTACTCTGCTGTAACCCACCCAGTGCCTAGGTTCCTAAGAAACGGTGGAACCCTTTCTTCAATCGTCGCAGCACAGATGACATGCGTTCTTCCAAACTTCACGAAACACGACCCATCGCCGTGTGGGTAGTAGTGCGGAATTATCTCCACCTGCCTCAGCTCATCATACCCTCTTGATAGAAAACGCTTTACCATCTTTGCCTTTCTTAGCTCACAACATCTGTCTGGTAGTTACGCGTATCCTAGCACGTCACGCTACAATCTCTGACACAATTTTTCTCGGCAAATATATCCAACCACGGCGAGGCAGATAAGCGCACTGAGTGACATGTACAATCCCGGTCCGCATAGAAGATTCAAGTGCCCAACTAGGAATTCATTTACCATCAGTGTTGTGCCGCCAAAGATGGCGGTGCTTACAGACCATGCTAGGCTACTGCCGCTATACTTTGTGCCTATCTTGAATTGTCTCAGCAGAATGGTAAACGCGGTAGCAGACACGATAGCGTCTGGAATAGAGTATATCAACTGGCCCACTATGGTGTAGATGAAATCGCCGCTGGCAGCCAAAGACATTATCAGGGGACTCAGGAGTAGTGCCAGGCCCAATCCTGCAAAGCACAATTTGTAACCATTCATCCTATCTGCCACGCAGGCAAACACAGGGATTAAAACCGTAACTAGTACGACTCCAATCGTAATTGCAGTGGCAGCCTGTTCAGCCGGCAGCCCTCCGATGCTGACCGCTATCGTTCTGTAATATATGTTGCCGGTGTAAACAAAAACGGAGACAAAGATGGAAAAGGTGGCTGTACAGATTAGGCCAGCCTTGTTATGGCGCCAGGCCGCGGATATTGGAATCTCAAATAGTTCGTTGTTTTTCTTTGCCATACGGAAATCATCTGTCTCTCTCATGTCTCGACGTAGGTATATTGCAGCCAGGGCCATGAGGGCGCTCAGCAAAAACGGGACTCTCCACATAGAACCATTGTTGCAGAAAGATATTATGGTAGCTGCCAGGCTTCCTAAAGACATGCCAGCCGCAGATGCAAATGAAGTCCATGAACCAGCCAGAAAGGGACGCTGCTTGTCGTATTCAGTTAGCAATACAGTCGCGCCATTAAATTCGCCGCCAACGGCCACTCCCTGGATCATCCTCAATATAATCAGAAGGATTGACGAGACGCTACCAATCGAACCGTATGTTGGTAACACTCCTATACCGCAGGTTGCCACCGCCATTAAGAAGAGCGATGCGATCATTGGTGTCTTGCGCCCGTACTTGTCTCCGATGTGCCCAAAAATGATTGCACCAACGGGACGCATGATGTAGCTGGCTGCAAACACCCCGTAAATTTTTAGTCGAGCTAAGGTAGCGTCATCAGCCGGGAAAAATAAACTGGATAGGAAATCTGCCATATAGGCAAAAAAGGTAAATTCCATCCACTCCAGCAAAGTACCAAAACTTACAACAGCGACGCCTTTCTTCCGGTTCATAACAGACAGCCTTTTCTCAGCAACCGCAATCCGGATTGTCTATCTTGAGATTCAATTTGTCAAGCGACATCAGATCAGGGAACTGACAACTAAGGGTATGGAGATTTCCAGTAATGCAGCAACAGGGCCACAGACAGCTTCAACATCTCCAAACTCTTGCTGTAGCACTTGGTCTTCCTCTGTAGTCTGGCAAGA
>JAISWU010000007.1 GCA_031270735.1 Holosporales bacterium | reverse complement strand
AGATCACGGGTGGAGCGCTCCCACCACCAGTGGATGATAGTGACGAGGATCCTGCCCCAAGGAGGAAATCTACTAAGAAGGTAGTGGACAGTGATGATGATAGTAATGATGTACCTCCCGCGACGGCCACGAAGCCAGCTCCACGGTCTACGGCAAGCAAGGGGCTCCCACCACCAGTGGATGATAGTGATGATGATCCTGCCCCAAGGAGGAAATCTACTAAGAAGGTAGTGGACAGTGATGATGATGAGCCTGCTCCAAGGAAGAGTACTGCTCCTGCAAAGAAGGCTGTGCCAGTGGATGATAGTGACGAGGATCCTGCCCCAAGGAGGAAATCTACTAAGAAGGTAGTGGACAGTGATGATGATGAGCCTGCTCCAAGGAAGAGTGCTGTTTCAAAGAAGAAGGCTGCTCCTGCAAAGAAGGCTGTGCCAGTGGATGATAGTGATGAGGATCCTGCCCCAAGGAGGAAATCTACTAAGAAGGTAGTGGACAGTGATGATGATGAGCCTGCTCCAAGGAAGAGTACTGCTCCAAAGAAGAAGGCTGCTCCTGCAAAGAAGGCTGTGCTAGTAAGCGATGATAGTGACGAGGATCCTGCCCCAAGGAGGAAATCTACTAAGAAGGTAGTGGACAGTGATGATGATGAGCCTGCTCCAAAACTAAAGGGGAAGACCTCTAAGGCTACAGTAACTAAGAAGACAACGAAAGTGGCTCCAACAAATGCTGAGCTTGACGCGATTAACGCGGCAATCAGGGAGAAGCTAGGAGCTCAAGCTACTGATGATCATGAGACCAATGCTGCAATGGTGTCGAAAATAACTGGAGGGATGCCGTTGTTCCAAGCGTACAATGCAGCAAGCACGCGGGCTGCTGTCCTGGCGAGAAAGTAAACGAGGATGATAAAGGGGAGATAGGGGAGTGGTGTCGAGACTGAGGGAGAGTGCGCCTCTCCCTCTTTCCCTGAGTGAATAACTAACAAACGCATTGAAAGCAATCTCGGAAGCGGGGTACAATCTTGGATGTACTTAGCGAGACATCGAACAGAGTTATGAGTGGCGACAAGGGTAGTGCGCTGAATGCCGCGTTGCAGCAGATAGAGAAGATGTTTGGCCGGGGTTCTGTTATGAAGCTCGGCCAACGTGAGGTTATAGAGATCGAGTCGATTTCAACTGGATCGATAGGTTTGGACATCGCCCTTGGGATCGGTGGATTCCCAAAGGGGAGGATCATCGAGGTGTATGGTCCGGAGTCATCTGGTAAGACCACCCTCACACTTCACGTCATTGCGAACGCACAGAAGAACGGAGGCAACTGCGCATTCATAGACGCTGAGCATGCATTGGATCCTGTCTATGCTAGGAAGCTTAATATCGACATAAACAACCTTGTGATATCGCAGCCGGACACTGGTGAGCAGGCATTGGAGATAGCTGATACTCTCGTGAGGAGTGGAGCGATCGATGTGCTGGTAGTCGATAGCGTAGCAGCTCTTGTTCCGAAGGCGGAGCTGGAGGGAGACATGGGGGATTCTCATATGGGACTGCAGGCCAGGCTCATGAGTCAGGCTCTAAGGAAGCTAACTGGTTCGATCTCAAGGACTAACTGCATGGTGATATTCATAAACCAGATTCGCCAGAAGATTGGTGTGATGTTCGGGAACCCTGAAACGACCACCGGCGGTAATGCTTTGAAGTTCTACACCTCGGTTAGGCTCGACATCAGAAGGATAGGAGTCATCAAGGATAGGGACGAGATGCTGGGCAACCAGACTAGGGTGAAAATAGTGAAGAACAAGCTTGCCCCACCGTTCAAGGTAGTGGAGTTCGACATCATGTACGGAGAGGGAATCTCCAAGACTGGTGAGCTGATAGATCTCGGCGTGAGGGCTGGGATCATCGAGAAATCTGGTTCGTGGTACTCATACAAATCGACGAAGCTCGGTCAAGGGAAGGAGGCAGCACGGTCGTTCCTCAAAGCGACACCGAGTGTTGCAAACGAGATTGAGAACTCCATACGCGCCAACTCAGGAACAGTCGCCGATACAATGACTGGTGAAATAACAGGTGAAGGCATCGCAGAATCTCCAGAGCAAGAGGAGGAGGTAGTGGTCGCCGAATGACGGTGCCATTACGGTCACTACAAGAATCATCCTCAGCATCAGGAGGAACAGCCGTACATCGTAACACCGACGTAGTCGCTGTCATAGCCGGGAGTGGGGACCTGCCCCTACGAATCATCTCGAAACTCGACTCTCTTCAGAGGAAGTACGTTGTGGTGTCACTGGATGGATTCGGACCATCTGGATACCAGCAATTTAAGATTGGTAGTATCGGTCAGATCCTCAGCTTCATCAAAGAGGCAAGTGCGAAGTCTGTGCTGTTCTGCGGTGGGGTGAAGCGCCCAAGCCTAAGGTTACTCCATCTCGACTCTGTCGGAAAGAAGTGGCTGAGGCAACTCGGAGTACGTGCCTTTCTGGGAGACAACTCAATCCTCAGCGGCATGATGAGATTGATCGAGAAGGAGGGGTTCACGGTAGTAAGCCCACAGAGCATCCTCGATACCCTCCTATCTCCGCGCGGTGTAATGACAGTAGTACAACCATCCGACGCTGACCTCCAAGACATCGCCCGCGGAATCTTCGTGCTCAACGCAATGTCGAAGGCGGACGTTGGACAGGCAGCAATCGTACAGGATGGGGTCGTCCTCGGGTTGGAAGCTGTCGAGGGAACCAAAGGCCTCCTCGAACGCTGCAAAGATCTGAAATTATCAGGCAGCAGAGGTGGAGTGCTGGTCAAGCTCTCAAAGGTGGACCAAGAGCAATCAGTAGACTTGCCGACGATAGGGAAGAACACGATCATCGAGGCGCACGAGGCAAGTCTTGCAGGCATTGCCGTAGGAGCAGAGCAGTCGCAGATCCTGGATTTCGAGGACACCGTGAAGCTCGCAAACTCTAAGAAGCTCTTCTTGATAGGGGTATAGTGTAGCGTGTGTGCAGTTGTTAATAGCGCGATGTGTCAATGCTCTTTCGGGATGACTCCATGTCCACTTGTCGTCCCGCCGAAGGTACCAATGTTGATCTGTGGGCTGCCGGTAGCAACGATCATGGATTTTGTTCCGCTGCTCAACATCGCATCATTCGGGATGTGTTCATCACCTTCAAATCCGACTGTTGCAGCGGCGACGGCAGCAGCACTTGGTGTGCTCACTCCGATGCCGTGTATCCCAGCTACAACAGCTCCGTGGATCTCGTCGAACCCAAAGATAATGTCTCCAATGGGGCCGTGCTTGGAAGCCTCCGATACGTGCATGTGCATGTGGAGCGGTAAGATCAGTATCAGTAACCCTGGGCAGTTTGTTGTGTTGTAGCATCCTTATCCCTCATCGTATCAGGTGACAGCGCCGAGACTCCATGTAGTATATCAATAGCCCTCCGTATTATGGGCTGCTGGTTATACTTCATTGCCTCCACTTGCTGTCCTTCGGCTTGCGTCATCACCGGTAGCTTCGAGGCATCCTTCGAGATATCTATATCCGGAACGATGCCGACCTTATCAATTGGGGTGCCGTTGGGAGAGACGAAGTACGCTACTGTAAGCTTGATGGCGCCTCTACCAGGGATTGGGATGATTGACTGCAATGAGCCCTTGCCGTACGTCTTCTGCCCTACCAGGATTGCGCGCTTGTTATCTCCAAGCGCAGATGCGACGAGCTCACCTCCAGATGCTGTATTTGAATCTATCAGTACAGCAATCGGGAGGCCGTTCAGTACATCGTCACCATCCGAAAAGATGATCTTACTCTCGTCGGCATTTCTGGACTTGAACTCGATGATCTTCTTGTTCGTGAGGAAGAGATCACAGACTCTGATCGCTTGCTCCATGATGCCACCGGGATTATTACGAAGGTCGATAATAACTCCCTTTGCATCCCTCTTGAGTAGCTTCTTCACGGCATTTGAAACTCCGTCGAACGTTCCATCATTGAAGTGACTGATCTTGATTATCGCTATATCATCAGCGAAGTCCAGCTTGACGCTCTGAAGCTGAATGACCGACTTCTTAAGCTTAAACCTCAAGCTGTCAGTTTTGTTACGGAGCACCTGGACCGTCACTTTCAGGGCATTGTCGGAATTCAGTTTTAAGAGCACCTTCTTCATGCTCATCTGCGATACATCCTCACCGTCGATATTGGTGATAGTATCATCGACTTTCAATCCTGCAATGGCAGCCGGGCTATCATCGATGAGTGATGTGATCTCCACACCATCCTGATTCTGCTTGATCTCGATTCCTATCCCAAGGAATGAGCCCCTGGTAGATTTATTGAAGGCGTCATATTCATCCTGCGTTATGTAGACAGAGTGCTCGTCGAGGACCTGCAGCATTCCGTTTATCGCGCCTGTCTCAAGTTTCTCCCTTGAGATATCACTGGCGTATCCATTCTTTACCTCGTTGATTATTTCGGTAAGAACGTCGCTTGCCCCTAACAGATCAGCTATAATGTCACCATTGTGGGGAACATCCCTTTTTTTGCAGGAGCTCATCAGTCCCAGGGACAGGCAAAGTACGGCAGCTGTCCTCCCTAAATATCCCATACGAAATCAAATATTTTTCACGCACCGGCATGAGCATATGATACATAATACGCAGCCTGTCAATCTGGATAACCGTCCTTCGTGTTGCCACTCATAAAAAAAATGTTGCCCAAAAGCATCTTTTTCAGGTTCCTGCTTATCCTGATAACCCCTGTCGTTACCTCGCAGCTGGTTGTTAGCATCATCTTCAGCGAGAGGTACACGCAGATAGTTCTCGGGATCATATCGAGACAGATGGTCGGAGAAGCGATTGCCGTAACAAAGCTACTTGATATGCAATGCGACAACCGATACATCGATGCGATTAAGGAAAGCATGAAGATCAAAATCGAGATTATTAGCAATAAGCAGCTCGAGAAGACAGGCATCTCCAAGAGTCATAAGGCCTACAGGGTCTTGAGGAGCGCACTGGTAAAGAGAGGGTATGAAAAATACTACATCGACACATGCGATGAGAGCATGGAGATATACGTCCCGTCCAACAGCAACAACGATATCTACAAGATATCGTTCGCTAGGAAAAACCTATACATGAAGATCATCCCGGTGGTCCTAGGAAGCGGAGTGACCTCAGCGCTCCTGCTTATTGTTATAGCACTCATCTTCCTGAAGAATCAAACAAGGCCCATAAAAAAATTAGCGAAGGCAGCGACGGAGTTCGGCCGTGGCATTGACACTGAGGACTACAAGCCTGAGGGGGCATACGAGATCAGAGTTGCTGGGAAAGCATTCTGCGAGATGAAGAATCAAGTGAAGGATCTTATGGACAGGCGGTTAAAGGTGCTAGCTGGGATCTCTCACGATCTCAGAACCCCACTTACCAAGATGAAGCTACAGCTGTCATTGATGCCGAAAACAAAGGAGACGAAGTGGCTAGCCAGTGATGTCAACATGATGATAAAGATGACTGAGAGCTTCACAATCCACGTAGCCGAGCAAAACAACGAGGCCTTCACGGTGCGTAGCCTGCTGGCCTTCTTAACTGAGGTATCCAGAGGCCATGGCTCTGATAACTTCAAGGTGCATATTCATGGAGCCGCTGATTTGAAGATCCCGATAAAGTACATTTCCCTGAAGCGCGCTTTCGGTAACATCGTCGCGAACGCGAAGAGGTACGCCAGCAACATACACATAACGTTTACTCAGGACGCAGATGTGGTGACGATACGATTTGTTGATGACGGTCCTGGAGTCGATAAAAACATCGTTGATGACATCTTCTCTCCGTTCGTCCGGCAGGATAGTGCGAGGACACATTATGAGGGAGTAGGCGTAGGCCTCGGGCTCAGTATCGCCAAGGACGCGATAACAGCACATGGTGGTACTATCAGCATCGATACCACACAACCACACGGTGGAGCCTTTGTTGTTACTATCCCAATTCGGGATGACGCACAGTGAGGATATCACTGGAAATATCGTAAGGTATTTTTAATGACATTTGTTACGGTTTATTAATTTTTTTATGTAATGCTTAATATATAGATTGTAGCACCGAGAGCTTTGGCATAATGAAAACAACATACTTAGTGACAGGAATAATGGCTATATGCTGCCTGCAAATGTACATGAATGTGCACAGTGCATGCGGGGTTAGGGCATCAAGAATGGTTGAGGTGCGACCAGCAGATCACAAGGCCGCAGCTAGCACAACATACAGGAAGTTTAACGAAGAGACATATCGATACCTTGTTCCACAATGGCGAACACGGAGAGGGGCGACAGAATATGATATTCACGTACCGAATGCCATTCTAGAAAAGAATGGGCAGTACATGCTGATGCTCGCAAATCCAAGGAGTTACGATCCCACCATTACAGTTGGGAACACGAAAGCCAGAAGGTTAGCGAATGTGGTTGTTAGAACTGGATTCGCAAATATGATAGCACATGGAATGGCTGCTGGTGACCGCATTCCAAGCCCGAACATACCAGCGTCGGTACGATTTCACTGCTGTGAATCTGTAGAGCTACGTGGGGATAATCGGTACTTCAACGCTCCCCGTACGTATGTGAATATAGACGGCCCAGGAGCACGGGTACTCATACCAAACCAAGATGCAATGTTCGGGACGGATATGGTTGTAGGAGCGGAGCTTACGCTTGGAGAGAATGATACAGATGTTGCCGTTGATATTAGATCAACCGGGACAGTAGATGTAAAAAGTTCTGGTAGCATGGTGATAGCCGCGAACACGGTATACACCGTCAGCCCTGGACACGCACTGAGGCTATGGGGAGGTAGGCACGGACACAGTGCATGCTGTTGTTGGTGATGTAATAGACGGAGCTTGATCTGACAGACAATGAGCTTAAAGCGATCTACCTGCCACACAAGCCGCAACTGTCAGATCAATCCCTGTCTAGTCCACTTGTCAATTCCATCCTATCCCACTCAACTACGTAAATATCAGTCGTCCGAAAATACATCGAAATCATCTGAGAATTGATCAATCCTCGGGAACAGAGTTTCGATCTCGCGGATGTGGAACTCATCTGGAACAGCACCACTAAGGCTCATTGCATCGTTCATTGCAATGCCAAGCTGATTGAAAACCTTCTCAGCACAGATTGGGATTACTGGGTAGAACAGCCTCGTAATCTTGTAGATTTGCTCTACCATCCAAAACAGCGCCTCCTCCATTCTGTCGCGATCTGATGTCCTCAGGGCCCACGGCTTTTGAGAATCCATGTACTGGTTCGCCAGTGACATAGCGTGCTCTAGGTGCTCGAGGTACTTACTGAATGCATACCGCTGAAACAGAGATACGGATTCTCTAAGTTCACTATCGACTGCTGCGACAAACAGCTGATCATCGCCTGTAAGAGTGGGCGGACGCTTGACACTACCGTCACAGTTCTTTAGCACAAACGAGAACACGCGACTGCAGAGGTTACCATACGCATTTGCCAGAACTGCGTTGTACCTGCCTATAAAGCCGGCTAGCGAGAAGTTACCATCCTCTCCGAATGACAGCTCACGTAGCAGGAAATAACGCAGCGCGTCAGACCCGAAGAGCTTGCAGTATTTGATGGGATCTTGAACATTCCCAACTGACTTCGACATCTTCTCGCCTTCGCTTAGCCACCATCCGTGCGATACAATTTGCCTCGGTGGTGGTAAATCCGCTGCCATCAGGAACGCTGGCCAGTACACTGCATGGAACCTCACAATCTCCTTCCCAACGAAGTGGATCACATTTTGCCATCGCTCGTTGTTGGCTTGGTCAACATCTGGATATCCATTCAAGGTAAGGTAGTTTGTCAATGCGTCGAGCCATACGTAGATTACATGCTTCGGATCGTTCGGTACTGGAATACCCCAGCTAAAGGTAGTCCTCGAGATTGCAAGATCATTCAGGCCACGCTTGACGAAGCTCAGCACCTCGTTCCTCCTCTGCATTGGGAATATAAAATCAGGATTCTGTTCGTAGAAATTTAGGAGCTTATCCTGGAATTCAGACAACTTGAAGAAGTAGCACTCCTCTGTCATGTAGTGCACATTTCCACCTAGTGGGGATCGTCCATCAACCAACTCATCCTCTGAGAAGTAAGCTTCGTTTCTGATGTCATACCAGCCGGAGTACTCACCAAGGTATATGTGCCCACTCTCCTTCAACCTGCTCCAAAAGTGTGTCACTGCATTCTTATGCCTCAACTCGGTGGTCCTGATAAAATCGTCGTTCGTTATGTTGAGGACTGGCAGCAAATCTTTAAACAGCTGTGAGATGTTGTCTGTGAACAGCTGTGGCTCGATTCCTGCATTGTTTGCGCTCTGCTCTATCTTCTTCCCATGCTCATCCGTGCCAGTCGAGAAAAATACATCACGTCCAAACATCCTATTAAACCTGACGAAGATATCGCAGACAATAGTGGTGTACGCATGGCCGATATGCGGCTTGGCATTTACGTAGTATATGGGAGTCGTAATATACAGAGGGTGCATCTTGAAACACTCCAGCAACATGCATACGGTACACGATACACAATCAGTGACGGCTAGCGCAATAGGTTACCTCTCATGTGGAAGGTGATCTCCCCCCCCATAAACTTTTTCCCACCACCCCCTAAACATTTTTCTCACCATATTCATAATTCCTTAACCTTTCCCCCCTTATCATATACATAAGAATCTATATGGGGAGGAAGACCCAATGAACAAGTTAGTACTACTATCATCAATAGTGATGATAGGAACGGGTGTAGTAAGAGGAGGTGAGAGCCTAAGAAGTGAGGAAA
>JAISWU010000003.1 GCA_031270735.1 Holosporales bacterium | reverse complement strand
AGGAGAGTAGGTACATTACAGGAATTACTGTGTAGGTACGAGGAGAGAGAGGAGAGGCTGAGGAGAGCACTGAATAAGCTGAGGGATATGGTGAGGGGAATAAGAGGTGATAGTGATAGCGTAAGTCTTACAGGTATAGAGGAGGGGATAAGAAGGCTACAGGAGAGCGTAGGTAGTGACGAAGTAATGGTGAGAGCAGTGTTACCAGGATGGGGCCCATCAGATCCGGATACCTCAGGAGATACATCACCAGACGATACACCGACAGTATATCCATTATCCAGGGCTGGTACCCTGCATCAGAAAGCAGTCACGGTAATAGATGGGTTAGAGGAACTGAGAGGGAGGATAAGTGCCATAGTTGGAAGCGGTAGCAGCGGCAATGACATGGCAACAGCAACGACAGTAGCGCTCAGAACGTACATCGGACAGGAAGCAAGTCAATGGACGCAAACGCTGAGTCCACCAAGAAGTCTCGAGAGGTATACACACGAGTACCTCACAGAGATCATCGGCAACATACTGTCTGCTAACCCACAAACGGACCTCGCCCAGGCAATCTGGTATGAGATTAAAAATGAGGATGACACGACCGCGATAATGAGCAAAGCAACGTTCAAGGTAACGAGACAGGGAGACGCCGAGGAGCACGTGGGATACGAGTGGACGTACTGCACTACAACCGGCGGAAAGCCAAGGACAGCATACGAATGGACCATCGACGAGACCAAAAATCAAGTTCCATACTCACGCATAGCCGGGGCAAATGAGCGCGAAATTCAGCGAATGCAAACTTTCGAGACTCAAGCCGGCACCCACACCATGACGGAGATAATCATGGTAGCAGTATCCGACGGCCATACTGGAGAAATGAAACAGATGAAAGAGGCGGTATGGGAGGGAAGCTACGGGGGAGGCACGGTAAGCCAAATTTTTGGCTACCTTCTCAGTGAGGAGGATTGGGAAAGCCCAGTGAGCTATACGCGGCGACGTGTAATAGCAGCCGTCCCCGTTGCACAATCTGACACAGTTCCAGTATAACCTGGGACAACTGCGCACATGATGACCTACTAGTCATGTGCGCTGCCGTGGTACGAAATGGCTAGATGTGCAGTTTCACATTATGTAGAATGTGCGGGTGTTATGGATGCGGTGCAGATCAGATGAGTGAGGAGTCTCAGATCAAAGAGATAGGCTCATTACTCGCAGATTCCGGTCGTACCCTTCCACTAGCATATGCAGCATGGCGATCACATGGGAAGGATGTCTTTCTATCTGACAGGATGGTTGCTGCACTAACGGCCCCCGGAAATCTTGTGAGTGCACTCGATTTCGTGAAGCTGATGCAGAGACGCTTCGGCCAATTTCTAAACACTGCTGTTGATAGGCTGTTGGGTAGTACTCAAAGGCATATGGAGTACAAGTCGACAGTAACAGCATTGGGGGAACATTTCTCGTTGAACCTCATTTTTGAGAGTGACATAGAGCTCTACACACTACTGATCGATAAACAGGGCTCAGCGCATCCCACACACGATTCCACAGAGCTAGCTAGTCTGATTGATACCTTGCCAGTCTACATCTGGCGGGAAGATAGGAACATGAAGATTACATACTGCAACAAACAGTATGCCTGTGCCGTTGAGTCTACACAAGAAGATGTAGTAGCGGACGGCATTACATTGATTCCGAAGCGCAGACACAGCTATTCGCTAGCAGAGCAAGTCTGGAATCCACCGAAGCAATCCGTTGAGTATGCTATCATCCGTGGAGATCGCAGAGCGTTGAACGTCACTAGGATTCAGTGTAACGAACGTGGCGTGTCGACATGGATTGCAATCGATACCACTGATCACGAATCTCTCCAGAAAGAACATACGAACTACAAAAAGCAGATCGAGGAAATCTTCGATATCATCTCAGTCCCGATTGCAATATTCGACCGCGACACGTCGTTGGTTTTTGCAAACTCCGCCATTGTGAGATTGTTCCATATGAGTGGCACCAATATCCATGAACGCCGCAGATTCTCCGATATAGTTGATAGCCTCATTTGTAACGAAGCCATTGTCGTAAACTCGAGCGCTAGCGAGTACAAAGAGAAGATAATGAGTGTGATTTCGACACTCATCGAGCCGTACTATACGTCCATCCGCCTGCGCGATGGCAAGGCAGTGAGTGTCACTATTTTACCAATCAGAGATGGTGGATTGCTGTTTACGCTTGAGGATGTCTCCGAGAAGGTTAACCTTGAGGGGAAGATTAGTTCCCTTGAATCCATCCATGCAGAGATGGCACGTAGCCTACCGGATGGTATCATCATTTTCGGAGACGATAACAAGATAAGGCTGACCAACAAAGCGCTCCATCGTATGCTGTATGTCGACCAACAAACCCCTGCAAAAGAGAGTATGCCACCAGATTCTGAGGGGCAGCACATGCGAGATTTTTTCGAGATGCACAAGGACGCGTTTGCAACCGGTGATGTAGCTAGTGACTTTTTCGAGATACTAGTTAACGCAGCGACTACAAGGAGCTCCATCTCTGACACGATAGCGCTTACGAGTGGTAAGACTGTGAGGTATTTCTACTCGCCGTTACCCGAGGGGCTGAACATGGTAACCTTCACCGATATCACAGATGATCTGTCACTCAGTGATGCAATTGATGCAAAGAATCAGGTAGTGGCGCAACTCAGTAGTCTCAAGGAGACTATAGTCTCAAAGATTGCATGTGAATTTAAAACTCCATTAGGTACCATCTTGGGATTTGTTGATATCTTGTATAACATGTATTTCGGGGACCTAAACGAGAAGCAGCTGGGGTACTGTCGCGAGCTTCGAAATATCACGGCGAACCTTACTGAGACAGTCGATGCGATCATACACCTCATCAACATAGAGCACGAGAACGTAAGCCCCAAATTTGAAGAAACAGACCTGCCGGTGTTTTTGGATAAGATCATTCAGCGTCTTGCAAATCGTGCTGAAGATAACGACATCAAGCTCACAACTAACATTAGATCTCCGAATGCATCAATAATGATAGACCGGCAGCTCATGAAGAATGCTCTATCACAGCTAGTTTCGAGAGCGATAAAAGTGTCGCCAAGAGGTGGTATTGTTTCTGTGACGATGGAAGACTCCGCAGAACCAGAAGAGTTCATCGATGTTGTGGTGACCGACGCTGGAATTACCGTATCATCTGATGATGTCGAGGATTACGCGAAGCTGATGTCCGGCAGCAACATCGGCTCGATAGTAGGATATGGTTCCATGATCGAAATCATACTCGCCCGTGAGACCGTCGAACTGCACAAGGGCAAGGTCACAATCGTGGCGAATGATGATTCTGGAACCAGTGTAGTATGCTCCCTACGAAGTGGTAGGTAGCAACCAGGGATGAGAGGGATGTATCTCCTATTTCAATGGCTAATTGTGAGGTGATGCTAGATGTGATTCCTGCGCTATGGCCACCTTGTGGTTGCTCCTCAAGTGTTTTCGATCCACCATTCTAACACTATTCTACCCACATGCGTGATCCGAGTCCGGGTTACTGGGGGTACCTGGATTTGGACTACCCGGAATCTCATCCAAAACCATACCGGTCGCCCTTTTCCAGGCTCGTATTTGCACCCTACGCTGATGCTGTTTCGACTGTATCGCATCCTGGTGGGGCATTTTGGCCCTGCGTCACAGATATATTCTATCGCCGTTTTCCTCGGTTCTTCGACGGATAGCTGCGGCTCGCCTTGCCAGTGGACGCGTCCAATTCTTTTCATCTGTTTTGTGATTAGCTCTGCTTTCAGTGTTTTGGTGGTTGTACGCCTACCTGTCCAGCCCGGGTTCTCCTGCTGGTACCACATTAGGAGCATTTCGCGGGCTACCCACACCCTTTGTCTGTCTTGCTCGCTCCGAGCTTCGGGTGTGTCACCCCTTCTATCTTCTACCTCGTCGTCCTGGTCGGTTCTTGGGAGTGTTGCTCCTATCGTCCGTACTATTGTCCAGACGCTGTAGAGCGGCTCGCGTGTATTGTCTACCGTGTACTCTATGCTCCATCCCGTGCCTGGTGTTGCGCTTCCCCTTGTGCCCCCCGGGATCCAGAGTTGGAGTTTCACTCCCTCATGGGTTAATGTGCCAGTGTCGGTGCCTACCATTGGTTCGACTTGGGTGGCTTGTCCGCTCGCGATTGTCAGGATACATGCGACCGCCGCTGTTATCTTCTTCATTCCTTCTTCGGGCCTTCCCTACTCGCCCGCTTTCGTGGGTTTCGCTCTATGCTGCTGTTTCTGTGTGGGTGTACTCGTTTTCGTGCCGCGAGTGCAACGCGCTATCGGTTGCGCTACTCTGCTCATGCCGTGCCTTTTCTCCTCCAGGACTCTTAGTCGTTCTTCTCTTGTCTCTTGTATTGTCTTCCTCCCTACTGCTTCTAGCAATGGCTGCGTGACCGCGTCGAATACGCTACTCCGCGTGCATACAATCACACCATTGACCACGCCCCGGAGTTGGTCCCACCGTATCCCGGCTTGTCTGTATATCAGTGTTAGCTCCTGGATCATCCGCTCGCTCAGCAACTCCTCAACCGTTGCTGCACCATTCATAACCCCGCATATCGCGTTGACTACGTTCCGTTTAACGTGGTACGTCCGGGCCAAATCGCGACGCCTCCAGTTCTCATCGAACGGGGCGCCAGTTTTACCATCCATTAGACGGAATCCAACCATGTGTTGCCCATCCGGCGGTCTAGTGCCCACCAGCGTGACGCATCCCCTATTGGTCCATCTCCCAGTTATTGTGTCGACCCAACTCTCGGGATCAATTTCGCTCGCACTAGCCGACACAACCAACGCGTAGCCGACTGCAGCCCAGCCCATATACCACACAGCTTTCATCGTATCCTACCACAACCGTAAGCACTAACTACTTTCGATAGTACATCTTTCTGTGAATAGTGTCAAGAACTTTTTGGTTCTTATGCATGCTCAGACCTCTCCTATCATCACCATTGATGATAGTAGTACTAACTTGTTCATTGGGTTTCCCTCCCCATATAGATTCTTATGTATATGATAAGGGGGGAAAGGTTAAGGAAGAGTTAACATTGTGAGAA